>CAZHET010000629.1:0-3544 GCA_964531585.1 uncultured Planctomycetaceae bacterium | reverse complement strand
GGCTAGTCCCGCAGGTCTGAATCAAAGTGTCATGGAGGAGTTTAGTTTTCGGGCCTGTCGTTTGGCGATCCATTGTTCCTTCCAGGTTTTTGGACGCTGGTCACGGGGCGGTGCCAGCGGGCGGCCGGTGAAGGTCCAGTTGAAGGGCATTGCAAAGGTCTTGTTGAAGTAGTCGAGGAATTCAAGCAGTCGTTCTTTCAGTTCGCTGGTGGACCGAAAGTTTCCGCGACGCAGCACGCGACGCAGCACGCGACGTTGCAGGATGCCGAAAATCGTTTCGACCTGGTTCAGCCACGAGGAGTGTTTCGGCAGATAAACGAACCGAACGCGGTGACTGCGATCGGACAGGAACTTCTGACGGGTGGCCATCGATTTGAGGATTCCGCAGCGACCTTTTTTTCCCCAATTCGGTTTCGTCGATTCCTTCCAGCCGGGCGACCAGTCGCACAAGAGCTTCACTGCAGTGGATATTCAACTGATCCACAACGAACACCCAGCCCGCATCCGGGTCCGTCTGAATCGTGTGGAAGATGTGCCAGCAGAAGTCTTCGTCGGTCCGTGTGGCGCGGATCGTTGTGGCGATCATTTGTCCGGCAACCACGTCCCAGTTCCCGATCAGACACACCGTCCCGTGACGGGTGTATTCGAACTCAATCCGTTCGGGCTGATGGGACTGCATCGGAATCGTTTCCGCATTGCGTTCCAGAGCCTGCACACCGGTCATCTCGTCCGTGCATACGGTGTGCGTATTGCACTGAAAAGACAGTTGCGGGGCCTGCAGATACGTCTGGCAGACCTGTTCGACCTGAGCCTGGAAGAGCTCGGCATTCTTTTCTTTGGTGTTCAGCCAGTAGCGACAACGGTGGGGCTGCAGCGCGGCACTGCGGAGATAGCGATTGACCTGAGACACCGAAATGGATTCAACGATTCCCCGCTTGATGGCTTCGTCGGCAATTTCCCGTCCGGTCCAGTGAGTGATCGGTCGTCCGGAATTCGCCGGCGGTTCGCAGGCGATGGCGATGATCTGCGTCACCTGCTCGGCGGTGAACGTTCCCGGGCTGCCAGGACGCGGTGCGTCGGACAAGACGTCTTCAATGGCCTTTCGCAGCGCTGCTGTCGTTTCACTGCATTCGATGGCGATCAGGGCTTCGAACGACTGCTGCCACCGTCGTCTCCACAGACCGACCTGCCGTCGATGCAGATCGACCTCCGCGGCGATGTCCTCATTCAATCGTCCCTCGAATCCCATGAGAATGATCCGACACCGCTGTACGAGACGGACGGGGGCGGTGGATTCGCGATTAATCCGTTGCAGGATCTCGAGTTGCTTTTCCGAAAGCGGAATTCTGGCTGCCTTGCCGGGCATCATGTTCTCCTTCCCTGGAAGACTCCGGTTAAAACCACAACCCTCTGTGTAGGAGAAACCTGCCCTGCAAGTGAAGCTCAAACTGACAAACTGCAAAGTCTGGGAAGACAAACGCGACCAAAAAACAAGCCGACCTCAATCATCATGGACAGCCAAATCTGACTCGCGGGACTAGCCGCCGGTGTTTGCATCAAAAAACGCTGGGAAAAAACGGCGGCTAGCGCCGTGCCGCTCACAGATCAGAGCTAAAGTGAGTGACATTGGGCTAGCGCCTGCCGCTCACAAAGTGAGTCCCATTGCGCGTTGCTCACCCGATGGCGTGTCCCACCCGATGAGGTTGCCGTTGCCGTTGCGGAGTTCCGGTGCGCGGGTGCCCGCTTCGCCAAAACTTGCCGGGCGACTACACTCGCACGGCCGCTTCATGTCACTGCAGCCGGAGAGTCGCCGTTTATGGCCCCAACGCGCATTCAGGTTCCCACGCTTCGACGCTATCTGGTTCCCTTTGAACCCAAGCGCGTGCCACATTTGTTTGCCGACGTGCTGGTGATCGGCGGCGGCATCGCGGGGACTCGCGCGGCTTTGGCGATTGATCCGTCGCTGCGCACAATCGTCGTCACGAAAGACCGGCTGCAGCAGTCCAACAGCGCATATGCTCAGGGAGGCATCGCCGGAGTGCTCGATCCGCTGGACGACTTCGCCAGCCATGTTGCCGACACGGTGGCGGCGGGAAAGGGCATGTGCGACGAAGCCGTTGTGGAATTCGTCGTCCGGGAAGCTCCCGCCCGCATCCGCGAACTGATTCGTTACGGAGCGGAATTCGATCGCGTCCAGGGCGAACTGGCTCTGACGCTGGAAGGCGGCCACAGTCATCCGCGAGTCGCTCACGCACTCGGCGACGCCACCGGTCAGGAAGTGATGCGAGCCATGCACCGCACCGCTGTGGAATCCGGGCACATCGATATCTGGGAACAGACCTTCACAATCGACCTGCTGACTCGCGACGGCGTGTGCTGCGGAGCACTCGTGTGGAATCCCAACCACGGACGCACGTTCGTGTGGGCCAAACAAACGATTCTGTGTACCGGCGGCGCGGGAGCCATCTATCGCGAAACCACGAATCCTCAAATCGCCACCGCCGATGGACACGCGCTGGCGTTTCGAGCCGGCTGCGAAGTTCGCGACATGGAATTCATGCAGTTCCATCCGACCGTGCTGTACATCGCCGGAAGCTCGCGGCATCTGATCACCGAAGCTGTTCGCGGCGAGGGCGCTCAGCTGGTCGACAGCACAGGATACCGTTTCATGGGCGACTACAGCGAAGCGATGGAGCTGGCTCCGCGCGATGTCGTCAGCCAGGCCATCACACTGCAGATGGCGAAGACTGCTCATCCGTGCGTGTACCTGGATCTGACGCCGATCGGGGCCGACAAGGTTCGTCGCCGGTTTCCTCATATCGGAAAGGTGTGCGCTGATTTCGGCCTGGATATTACCAGGGACCGGGTTCCCGTTCGGCCGGGGGCTCACTACATGGTCGGTGGAGTCACGACGGACACGGACGGACGCACCAGTCTTCCGGGCCTGTGGGCCGCGGGCGAAGTCACTTCAACCGGCCTTCACGGAGCGAACCGGCTGGCGAGCAACAGTCTGCTGGAAGGCGTCGTGTTCGGCCTGCGGTGCGGTCAACATGCTTCCAGCGCGGCGCTGGACATGGCCGACAGCTTCACGGCTCCGCCGCTGATTTCGCTGCCGGGGCTGCACGCGGAACAGGATGGTGGTCTTGACCTGGCCGACATGCGTAACTCGCTGCGCAGTCTGATGTGGCGCAGCGTGGGAATCAGCCGGAACGAACGCGACATGACAGCGGCCAGGCAGCAACTCGACTTCTGGGCGAACTACGTCTGCCGCCGCGACCTGCCGAACCCGGAAGGCTGGGAACTGCAGAACATGATGCTGGTCGGCCGAGTCATGACCGCGGCTGCATTGGCGCGAAAAGAAAGCCGCGGAGTGCATTTTCGCAGCGACTATCCGGACGCCGATCCGGGGCAGGCCGAGCACATATCGGTCGTCGCCGCGGATGCGTAGGCAAAGCGCCCCGGTCCGAACAGTCGGCGGTTGGCGCATGACCAATGGCACTCACTTTGTGAGCGGCACGGCGCTAGCCGCCGGTGTCTGCATTGA
>CAZHET010000628.1:0-3595 GCA_964531585.1 uncultured Planctomycetaceae bacterium | reverse complement strand
TGAGGATCGAGTCGCGGACGATTTCGGATTCCAGGCGACGCAGGTTCATCCGCCAAAGCAGAGCGTTGCTCGGGTCAACCTCTTCGCCGCGAGCCAAGGGCGACTCGAGCACATCATCGACCGGCGGTCGCCGCGAGGATTGCCGATACGCACTTGACAGCATGATTTGTCGGTGCAGACTTTTGAGGCTCCAGCCGTGTTCGATGAAGTCGACCGTTAGCCAGTCGAGCAACTCGGGATGCGTCGGAAGACTTCCCGATCGGCCAAAGTTCCCGAGCGTCTCCACGATGCCGCGTCCAAAGTGGTGATGCCAGACGCGATTGACAATGACTCGCCCGGTCAGCGGATGATCGGGCCGAGTCAGCCAACGCGCGAGGGCCAGTCGTCGACCGCTCGACTCACCTGCCACGTCACTCGAAATGGCCTCGACCGGAATTCCCGGTGGCTGGAGGATCTCGGGGAACCCCGCCTGTACCAAAACGCCGGGAGCATGCACATTTCCTCGCCGATGGACGCGAGACGTCGGAGCGGGCCCGACATCCCACAGTGCCTGCACCTTGCCGTAGGACTTTTTCAGTGCCTGTAAGTCGCCAATCTGCTTCTTCAGCTCGGCGATCCGGGTTTCTTCCGTGGCTTCCTCAGCGGCCTTCAGAGACGGTTGCAGGTCGGCGACCTGCTTGTCGAGCGCGGCGTTGTGTGCCTCGATCGCAGCTCGCTGTGTCAGCGAGACATCCGCCAGGAACCGATCCTGCGGTCGCTTCCAGTCGTGGACGTTGAACGCCGGTTCGAAGCAGGCCATCAGGCGGTAGTAATCGCGCTGCGGCAGCGGATCGTACTTGTGGTTATGACAGCGGCAACACTCCATCGTCAGGCCGAGCACCGAAGTTGAAAACATGTCGACGACCTGGTTGACGACTTCGTAGCGTTTGTCGATGCCATACTGGGGCTCGCTGGTGTGATCCTCGACACATCGCATGAATCCCGTAGCCGACAGGAGTGACAGCGTCTCGGGCGTGAACGAGTCGGCGCGACGCCAATCAACCATCTCGTCCCCCGCGAGTTGCTCAGTGAGAAAGCGATCGTATGGTTTGTCAGCGTTGAATGCATTGATCACATAGTCGCGGTAACGCCAGATTCCTTCGTTGGGATAGATCGAGGAGAGATCCCCGTCAAACAACCGATTGTCGACATAACCGGCCGCGTCGAGCCAGTGCCGCCCCCACCGCTCGCCGTAGTGGGGCGACTTCAACAACTCATCCACGAGCTGCTCCCAGGCATCGGGCCGTTGGTCATCCAGGAACGCCTGCACTGCCGCTGGCTCTGGCGGCAGGCCGATCAGATCAAAATACGCTCGGCGAATCAGCGTGGCACGATCGGCTTCCGGAGAAAACGTCAGCTGGTTGGCTTCCAGCTTCAAGAGCAGGAACGCATCGATCGGCGAGCGAACGCGGTCCACGTGCTGCACCAGCGGAACCTCGGACTTCCGCGGTGGCTGAAATGCCCAGAACTGCCGATCTTCCTTGCTGACTTGAGTACGGGGCGGCAACGCCACGATCTGCTCTTCAGCGGGTGTGCGGGCCTTGACCCACCGTCGAATGGTAGCCAGTTCCGCGACCGTCAGTGTTTCGCTGCCTTCCGGTGGCATCTGGCCCTGAGCCACCAGATCGACCAGCAGACTGCCGCCGGGATCACCGACGACAATCGCCGGGCCGCTCTCGCCTCCCTGCAACAGGGCCGACAGCGTGCGGAGATCCAGCTTCGCTTCCTGCACCGTCGCGCCGTGGCATTCGTGACATTTCTGCGCGAGCACCGGCAGGACATCCTTCTCGAACGAAGGCGGTGGCGACCGCTTCGCACCACGAACCGTCAAAGTCACGTCGAATCGCGTGGCGTCGCCGTGATGCGGTGTGCCAGTTCCGTCCGCGACTGCATCGACAATGAAGTAGATGAATTCCCCGGGCTGTATCGGTTGATCTTTGATGTGGAATTCACCGACCTGGTTTGGGCTGCCGAAATTAGAATTCCCGGAAACTAATGGAGTGGGCTGGAAACCATTCTTCTCCTCCGGCGCAGGGCCGCGTTCGACATACCACTTGATTTGCGAGTTCACGCCGCAGCAGTTCTGTGCGTGCTCGAACACGCCCTGGATTTCCAGCATGCCCGCCACCGGGCTGCGCCAACCGATCACCACAGCATGTTCCGGCCCTGGGGCGATGAGCATGTCACCGACTTTAAACTTCAGCCCCACGTCGTATTCGGCGGTTACTTTTCCCAGCAGCGGGGCCAACCGCTGTCCCGCGCGATACGCCCAGCCATCCAGCGGCGAATCAAAAAGCTTGTCGCCTTGTTCCGTCAGCGGAACGTACTTGCCATCCCGCAACCACTGGCGCGTTTCGACGGGACCATTTATCCCGGTCGTTCGCAGGAAATGCCAGGTAGGCTCGCCATCGCGATCGACATTGGGATTTGCCTTCTGCGCATGCCCAGGAAAATCCTCGCCGACGTTCCAACGCAACTCGTTGGCCACGGACTCATCCGCGACTGCGGGGCCAGAGAACCCCAGACAGAGCACGGCCACGAGCAGCGGAAGAGTCTTCATCGGTTGTCTGCTGTCAAGCATCTGCTGTCTCTTCTCATTTCAAGCACTTTTCCCAGCCAGTCACACTTCCGCCAGGTGTTCATTTGAGTCACCGAACTCCTTCAGGTGGATGCCGAATTTATCGAGCAGTGACAAATAGAGGCTGCACATCCTGCGGTTTGGCCGATTGGCGTAGTCGAGCACACGGCCGCCTTGCAGTGGGCCGCCACCGCCCCCCACGACCACACACGGCAGATTGCTGGCGTCGTGGCTGCCGGTTTGCATGCTGGACAGGTACATCAACACGGAATTGTCGAGCGCAGTTCGCTCGCCTTCCTGAATCGCGTCCAGCTTGCGGGCGATGTAGGCGAACTGCTCGAGAAAGAACTGATTCACCTTCAACCAATCGGGTGACATCTTGCCGCGATCCGAGTGCGACAGTTCGTGATGTCCGACTTCGACATTCAGATGAGGAAACTGCAGGTAGCTGTGGTCGTTGTTCAGCTTCAGCGTGCAGACGCGAGTCGCATCGGTCTGGAACGCCAGCACGAGAATATCGCACATCAGCCGCATGTGGTCGGCAAGATTTTGTGGAATGCCCTCGGGCGGCCGCGGCACATTGGGCTTGTCGAGTGTCGGTCGCCAGCCTTGGAATTCCCCTTGTTTGCCAGCCAGTTCGAGACGTTGTTCGACCTCGCGCACTGAATTGAGATACTCGTCGAGTTTCTGCTGATCGCGGGCACTGATCTTGCCGCGGAACCGGTTCGCCTCGCCGAGCACCGCGTCGAGCACACCTCGATCACCCCGCTCTCCCTCACCCTTGAAGAGCCGATCGAACGCCAGGGCAGGATACAGTTCCAGCGGCGTCGGGGCGGTCGGCGAACTCCACGAGATGTGCGAGCTGTAGAGCATCGAATAGTTCTTGTGAATCCCCGGATTCGACCGTTCGCAGCCAAGAACCAGGCTCGGCACTTTCGTCGAGTGTCCGTAACGCTGCGCGACAAGCTGGTCGAAACT
>CAZHET010000627.1:0-3607 GCA_964531585.1 uncultured Planctomycetaceae bacterium | reverse complement strand
GAGCCGGTCCACCGGAGCACGGCGGTCCGCCAGCCAGTTTCACGACTGCGACCATCACCGCTGTAAGCAGCCACGGCTGCGCTCAGTCGTTACTGTGCGCACTCATTGAGGTCACTACGCGGACAGATCCTGTTTCAGGCGAGCGAATGGGAATCATTCAGTTTCACACCGAACATCCCGGACTGCTTTCGGAAACAGGAATCGCGCGTGCCGACTTTGTGACGTTTGACGGACGCGTCATTCCGTCAGAGACAACTCTGGCCGACGGAATCCTGACCTGCCGACGACCGCAGCCGGAAAGCAGCCGTCTGCGAATTCTCTGCCAGGTCAGTCCCACCGAACAATTCGTCGCACAAACAACCTGCCTGCGCGAATCGCCGGAGCCTTACAAGCTGGAGATCGAACTGGCCCGCGGTGAACTGTCACGCCTGCGGAACCACTACGGTATGTGGACGGGTGCCGGGTTGCGTTCTTCCCAGGAAGTCGACACGAGCCGCGACATGGCGCACCGCACGTTTCGCAATGCGGTCGTGGCGCCAGGCTCGCTGGATTCGGCCGTGCGAGCACTGCGACTCGCTCACCATGCGACGGATCAACTGTGCGAACTGTACATGCGTCAGCGGCTGGCCTTTCGAAGGCAGCGTTCCACGCAGTTTCCGGTGTTTCTCGGCTGCCGGCTTGCGGAGATTCCGTCAACCCCTGAACTCTACCTCGACGCGTTCAACGCGGTGCTGGTCAACACGGACTGGTGCCGGATGGAACCATCCGACGGCGAATACCGCTGGGATGAAACTGACGCTCTGGTTGACTGGGCGGCCAGTCAGCGCCTGTTCATCATGGGAGGACCGCTGGTTGATCTGTCGCGCGACCGGTTCCCCTCATGGATGCGATGCTGGCAGGGTGACCTGGTCAACATGCAAAGTTTTACGTCTGACTATGTCGAAACGGTGGTCGGACATTACGTCGGTCGGATTCGTCACTGGGAAGTTGTGTGCGGTGCCAACCGCGGCGGTGCGTGTGGCCTTGCGGAGGAACAGCGGCTGAATCTGGTTCTGCGAGCCGTCGGCGCTGCGCGACAGGTGGACGAACAGATTCAGATCAGCGTGCGAGTCGTGCAGCCGTGGGGCGAATACATCAGTGAAACACACAATCGTCTGGCACCGATTCAGTTCGTCGACACATTGCGCCGGGGCGGCGTCGAAATTGCAGAAGTCAACCTGGAGGTTCGCTTCGGCAAGGATGATCTGACCAGTCTGCCGCGCGATATGCTGTCGCTGTCGCAGTTGCTGGACCACTGGTCTCTGCTGCAGATTCCGATCAACGTCATGGTGGCGCTGCCCGAACAAATCAACGGCGGCGATGCAGCCATCGGTGCGGCTCAGCAGGAAGTGCTGCAGTCGCAGTGGCTGGAAAACGCCCTGCTGATGTGCCTGTCAAAGGAACGAGTCACCGGCGTCTACTGCTTCGACTGGCAAAAGCCTCTGCCGGATCAGGAATCCGGGCCGACCCTGGTTCGGCCCGACGGCACCCTCCATCCGGCCTACGAACTGCTGAAGGATCTCGAACAGCGCTACTGGCCGGAATCCGCGGCCACGACCTGAACTCCGCCGAGTGGCGTCTTTACGAATCCTGCGAGGGGCGATTCGACCGCGTGCAGACTGACAAACGCACGCCGTCAGTGGCGGCGAAGAATGCCTGCACGCATTCGCGATCCCATTGTCGTCCGGCACCATCGCGAAGAATCGCCTCGGCCCGTTCGACTGCCATGCCGGATCGATACGAACGAGCACTCGTCATCGCATCAAAGGCGTCTGCCACGCCCAGAATGCGCGCATCCAGCGGGATCTCCTGATCGACTAAGCCGTCCGGATAACCGGAACCGTCGATGGCTTCGTGGTGATACAGGACGGCCGGCGCGACTTCGGCAAGACTGCGAACTCGCTGCACGATCTCGAATCCGATCACGGGGTGCAGGCGGATCAGATTGTATTCGCTGCGGCTAAGGCGATCGGCCTTGTTGAGCACCGTGTCCGGAATGCCCAGCTTGCCGACATCGTGCAACAGTCCCGCAGTGTAGATCCGTTCGCAGTTGGCTGTGCCAAGACCCATCCGCCACGCGGTCAATCGAGCCAGCTCGGCGACGCGATTGCTGTGACCCCACGTATAGGAATCCTTTCCTTCCAGTGTCGTCACGAGCGCCCGAATCGTCTCCTGCAGAACGTCGCTGCCCGCGCGTGATTCTGCGACGCGGTTGCGATGAACGTCCAGAATGTTCTGCGACGTGTCACGCAGTATCCGCTCGATCTCGCGAATCTCGCGGCTGCGCACGCCTTCGGCACACCAGCGACGACCCGAAGCGCCGGCATTCTTGCCCACGTCCGTCGACTCGGGCAGGAACACGTCGTCGTAGACGTGGCAATTCTGCTGTGCGGCCTCAATCATGATTCTGGCTGTGACAGGCGCGAGACTTAGGACGCCTAACAAAACCGGGACTGGCTCCCGGGCGAACAAAAAATCGCATGCAATCATGGACTTGCAAGGGTGCCTGTCCCGGTTTTGTTAGCCTGTCCCGGTTTTGTTAGGGCCACTTAACGACGGAACCGTTACCACGACCGGGATGCAGACGCGCGTCTTCAGGACTAAGAACCTGTCCAATTTCAAATCCGTGTTCTCGTACGATGGCCTTCCACGGCCATCGCGTTAATCCCGACGGCCCTGGAAGGCCATCGTACGGTATTGTTCCTGGACAGATTCTAAGCAGCCTGAAGGATTTCCGGCCCCGGCGACTAAAAGACTAGCTCCCAATTCGCGTCTAAGCGGAAACCCTTACGCCAAAGGGAGCAGACCGCCGCCCCGGGGCCGTCACAAACGCTACAAAGCATTCGGCCGGCCCGCCTTCCCGCGCGTGCAGCGGCATGCCGAGCGGCCGGGGTGCCGAAATTTCAGCCGCTCGACGCGCAGTGCCTGATTCGCGACCAAGACCTGGACCGCCGCGCAGAACGCCGAAACTGTCACGGGGCAGTGTTCGCGACTTCAAGCCAGCCGGCTCGCAAAACCCCTGCGGCTTCGACAATCACCGGTGGCAGACCGGACGGAGGAATGGAAAACAACACGCCATCGTCGCTGTGCAGCCGATGCGGTTCGTCAATCCTGACAAACGCAATTCGCCCCCCCTCGATCCGTGTGCCATCAATTTCGTACGTCAACCGTCCAGTGTCGTCAATGGTCGGTGCCTGCGCCGGCTCGGGAATGACCGGGCTGTTGGACAAGGCCCGTGATCCGTCCGCAGTGAGGAAACCGAGGCGACCGTCGTCCAGACGCTGAAACAGACCACACCGAGTCATCAGGTTGCCTGGTTCAAGCAGGAACATCAACTCGGGATGACCATCGATGGCGACGTCCAGCGCTGCGCCGGTTCGCACGAGTGGTCCCGGAGCAAAGTCGAATACGGTCCGTTCAGCGATGCACGCGTCGTCAGGTTGCGCTGGACGCAGGCTTTCGGAAAGCGTCAGCACTGTCCGTGACCTCAGTCCGATCGTCGTCCGGATGGCGCTGTCGTGCCCACCGTGACTGTCGTGCCCACCGTGACTGTCGTGCTGAACGGTGC
>CAZHET010000626.1:0-3624 GCA_964531585.1 uncultured Planctomycetaceae bacterium | reverse complement strand
TGCCGGGAGTCGCTGAAAACTCGATCCACGTGGCCGTCGGTTACGGTCGAACAGTTGCTGGACACGTCGCCGGATTAAAGTCGGAAGATATCGTTTCCGTCGGCGTTGACGTCACGCCACTCCTGAGGAATGGCACCTCACGAGTGCTAACCGGAGTCACCGTCACACGCACTGGGCGAACTCACAAGCTTGCGACAACTCAGGATCACTTCGCCATTGATGCGGTTGGCTTCGAAGCCATCGGCGCTCGGCTCGGAGAACTCGTCCGCACGGGCACGCTGGAAGAGTACAAGCAACATCCCGACTTTGCTGCTCATCGGGGGCCTCATCATCCACCGCTGGAATCACCATGGAAGGAACGCGAGTACGACGGACACGCATGGGGCATGGCGATTGACCTGAACCGCTGCATCGGCTGCAACGCCTGCACAGTGGCGTGTCAGTCCGAAAACAACGTCCCACTTGTGGGTCAGGAACAGGTGCTGGCCGGGCGCGAAATGAGCTGGCTGCGGATCGATCGTTATTTCGCCGGGGACCCGGATGATCCGGAGATCGCTCACCAGCCTGTGGCCTGTCATCACTGTGAAAATGCTCCGTGTGAACAGGTCTGTCCGGTCGCGGCCACAGTACACAGCGACGAAGGTTTGAACGACATGGTTTACAACCGCTGCGTCGGCACGCGGTACTGCGCCAATAACTGCCCTTACAAGGTCCGTCGGTTCAACTTCTTCAATTACAACGCGCCGCTGGAACAGCCCGGAAACGTGTTGCAGAAAATGATTCTGAACCCCGAAGTGACCGTTCGCAGCCGCGGCGTGATGGAAAAGTGTACCTACTGCGTGCAGCGAATTCAGGACGTGAAAATCGACTCGAAGAACGAACGGCGGTCGATCAGTGATGGCGAAATTCAATCCGCCTGTCAGGTCGCGTGCCCCGCACAGGCAATCATGTTCGGAGATCTAAACGACCCGGACAGCGCCGTCGCGAAAACTCACACGGATCAGCGTTCGTACGGCATGCTGGCGGAACTGAACACGAAACCGCGCACGAAGTATCTGGCACGAATACGTAACCCCCATCCGTGGTTAGCGGAGGCATTTTCTGTCGAACCTGTCGATCACGATTCCCTGGAACACTGAAAACTTATGTCCTCCATCACCTTCAACGAAATTGATAACACCGTCATCGACCCTGCCGTTCGGCCGCCGTTGATGACTGGTGAGAATTCGCTGAGCTCCATCACCGAGCAGGTCGCATCGCTTGCGGAACGTCCTGCGCCCCCGAGAGCGTGGACTATCGCATTTATCTTCACGTCCAGCCTGACCGTCATGCTGTTTGGGCTGATCGGTTATCTGATCGTGACCGGCATTGGCGTCTGGGGCAATAACAGTCCAGTGATGTGGGGCTGGCCGATTGTGAACTTCGTGTTCTGGGTGGGCATTGGCCATGCCGGCACGCTGATTTCGGCCATTTTGTTTTTGTTCCGACAAAACTGGCGGACGAGCATCAACCGCTTCGCCGAAGCGATGACCATCTTCGCTGTGATGTGCGCTGGTATCTACCCGGCAATTCACATTGGCCGGGTTTGGTTTGTGTACTGGCTGGCACCGCTGCCGAACTCGCTGGCGATGTGGCCGAATTTTCGCAGCCCGCTGCTGTGGGACGTGTTCGCCGTGACGGCTTATGCGACAGTGTCTGCGATGTTCTGGTACCTCGGGATGATTCCTGACCTGGCAACATTACGCGATCGAGCAACGTCAAAGATTCGTCGCATCGCCTACGGTGTCGCATCGCTGGGCTGGACGGGATCTTCAAAGCAGTGGCGGCTATTCGAACTGGCCTACCTTCTGCTGGCCGCTCTCGCGACGCCGCTGGTGCTGAGCGTTCACACGATCGTGAGCTTCGACTTTGCCGTGTCGCAGGTGCCCGGCTGGCACACCACCATTTTTCCTCCGTACTTCGTGGCGGGAGCCGTCTTCAGCGGTTTCGCGATGGTGATCACTTTGATGGTGCCCGCGAGACAGTTCCTGGGCCTGAAGAATCTGGTCACGCTGCGGCACCTCGAAAACATGTGCAAGATTGTGCTGGCGACCGGCATGATGGTGGGCTACGCCTATGCGACGGAATTCTTTATCGCGTGGTACGGCGGAAATCAGTACGAACAGTTCGCGTTTATCAACCGAGCATTCGGGCCGTATGCCTGGGCGTACTGGACGATGGTCAGTTGCAACGTTCTGGCACCACAGCTGTTTTGGTTTAAATCTGTTCGCACAACTCCGTGGGCCATGGTGGCCATCTGCGTGCTCGTCAATGTTGGCATGTGGTTCGAGCGGTTTGTGATCACCGTAACATCGCTCAGTCGAGACTTCCTGCCATCCTCATGGGGCTACTTTAGTCCAACGCTGGTCGACATCCTGATGTTTATCGGCAGCTTTGGATTGTTCTTCACGCTTTTCCTGTTGTTCTGCCGCTTCCTGCCAGTGGTTGCAATGGCTGAGGTGAAAAGTGTTTTGCCGGAAGGTGCCGGGCGTCCTGCCGAACTCATACATCGAGCACGAAAAGTCTAAAACCATGTCTACCGTTATTCAACCTGAACGTGTTGCACCTGTCGAAGCGAGGCCTTCATCAGCAGGATTACTCGCTGCCTTCGCAACAGCCGAAGGCATCAAAGCGGCGGCGAAAGCGGTGCGCGGCGCGGGGTATCGCAAGTTCGAAGTGTACTCTCCCTATCCGATACACGGCATTGATGAAATCCTGAAGGCCAAACGTCCGCCGTTGCCCTACGGTGCCATTGCCGGCGCGGTCGTCGGATTGGGCGGCGGGCTGTGGATGGCGTGGTGGATGAATGCCGTCGATTATCCATTGATCATCAGCGGCAAGCCGATGTTTTCGGTGCTGCCAAGTCTTCCTGTGGCTTTTGAACTGGCGATTCTGCTGGCCGCGTTTGCAGTTTTTGGAGGGGCAATTGCGCTGGGAGGTCTGCCTCGGCCTGCGAATCGGCTTTTCCGCGTCCCCGCGTTCGCTCGAGCCACCAATGATCGTTTCTTCCTCGCGATCGATAGCGATGATCCAGAGTTCGACACGGATCGTACTGCCGAACTCCTGCGGCAACTCAAATGCCTGAGACTCGATGCGATCCCTGTCGAATCCCCCGGCGAATCGAAACTGCCTCGGGCATTCGTGATGGTCGGTGCCGTGCTGGGTGTGCTCGCGTTAGTGCCACCAGTGATGATCGCGAAGGCTCGATCGACCACCTCCACGACCCCGCGACTCTCGTTCATTTCCGACATGGATCATCAGCCGAAGTTTAAGGCTCAAACGACAAATCCGCTGTTTGCTGATGGGCGATCAATGAGACCTCAGGTCAGCGGCACAATTGCCCGAGGCGACCTGCGTGAAGACTCTGCGTACTACCGCGGCATGATTGACAGCGGTGTCGTTGCAGAGGTTGAAGCGAAGTCGAATGACAGCCGTCGAGCCCTGTTGGCCGCTTTCCTGTCCGTCGATGAATCCGCTCCCAACTACACAACCGAATTTCCGCTGGCTGTCGACGAAGCACTCATTCTTCTTGGCAAACAGCGTTACGAAATCTTCTGTGCAACGTGCCACGGTCAGGGAGGCGAC
>CAZHET010000625.1:0-3647 GCA_964531585.1 uncultured Planctomycetaceae bacterium | reverse complement strand
GGCCACAGAACAGGAGCTTCACGGTCAGGAGCTGTTCTTTGGCAAAGCGCAATGTGCTGCGTGTCATCCGGCACCATTCTATCTGGACGACAGGATGCACGATTTGGGAGTGCATCAGTTCTACCAGCCGGACACGATCAACGACCACTACGATGTCGCTGCCGGAACGATCAAGACGTTCACTCTGCGAGGAATCAAGGACTCGCCTCCGTATCTGCACGACGGACGTCTGTTGACTCTCGACGACACCGTGGCATTCTTTAATGTGGTCCTGCAGCTGAAGCTGAACCAGGACGAGCAACAGGCGCTTGTCGCTTTCATGAGATGTCTGTAACCCACCGGGCGAAGATGTGTATGGAACTGCCGGTCGATTTTACAGCATTCGGCACCGTGGCCCTGGCGGGACTGCTCGGAGGTGCCATTGGCCTTGAGCGAGAACTCGCTGACAAGCCGGCGGGCTTGCGCACACACATCTTCGTTGCATCCGCGGCCGCACTACTCGTGCTGCTGGCAGAGAATGCGATTGATTTTTTCCAGCAAAACAGCAGCGGAGATGTGATCGACGCTGATCCGATCCGGGTTATCCAGGCAATCGTCGTGGGCATCAGCTTCCTTGGTGCCGGGACGATCATTCATCGGCGTGGGACCGAAGTCGAAGGGCTGACGACTGCCGCGTCTATCTTCCTGACGGCTGCCATCGGAATCGCCGTGGGACTCGGTCGCTTCTGGCTGGCTGCGGAAACAGCCGCGTTCGCGGTTAGCGTCCTGATCAGTGCTCGCTGGATCGAGCGGCGGCTGCTGGGCAAAAAGGATGTGTAGATTCACGCATCAGCCGCCAGTCGCAGGCCGGTGAACTGCCAGCGCGCTTCCGGTGGAAAGAAATTGCGGTAGGTCGGACGTATGTGAGTCGACGCCGTGCCGCACGAGCCGCCGCGCAGGACGTATTGATTGCACATGAACTTTCCGTTGTATTCACCCAGTGCGCCGGACGGCACTCGATAACGCGGATAGGCCACATAGGGGCTCGATGTCCATTCCCAGACGTTGCCAAATCCGTGCCTCAGTCGACTTTTCAGCTCATCGCCCTGCGTGTTGTTGGCGTTGGCATGAACTTCCAGAGCGTGTGGATGAATCGCCATGCCGCGGTCACTCCTTCCTGATCGTTGTAGGCGGCTTCCACGATCGTCGTGTCCTTATGCAGATCGACGCCAATCAGCAGGCCGCCGTTTTCGCCACACAGGGCCGCGATTCGTTGCATCAATCGACCGGCCTGCGGACGTGTAAAGTTGCCGATTGTGGAACCGGGAAAATACACCGCGTCATGAGTCTCGTCGCGTGACGGAGTCGGCAGATCAAACGGAGTCGTGAAATCCGCCTCAACCGGCAGCACTGCGATTTCCGGGTGCTCTGCCGCCAGTTGCGACGCGGTAAATCGCAGATGCTCGCCCGACACATCGACGGGAACATAAGCGACGGGATTGACGAGAGCGTCAAGCAGCAGCCGCGTCTTCACGCTGCTGCCGCTGCCCAATTCGATCAGCATGACACGTTCGCCGAGCCGTTCACCCATCTGACTGCAGAATCGCCGCATGATGCTGAGTTCCGTGCGCGTCGGATAGTACTCATCCAGTTCGCAGATTCGGTCGAACAACCGCGAACCATGCCGGTCATAAAAATACCTGCACGGCAGCGTCTTCCGACTTCGGCTCAGGCCGATCGCAACGTCGGACAGGAACGAACGCTGTCGCGCACTCAGGCCGCTCGCAGTTGAAGGATGAACAGAGATCATGGAAGTCATGCGTTATCTCACAGGCCGCGTGAAGGTCACGGCCCGTTGCGAAGGTGGTGGTCATGGCCTGTTGCTACGAAGGACAACGGCGGGGACATGCGATGCCGATTCGTCGCGATATTCCTGTGCGGGTCAGTGGGTGTTCAGGAGAACCACTTTGCCGCGATCCACTCCGTCTTCGATTCGACGATGTGCATCACACGCACGTGACATCGGGAAGCGGCTGTCGATGAAGACTTTCAGTTGACCGGCTTCATACAAGGCGATCAGTTCGCGAAGGTCATCGCCGCTGGGGCGCGCCAGCATCACGGTTCCTGACTGCGAAAGCGGCCATGTCAGTACGGTCATCAGCATTCCCTTCACGTCCGGCTCTGTCGAAACATAGCGGCCGTGTTTGCTGAGCACATGTTTGGCCTTCCAGTAGCTTGACTTGCCGGCGGCGTCGAAGATCAGATCCCAATGTTCCTTGCTGTCCGTGAAGTCGCCCTGCTGGTAATCCCAGAACGAGTTGGCTCCGAGAGACACACAGAATTCCCGGTGATCACCGCTGGCCACAGCATCAACCAGACAGCCGCAGGCCTTGGCAATCTGCACGGCGAATGCGCCGACGCCACCGCTCGCTCCGTTAATCAGGACGTGCTGTCCGGCCGTCATTCTGCCATGATCGCGCAGTGACTGCAGAGCGGTCGTCCCGGCCAGAGGAATCGCGGCCGCTTCTTCGAACGGCATCGCATCGGGAATCTTCGCCACCGTGTCGGCAGCCGTGACGGCAAAGTCTGCGCATGCTCCGCCGCGAGTCGCATCCAGAAACGCCATGACGCGATCGCCGACGGCGAACGACGTGTCTGCATCGCATTCGGCAATGATTCCGGCGACATCGTAACCGGGAATTCGAGGAAATCCGCCGGGCAGCAGGCCTTTCAGCTCGCCACTGCGCAGACGATAGTCGATCGGATTGACGCTGGAGGCGTGAACTTCGATCAGGACTTCGCCGGAATCCCGCTGCGGGATCGGTCGTGAAGCGGAATGCAGGACCCCGGCATCACCGTAGTCATCATACACGACGGCGTTCATGGTGGATGTCGAGGTTGGCGGATGTT
This sequence comes from uncultured Planctomycetaceae bacterium, assembly GCA_964531585.1. GTDB lineage: Bacteria > Planctomycetota > Planctomycetia > Planctomycetales > Planctomycetaceae > JAWKUA01. Next base: position 758 of record CAZHET010000625.1, on the reverse strand, counting down.
CGGAAGTCTGTTGTCTTGTGACTTGTGGTTGCATGATTCAATTCCTGGCTGCTTCGTCCGGCGGAGCCTGTCCTGCCTGTTGAATGTCTCAAGGCCGACTAAATTCCGGGTGCGACTTCACCCGGTCTTTCAGCTGTCACCACCGTGGCCGGCTATCACCACGTGGCCGGCCGGCTGTCACCACGGTGGCCGAAGGATTGCAAACCACGTGCCGTAAACAGCATGCTGTACTATTCACTTTCGTCTCGCTGCTGATGCGGCAGTGGACGTGCAAGGCCGTGGCCCAGCCAGATCACCTGGCGACCACGTTGCGATCACACGGCTCGGGTTTCTCGGAATGAATCGCCGACGTCGACTCCCAGTTCTCCGAGTTCCTGCTGTGACGCTGCGCTGTTTTTCAGGACAGACAGAGAGCCTTCGGTCTCCAGAACGACCGCGTCCACCTGCGCCGGTTCGCAGATTCCCTGCTGACGCATGGCGGCCAGAATTTGCGCTTCGGTGATCCGCTGCTGCTTCATGGCGTCGACAAGGAACTCACCGCGAAAGAAAACCAGCGTCGGCTGCGCCTTCAGGAGACGCTGATACGGCGGAAACCGGACGGCCAGCCAGGTGTTGGTTGCCTGCAGCAGAATCAGCATGGTCAACGCAGTGACTCCCTGAACCAGCGAAACGTTCCGCGACGTCAGGATCGCCGCCAGCACCGACCCGAAAGCCACCGTGACGACAAAATCGAATGCGTTCATTTTGGACAGAGTGCG
>CAZHET010000624.1:0-3647 GCA_964531585.1 uncultured Planctomycetaceae bacterium | reverse complement strand
ACGTCACGACTCAGCAGCAGGTTGGTGAGATCGCGGACCGCGTGCTGAGCCTGAGCGACCGCCATGCCGTACCCCGGAACGATCAGCACGTTCTGAGCGACTTCCAGCATCATGGCAACTTCTTCCGGCGAAGTGGACTTCACATTCGCATAGGCTTCGTCGTCCGACAGCGAACTCGTCCCACCCTGCAGCGTGCCGAACAGAACGGCGGGAAGAGAACGATTCATGGCGTCGCACATGATGCGAGTCAGAATCAACCCGGACGCTCCGACGAGCGAACCGGCAATGATCAGAAGATTGTTGTTCAGCACAAAACCTGTCGCCGCCGCAGCGAGACCGGAATACGAGTTCAACAAAGCGATCACGACGGGCATGTCCGCTCCGCCAATCGAAATCACAAGAAAGATTCCCAGTGCCAGAGCGACGATCGACATCAGCCAGTACCAGATCTGTGCGTGCTGTGGCTGCATAACGAGCAGCATTCCCAGGCCAATCGCAGCCAGCGCCAGGCCCGCGTTGAGAATCTGCTGGCCGGGGAAGGAAATGTCCTTAACGAATTTCAGTTCCTGCAGTTTTCCGAACGCGACCAGACTGCCGGACAGCGTGACGGCTCCGATCAGCCCGGACGCAGCCGTTGCTGTCAAAACGTCTGCGAAGCAGTTTCCACTGGCGACATTTGCCGCGTGTTCTTTGCCGGCAAGGTACGCTCCGGCGACAAGGACAGATGCTCCGCCACCGAGTCCGTTGAACAGCGCGACCAGCTGCGGCATGGCGGTCATTTGAATGCGGAGTGCAAGAATGACTCCGACAATCGAGCCGATGCCGAGGGCAATCAGGATGCCGGTGAAGCTGACGATATCTCGGTGCAGCATTGTGGCAACGATGGCGACCAGCATCGCCAAAGCCCCCATCAGGTTGCCCCGGACGGCCGTTCTCGGTTTCGTCAGTCCTTTGAGCCCCACGATGAACAGAATCGCGGCCACAAGGTACGCCAGGTCGATCAGATCGGTACTCACCAGGTGATCCTCGAATCAGATATCAATGTCATTGGGTACCACATCCTGCCGCAAGGCAGGCTGCACTTCGCGCTGCCCGGTTACTTCCTCGTCCTGAACATCGAGAGCATGCGGTTCGTCACCACGAAGCCTCCGACAACGTTCATGGTTGCGAGCAGCACGGCCAGAAACCCAAGGATGCTCGCCCACGCGCCGTTGTCCGAACCAGCGGCGAGAATCGCGCCGACGACCGTAATTCCGGAGATCGCATTTGACCCCGACATCAGCGGCGTGTGCAGCGTCGGTGGGATCTTGGCGATGATCTCCACTCCGACAAACACCGCCAAAGCGAACACGGTCAGCAGCAGAATGAGGTGACTGGCACCTGAACCCGCCGCGGCGGTGGTTTGTTCGATGAGATCGGCTGTGGCTTTAGTGACTTCGGCCGGAAGCGCGGCTTCGACCTGAGCAACGAGAGTGAGAAACTGCATGATGTGAATTCCGTCAGGATTGTCCGGACATGCGTTTAACCCGTGGTCGCAGACCAGGCCGCCTTGCAGGAAGCTCACTTCAGCCGGCCTGGTCTGCGACCACGGGTTAAACGATTCAGTGTCTTGGTCGTTATGTACTCACGGCCGCTTCCAGTGGTTCCATACCCAGCAGCTCACGCACGCGTGCATTCACGACTTCTTTTTCGCGAGTCAGCAGTGTGTCTCGCACGATTTCGTCTTCCGTGTTGATCGAGAGCTGTCCGTTTTTGATGATCTGTTGCAGGAAGGTCCACATGTTTCGGCTGAACATTTCACTGGCATGAGCGGCCACGTCGGCCGGCAGGTTTTCGGGGCCCAGAATTTTGATTCCGTTATGTTCGATGGTCTTGCCGGGCTGCGTGAGTTCCACGTTGCCGCCTCGTTCAGCCGCCAGATCGACAACGACGGAACCGGGAGCCATGGCTTCGACCATTTCCGTCGTCACCAACACGGGTGCCTTCCTGCCGGGAATCGCGGCGGTGGTGATGAGAATATCCATATCGGCGATGACGTTCTTCATGGCTTCGCGCTGGCGGCGGTAGAAGTCTTCGTCCATTTCCTTTGCATAGCCGCCTTTCGTTTCGGCCTGTTCGGCCTTCACATCGAGTTCCACGAACTTGCCGCCCAGGCTCTCGACTTGTTCACGAACGGCCGGGCGAATGTCGTAGCCGTAAACGACGGCTCCAAGGCGTTTGGCGGTCGCGATGGCCTGCAGCCCGGCGACTCCCGCACCGATGACCAGAACTCGAGCAGGCTTCAGTGTGCCGGCGGCCGTCATCAGCATCGGAAACATTCGCGGCGCGGCCGTGGCAGCCAGCAGAACCGCTCGGTAACCCGCAACGGTTGCCATCGACGACAGGATGTCCATGCTCTGAGCCCGGGTAATGCGAGGAACCAGTTCCAGCGCGAACGCGGTGACTTCCTTTTCTGCGATGGCATTGACAGCATCCGGAAACGTCAACGGGTCGCAGCTGGCCACGAGAACCTGTCCCGCGCGCAGGTGCGCAGTGTCCGCCTCACCATGAGTTCCGCAGGCTCCGAGTGCTCGTACCTGAGCAACGACATCCGCAGCACGGAACACAGCATCGCGATCAGCCGACAGAGAAGCTCCTTTGGCTTCGTATTCTGAATCGGGGAATCCGGCGGCATAGCCGGCTCCGCGCTCGACCAGCACCGACAGACCGGCTTTCTTCATCTGAGCGACCGTGGCAGGAACAATTGCCACGCGATGTTCGTTTGGATCGGCTTCTCTGAGAACTCCGACGACGAGTGCGGAGGAGTCGCTGGACATGGTGAACGATCTTTCGGCGCTGGAGAAGTTCTGGAAGTCGGAGGATTCGCCCGATGTCGCGTGGCCTTGCACGAGCCAGGCGTTATATGAAAATCCCCGCACAGACAACAGCGAGCGATTTGCAGAAGGAAACGAAGATGCTGGTCAAAATCGGAAACTGCCGCCTGCAGTTGCTGCAGGGCGATATCACCGAACAACAGGTCGACGCGATTGTCAACGCAGCGAATTCACAACTTGCCGGCGGCGGCGGAGTCGACGGTACCATTCATCGCGCCGGTGGTCCGGAAATTATGGCGGACACAGACGCGAAATACCCCGAGGGCTGCCCTGTCGGCAGCGCGGTCGCTTCGACGGCTGGCCAGCTTTCCTCGAAATACGTATTCCATGCCGTCGGCCCGGTCTGGAAGGGCGGTCGCAGCGAAGAACCTGTTCAACTCGCTTCGGCCTACCGGTCGTGCCTGCAGCTCGCCGTGGAAATGAAGTGCTCGACGATCGCATTCCCTGCCATCAGCACCGGCGTTTACGGCTACCCGCTGGATCTCGCGGCAAACGTGTCCCTGAAAACGTGCATCGACTTCGTGAAATGGCACAAGCAGCCGGACGAAGTCCGCTTCGTGCTGTTCGGCGAAGGAGCCTTTGGGGCGTACTGCCGATCGCTGGAAACGCTGGTGGAGTTGACGTGAGCAACCCGAGCAACCCGGGCAACCCGGTACAACGCCGTGAGCCCGGAACGCACGTGCACGACACAAATTCGCCGCGAACATGCAGGCGACGCCCCCTCTCGCTCCGGCTGCAGCCTATGAAACCGGATTCCGGACGCGGTGGCACACT
>CAZHET010000623.1:0-3647 GCA_964531585.1 uncultured Planctomycetaceae bacterium | reverse complement strand
CACCACCCGCCCACAAGGAAGACCAAAACTCAAATAAACGGTTCCTGACACCTTTTTCCCCTGACACCTTTTTCCCTTTTTCCTTTTCTTTTTCCTTTTTCCCCTTTTTCCCTGCCCAAAAAGCATTCATCGACCAATGACCGCGCGCTGCTTGAGGCTCCCCCGCCGGAACGGTGGTGGGAACTCTCTCTGCCGTCGACAGGAACGTGGCGGACTCGCACGTGTACGAGATCGTGGACGCCGCCGGAAATGTCATCGACGACACGCCCTTCGAAATCGCAGGCAACCGTCTGCAGGTGAAAGCTGGTGCAGACATCGACTTCGAAACGGCTTCCACGTACACGCTGAACGTGCGTGCCACCGACGACCGCGGCAGTTCGTACACGGAAGCTCTCACGATCGATGTCGCCGACGTCAATGAGAGCCCGGCAGCCAGTGCCGGAGCTGTTGTGACAACTGAGGACACGGCGACGATAGTGACGCTGCTTGCGTCCGACATCGACGCCGGAGACAGCATCGGACAAATCCGCATCGACACACTTCCCGGCAACGGTCGCCTGCTGCTGCATGGAAGACCTGTCGAAGCCGGAATGTTGATTGATCCCGCTGACATTGAGGCAGCAGAGTTGCAGTTCATCCCTGACTCGAACTGGCACGGCAAAACGACATTGACCTTCCGTGCATTCGACGGAGAACTGTGGTCTTCTGCCGCCGAGTACGTGATCGCTGTCGATGCCGCCGCCGATCCGGCAGTGCTGTCTGTTCAGCCGGCGCAAGGCTTCGTGGGGCAGACAGTGCCACTGGAAATTTCTGCCAGCCTGCGGGATTCAGACGGCAGTGAAACTCTGACGATTCGCATCGATGGCGTCCCGGACGGAGCGGTCCTGAACGCGGGTCATCGGCAAGCGGATGATGGCTGGCTGGTGCCGACGGATCGCCTCAGCCGCCTGGAATTGACACTGCCGACAGGCTCCGCGGACGACCTGAGACTGATCGTCAGCGCAATCACGAAGGATGCCAACGGCGACGTCGCCACAGTGACTCAGGAACTGAATGTTGTCGTCAACGCTCTCGAACCGACCACCGGCGTTCCGGTGACCGCGATTCAGGCGAAAGCAATCGAGGACCAGCAGGCCGAACCGGCTGTTGTCACGACGACCGCTGCCCAGCCGCAACGTGATCAGGTTTCGGCCGAAGTGAGCGATTCAACAGACATCGACACGCGCGACACTGCCGCGGTCACACCGGTTGGCGATCTGATTGTGCAGTCGCGAGTCCAGACGACCGACTGGGCAACTTCCCGGTTTGGCGAAGTTCAGCCACTCGACGCAGAGCTGCAACCGCGGTCCGCCGATGAAACCAGCGAAGCAATGTCGCCGCTGCTGGAAGGCGTCGATTCAGACGGACAGGGATCTGAGACGGAATTGCAGTCCGCTGCCGATTCCGGCACAGGCGTGGCGTGGTTCTGGACGGCCGTTCGAGCCTTCGGTGGAGTACGCGACAGCCGAAAACACTGATCGCTTCAGTCGTCCATCACTTCCAGCATCGCAACCGGAATATAGAACTTGATATAGCGATGTCCGTCGCTGTACCGCTGTCCGCGCGGATCATGCACCAGCACCGTGGCGCGTCGCGTCACGCGGTTAACGATGCCTTCGTAACGGCGCCCTTCGAACTGAAAGCCGACTTTGCTGCCGGCTCGCACGCCCAGTTGTTTCGCCGCCCGTTCACGAGGTGAGACCAGTTCGTGACGGTAATCCGTGTGGCCGAACAGACGACCGGCAATCGCCTGAAACGGCTGTCTGCCGCAGTTCGAATCCTGCCAGATCAGCATCTCGCACAAATGCACGACTTCGTGTTCCATGATGCGCATCAGTGCTTCCAGGCGATTGTGGCATTCGATCCCTGTGACCCTTACGTCGCGCTGGAAACCGGCGAACGTTTCAAACAGCAGAGTCGACGAAATCGCGATCTCGTACCGCGGCGGAAGGTTCGGGTCGCGAGGTGTCCAGCGAGTCGTCTTGCCACCGGCCTTTGTCATGCGGGGCGAAATGCGAAAACTGATCGGTTGACACCCTACAGCGCCGCGCAGCAGCCCGTCGAAGAAGTGCTCGTCGTACAGATCAAACAGCCGCCGCAGATCTTCGGGGTGAAATGAACGAAAATTCGGCTGCGTCAGATGCCGCGACTGATTCATCACGGCAGCGGCGATCCGGCTTGTTCGCGACTGCCGTTCGTGATCCGCGTGTCGGCTGTGCAGCAACAGGTGTTCAAGAGTCGAAATTGTCTGAGTCACGTTACTCTTCGATCCGTCGAAATGGACTGAGGACAAGCAATCGATCCGGGAAGCATAGCGAATTCTGCGGTGCTGCCTGAACCCCGGCCGGACTGTTTCCCGGGCCGCCGTGAGGTAACATGCAGCCTACGACCCAACAAGCAGCACACATTGTGGTGATGTTCCGCCACGATGCGGGCTGGTGAGCAGAAAAGGAGCGTGCTGATGCTCAGCCATTGTCCGGCACGAATTCTGGTGACGCTGAGCCTGGCGGCCACCATGTTGTTTTCGTCGCGCTGTCTGGTCGCAGACGAATTCGATGAGGAAATCGATGCCAGCCTGAACCGGTCACTACAGTGGCTGGCGCGGGAACAGCGGCCTTCCGGAGCATGGCGGTCGGACCAGCTCGGAGAATCCACAGCAACAACGTCACTCGCGATCATGGCGTTCATGGCGGTGGGCCACGTTCCCGACGAAGGACCGTACGGGCGCCATCTGACTCACGGAATCAACTGGGTCCTTGACCAGCAGGAACCGAACGGCCTGCTCGTCGGAGGAACTCGCACCCACGGCCCGATGTACTGTCACGGCATCGCGACACTGATGCTGGCGGAAGTTTCCGGCATGGTCAATAAAGTCCAGGCGGCTCGCTGCAGGCAGGCTCTCGAATCGGCTGTGAAGCTGATCGTCGACGCTCAGAACCATCCTCATCCTCCGGAACACGACGGAGGCTGGCGGTATCAACCCACCAGCAGCGACGCTGACCTGAGTGTCACCGCCTGGCAGTTGCTGGCACTTCGAGCGGCGAAGGATATCGGCTGCGATGTGCCGAGCCGCAACATTGACCGCGCCATCGCCTACATCCGCAGGCTGCATGTGGAACGCGGCGGCGGCTTTGGCTACATGGCTGGCCACGGAGCCACCGCCACGCGCGCGGGAACGGGCATCGTCGCTCTGGAAGTCTGCGGCGAACACCGCACACGCGAAACAATGGCCGCGGCGAAACTGATTCTGTCGCGTCCGCTCACGATGCAGGAACACTACTTCTACTACGGCGTCTACTACTGCACCGTCGGCATGTACAAGGTCGGCGGCGAAGAATGGCAGGCCGCGCGACCAGTGCTGTATCGCACGATCCTGAAGGCTCAGAATCCCGCCGGCTACTGGACGCCGATCCATGGCAGCGAAGACAACGCCGGTCGGGTCTACGCGACCAGCATGAGTATCCTTGCTCTGGCTATCGAATACGGCTACCTGCCGATCTATCAGCGCTGATGCCTGACGAATTTGTATATCACAGTGACTGTGAGCAGCGCACGCGCGAGTTCGGCGTTCGCCTTGGTCAGTCACTGCGGCCGGGGCTCACAGTCGC
>CAZHET010000622.1:720-3661 GCA_964531585.1 uncultured Planctomycetaceae bacterium | reverse complement strand
CGAGTCAGAGCCTGGCCGTTGACCACGGGTGAAGCTGTTGTCTCTGCTGCTGGAACACATCCGCAAAGCCTACCGCGAACCAAACGGCAATCGCCTGCCGGTTCTCGGCATCGAACGCTTTGAGCTCGCGCGCGGTGAACAGGCCGCGCTGGTGGGCTCCAGCGGCGGTGGCAAGACCACGCTGCTGAACGTGATCTCCGGGATTCTCGTTCCGGATTCCGGCCGGGTCGTTGTCGACGGCAAAGACATCGCTCAACTGCCGGAAGTTGTCCGCGACCGTTTCCGGGCGGCGAAAATCGGCTTCGTGTCCCAGACGTTCAACCTGCTGCCGGCCTTCACCGCGCTCGAAAACGTCCTGCTGGGAATGTCGTTCTCAGGACGTGGTGTCGACAGGGGGTTCGCGGTTTCGCTGCTGGAACGAGTTGGCCTGAAAGAGCGACTGCACCATCTTCCACAGCGGATGTCAGTCGGCGAACAGCAGCGAGTCTCAGTGGCAAGAGCAATGGCGAACAAGCCCGTGCTGCTGCTGGCCGATGAACCGACGGCAAACGTCGATCCCGCCAATCAGGAACTGATTCTGAATCTGATCAGAGACACGTGCCGTGAAAACAGCGTGTCGCTGCTGCTGGTGACTCACGCGATGGAGGTCGCCACGACGTTCGATCGAGTCGACAGGCTGGCGGACTTCAACAAGCCGGTCGCCGAACCGCAGGGAGCGAACGCATGAACCTGCTGACCATTGCGTGGAAGAGCGTGAAGCAGAGAAAACTGGCCTCGATGCTGACGGCTCTCAGCGTGGCTCTGGGAGTCATGCTGATGGTGATCGTGCTGGTGATCTTCAGCGCTGTCGAAGGCAGCTTCAACCAGCGAGCGATCGGCTGGGACCTGATCATCGGACCGCAGGGCAGTGAGCAACAACTGGTGCTGAGCGCCGTGTATCGCATTCAGGGAGCCATTGGAAATCTGCCGTACGCATACTGGGACGAAATCAAGTCCGACCGACGTGTCGTCGCGGCTGTGCCGCTGGCGTTCGGTGATGCGACGGAACAGGGGGCATTCCCGATCGTTGGGACAACGGGCGAGTATTTTCAGCATGACTACATGCCGGATACGCCCTTCGAAATCCGCGGCCAGAGAATCAGCGGGCTCTATGACGCAATCATCGGATCCGAAGTCGCGCGAGTGAACAACTGGGACGTCGGTTCGCAGTTTCAAATTCAGCACGGCGGCGGCGACCAGCACATTCACGATGACAAGTTCACCGTCGTCGCCGTCATCAAACAGACGGGAACGCCAAACGATCGCACCGTCTTCATCAATCTCGAAGGTTTTCTGGCACTGGACGGACATTCCAAACCGGTGGATGAAGTTGAACAGCGGCTGCGGGAATTCTACGCCGACAAACCCGAACGCCGTGACGAACTGCTCGCGCAACTTGCCGAATACCGCGAACATCTGGCCGAAGACGAAGCCGCCGGAATCGAACACGGCCACGCTCACCATCACGAAACTCCCGAAGCGATGAAAGAAGTCACCGCGATTCTCGTCAAGATGCGTTCTCAATTTGACACGGTCAGCTTCAACGCTCAGATCAACGACGGATTTCGGGCGATGTCCGTGAACCCCATCATCCCAATTCGGCGGCTGATGGTGAACGTCGTCGGTAACATTCGCAACGCACTGATGGTGCTGACGGGGATGATCATCCTGGTGTCAGGGATCAGCATCTTCGTCAGCATCTACAACAGCATGTCCGACCGCCGCAGAGAGATCGGCATCATGCGGGCTCTGGGCGCGCGTCGCGGTACGGTGTTTGGAATCGTGCTGGCGGAAAGTGCGGTGTTGTGTGTCGGAGGCGGGTTGATCGGCTGGCTGGCGGGTCACGGCCTGTCCGTGATGACGGCTCCTTACGTCAGCGCTCGCACCGGACTGCTGCTGAATCCCTGGGCCGTTAATCCCTGGGAAGCGGTGCTGTTTCCGGTGCTGCTTGTGCTCGCCGTCCTGGTGGGTTTCCTGCCGGCGATGACGGCGTACCGCACTAACGTCGCGGATGCACTCACCAGTTGAGTCGCTCGCAACGCGATCGAAAAACCGGCAAACGCTGCCGGTGTCGCTGTCGTCCCGATGTAAGCCATTGACTGCCAATAAGTTATGGCATGTGTTGGCCGCCGACACGCTATTGACCCTGCGCCGCTGCCGGGCCTAAACTGCCGTCCACGAAAAACCGGCGTCGCGTTCCGTTCGGAACCTCCTGTCTCGGCAACGTCGGTCCGCGTTTTGGTCCTTGGGTCCGCGGCGTCGCGCTGCAACGGGCACTCGCTCTTCCACCTTTCACTCGCTCTTCCCACTGATTCTCTTCTGCTTTCCCGCCGGTCGTCTCCGCCCTTTCTCTCAACCGTTCGGCTTAATAATGCTGTTTGCGTCTCGCGCCTTGCGGTCCGCATTGCAGGTGGTCTGCTGTCTGACCATCGCGTGCGGATTTCTGCGCGCTGATGAATTGAACAGCCTGCCCGTCGTCACAGACATGCAGTCACCGGTGCGGGTGACAGCCTTCGTGGAAGAAGTCTGGCAGTGGAACGAAGCCACCGTTCACGCTTACCGGGGCGGAGCTGAGCTTGCTGTCGGCGACGTGGATCTCAGCGCCCAGAATATCGTTATCATCGACCACGCAACGTCCGCCGGACACCGGCTGCTGGTGTATGCCGAAGACAGCACTGCGCGAACCGTTCATTTTCGTGACGCCGACGGCGTACAGAATTCTGCAATACGCACAGTTGACCTGCGAGTCAGCCGGCCGGCGGAAAGCCTCTCGAAGCAGCGGCTGGCTCTGCAGCAGCCGAATACAGTGATGCGCCGTGCTCTGGGGCAGCTGTTTCCGGACACTTTTCCGAAGGCTGCTCCCGTGAGTCTGCAGCTTGGCCAGGACATTTATATCCCGCCG
>CAZHET010000622.1:0-710 GCA_964531585.1 uncultured Planctomycetaceae bacterium | reverse complement strand
GAAGGAGGAGGGGCTGATCACAAACAATGTCGATATCCCGCCGCAGCTTCAGCCAGGAAACGTTCAGTCCGCCGCTGGAACACGCCGGATTCAGGTGCGCCCCCGGTCTGCCACGCCACTTCAGTTCGAAACATTCACGTCACCGGACACAGTCCCGGAAGAACAGGTCTATGTCATTACCGGCGGCGTCAACCTGTTGATCGAAGGTGTCACCATCGATGTACAGGGACGACCGCTTCAGCCAGGGATCATTGACCTGTCTGCCGATCGAATTGTGATCTGGACTCCGGCTCGCGATGCCAGTGGTCTGGAATCCCAGGTGCCCGTGATCCAGCCATCCGGCACGAAGTTTCAGGTCTACCTGGAAGGAAACATTCTGATTCGCCAGCAGACCAACATGGTCACAGCGACTCACGCGTTCTTTGATGCGACCAATGACCGGGCGCTGCTGCTGAACGCCGAGCTTCGCGCTCAGGTGCCGCAGACCGGCGGCGAATTTCGCATCAAGGCCGAGCGGCTGCGGCAGTTGTCGACCGATCGCTTTCACGCTCAGAATGCCTGGACCACAACGAGTCCTTATGGAAAACCGGGCTACCGGATTCAGGCCACGGATATTTTTGTGGAGCCGGGAGCGGCAACGCCATGGACCGGTGTGGATCCTCTGACCGGACGAATCAACACCGGCCCGCCGACATGGGTGACTGCGCTCA
>CAZHET010000621.1:0-3662 GCA_964531585.1 uncultured Planctomycetaceae bacterium | reverse complement strand
ATGCCCAGCAGCCACGCCCGCTCGGCTCCCTGCCCCGTGAAGCGATCCTGAAACCGGATTCCCGCCAGAAACGTGTCCTGCACGACTTCTTCAGCGGAATTGGTATCTCGCAGGCGGCTGAAGGCATAGCGGTAAAGGTAATCGCCGTAGTCGTCGACCCAGCGTTCCGGGTCGGCGGCCTGGTCAGCGAATTCAGGCGAATCCGGCAGCCGATTGGCGGCGCTGTCAGAGGGGTGTCTCACGAGAGTGCTCCCGGAAAGGCAGGCATTAACGGGAGAGTGTAGACAGAACGGCGGAGAATTGCAGATCGGAGTTCAGAGATTGCAGATTGGAGGATTTGGAACGCGGAATGCGCAATCGCAACTCCTTTCGGCCCAACGGGCCAGCAGTTCATCCAGCCTGGGGCATCGCCCCAGGAATCGCCCCCCACAACGCGCGAAGTCCCAACGGGACGGCAGTTCGAATGGCCTCACCCATCGCCCCTGGAATTTGTTCTCGGCCCAACGGGCCAGCAGTTCATCCAGCCTGGGGCATCGCCCCAGGAATCCAGCGTCGAACCATGACGCGATCCGTCCGCGCGGTTGCAAAGCGCGATGCGTTCGTGATTCCATCGATCGGATTCCGGCATCCGATTGCCGGATCACAAATGAACTGCCGTCCCGTTGGGACTCTGCCGCGAGGGTGGGCCGTTACCTGGCACGCTGTGCCAGGCTGGATGAATTGTCGTCCCGTTGGGACTGAATCGCATGGTGGGCCGTTACCTGGCACGCCGTGCCAGGCTGGATGAATTGTCGTCCCCGTTGGGACGGAATCGCATCGCGTAACCGAACACGACACAGGGATTGCGATTCCGATCCGATGCGATTCCGGCCCAACGGGCCAGCAGTTCGTCCAGCCTCACCCATCGCCCCGGAAATTCGTTTTCGGCCCAACGGGCCAGCAGTTCGTCCAGCCTGGGGCATCGCCCCAGGAATCGCCCCCCACAACGCGCGAAGTCCCAACGGGACGGCAGTTCGAATGGCCTCGAATGCACGCTTCCCGTCAAAAGTCGCCCGATGCCTGAATAGCGTCCTCTATGCCTTCCGGCATCGTGAACTTCGTCGGATCGAGTTCCAGCTGCTTCGCGACAATGTCCGTCAGTTGTCGCAGGCGTTCAGTTGCGCGCTGAACGGCGATCTGGGCATGGGCGGCGGCCAGTTCCCGCGCGGACATTTCCGTCCGAGTAAACGTGCGACCGCCCCCTTTCTGGTTCGCGGTGATCGCGACTCCCAATTCCTCCCGGCGTTGTTTCAAAACAAGCTCTGCTTCCTGGACATCCAGGTTCAGCAGTCTGACTCGCGACTGATAATCGGTCCAGGCTCGGTCCCATGCGGTCTTGTTTTCCTTCAGCCGAAGCTCATTCTCGCGGATCGCGAAAGCCGGCATGTTGAATTCGAACTGCTTCTTGCGCCATTCTTCGGTCCAGTCATCGCCTTCCGGAACCTCGATACGGACGAAGCTGGCCCGGGCCAGTTCCTGCAGACCGGCTTTCTCATCGGCGGTCCATTCGGCGACGGGCTTTTCCAGCAGCCGCACCAGCTTCGCTCCGGCCGAAAACGATTTCGCGTACCGTTCAACTTCGCTGTGAGCACCCTCCAGCCGTGACCGCATGTCGGCAATCAGTTCGGGATCGATGCCGGGCAACCGGTCCGCGGGAGCGACATCCGCACTGGTCACCGCGTTGCGGCGCTCGTAGGTGACACTGTCGGCAACTCGCGTCGCAGCATCAGAATTGTCGGTGTGAGAGACTGGTATCCGCGAGTCGTCAGTGGGTGTTGCAGAACCTTGGTTCCGGCCGGAATCCGGTTCCAGAACCTGTGACACGTCGAACGTGCCGGGATCCAGATACGGCGCGTCTTCGGCCAGCGACTTGTAGAAGCGCAGGCGCTCTTCGGTGCCTTGCACTTGAAGCTGGCTGACGTAAACCCTGTCTTCCACCTTGCGGACCTGGCTCGAAGAGACGGGGTGTTTCCCTGCCGCATCCCGCAGCCGCTGAGCGTAGTTCTCGTCAGCCATTAGCATCGCGCGCGCGCCCTCGACATCCAGCTCCAGCAGTCGAATGCCGGATTCGTAGTCTCGCCAGACCTGCTTCCATTCCGTCAGTTGTCCCCGCAGCGTGTCTCGCCACCGGTCAACTTCTTTGCGAGCGGCTTCGACGTTGTAGTCACTCTCATCCGTTTCAATCAGCCGCAAGTTGTCCAGGATTGAGCTTCGGCTGACGGTTGCCTTGCGATGTTGCTTCGTCAGTTCTGTGAACAATTCGTCTCGCGGCCGAATTCCGCCGGACGCAGAACCTGCGACGGAAAGCGGATCGGCAGACGTTGCGTTTCCGAACAAATCCGGCGAGACGGCGGCTGGAGATCCCATCGGAATATGAGCCGGGCCGGCCAGCCCAATCGGTGTTCCGGTTGCTGCAACATTGACCGGTGCTGACCGCGACGTGAGCGATGCCCAGTTGACGCTGGGATCGAGCAGTTCTTCGACTCGACGCTGAATAATGCGGTCCTTGTTCTGCTGCCGCTGTTCGAGTGCCGAACGGACTTTTTCCAGTTTCTCGGTCAGTTGCTGGACCTGATTCGCCTGTTGCTGGAATCGTGCTTCGAGCGACTGAAGGACCAGTTCCTTGAGTTCCGCCTGTTGCTCATCCGTCGGCTTGCCTGCATCGCGCAGCGTGCGAGCCAGATCGAGAGCTTGTTGTTCGGCTGGATCGACGACTGGCTGGATGAAACTCGGAAACTCGGCCGGTTTTGAACCACGAACGTCCGCTGGACTGGGAGCAGCAATCGTCGGTGCGTCACGTGCTGCGTGATCCGTGACGAATTGTTCCACAATCTCGCGCACACGCTCCACGTCGCTCTTGCGCGTGTCAACCACCAACAGCGGACCCTCAGGACTGCCGCTGAGCATGAATCGATCGACAACGACGGACGCCTTATCAAACGCCTGCCGCAATGCGTCGACCTGGTTTCCCCGAATCATCGTGGGCAGTCGAATCGTCTCGGTCGCGCGCTGCAGTCGTTCATCCGTCGGCGATGTCCAGCGGCCGGTTGAGGCGGCGAATGTGTAGAGGTGATCGCTGTCACGAAACTGAACTCGATTTGCGGTCACGGTCGGCTGAGCGTCCGAATTTGCCGGAAGTTTGACAACGTCCCATGTGCCGGTTTCGCCGCTGTAAGCAGCCATGCCACCGCTGAGCTTCACCGCGGCGACAACACCAACACCAACCATGACCGGAACCACCTGTTTCTGTGGCTCAATCTTCAGCAGCGTCCATTCGCCTTTGGTTTGGCTGAAGCCGCGCAGTTCGTCCTTGTGCTCCGACCAGGTCACCATGACCTGACCGCTGTCGACGAGACGCTCGTTGCCATCGAAGCCCTGCCCCGGAAAACTGCCGCGGCCGTCGCCACCGAAGTCCCCGCCGCCAAATTGAGCATGTGCCGTGTTCGCCGTCGTCGCTGCGATCAGCAGCACTGGCAGGATGAAGGAAATTCGAATGCCTGTCATGTGGTGACTCCTGTCAATGGGGTTGGTGTGATTGATGTTCATCAGGGACAGGGCCGGAGGCTAACACCGTGAAGAGTTTTTACCCCGTAAAACACGGCTCGTTTAACCCGTGGCCGAGA
>CAZHET010000620.1:0-3664 GCA_964531585.1 uncultured Planctomycetaceae bacterium | reverse complement strand
CCCGCGGCGAAATCCCACGGAGAAAGCTGGTATTCGAAATAGGCACCGAAGCGGCCTGTTGCCACGTTGGCCAGGTCCAGCGAAGCCGTGCCCATTCGCCGAATTCCGTGGATGTTTCGCCGGAAACAGTCGCCGACTGCAGCGAGAGTTGCCTCCATCATGGCTCCGCGATCGTAGTAAAATCCAACGCCAATCAGCACATCGCTGATGTGCGACTGTTGTCCGACCTGAATCGGTTCGCCGTTGTGTGTTGCTCCGTCACCGCGGTGGGCGACGTAGCAGTCGTTGTGAATCGGATTCAGAACAATGCCGTACTCAGCTGTGCCGTTGTGATAGTAAGCGATCGACACAGCGAAATGAGGAATCTGATGGGCGAAGTTGGTGGTGCCGTCGAGCGGGTCGACGATCCACAGATGTTCGGCACCGGCGTCGTCGGCCTGTTCCTCTTCCCCCAGAATGCTGTGATCGGGGAACTGTTCGCGAATGACAGCCACGATGGCGCGCTCGGCGTTCACGTCGGCGTCGGATACCAGGTCGACCGCGCCTTTGTGGCGCATGGTGACTCCAGTGCCGAAGTAGTCTCGGAGAATTTTGCCGGCGGCCTGCGCGGCGTGTTCGGCGGTGGATGCGATGCTCATAACGGGAAGCGTACGCGGCCGCTGGCCGGCGTCCCAGCGCACTCGCGGATTTCCTGCGACTCGCTACGATCACATGGTTGTGTCGCAGTCACCCGCCACAGTTTATCTTGTCGGAGCCGGTCCCGGAGATCCCGGCCTGCTGACGCTGCGCGGTGCAGAAGTGCTGGCCAGAGCAGATCTGGTGCTGTACGACGGACTGGTCAACCCGCTGCTGCTCAGGCTCGCGAACGGCACGTGTGAACGCACGGCTCGAACAAAAGCAGACGGTTCGGCGGTCGTCCTGCAGGTTGAGATCAACCAGCGCCTCATTGACGAAGCGAGATCCGGAAAAAACGTTGTGCGGTTGAAGGGTGGCGATCCCTTTATCTTCGGTCGCGGCAGCGAAGAGGCGGCCGCGCTGGGTGCCGCCGGCATTCCGTACGAAGTCGTTCCCGGAATCACCGCAGCCACGGCGGCCGGAGAGTACGCGGGATTCTCATTCACACACCGTGACTTCGCTTCCGCCGTAGCGTTTGTCACCGGACACGAAGATCCAACCCGGTCCGCCAGCCGGCTCGATTACGGCGCGCTCGCCGCATTTCCCGGAACGCTGGTGTTTTACATGGGACTGGGGCGGATTCAGTCGATCTGCGACGATCTGATGCGTTGTGGTAAGCCGCCACAGACGCCGGCGGCCATCGTTTGTCAGGCGTCGCTGCCCGGCCAACAGGTCGTGACGGCAACGCTGGAAGATCTGCCCCACCACGCTGAACGGGCCGGCCTGCAGCCGCCGTCGCTGATTGTTGTCGGTGAATGCGTGCGGCAGCGAACAGGACCATCATGGTTCGAACGCGGGCCGTTGTTCGGACTCAGCATCGGAGTCACTCGGCCCGACGACCAGTGTGACGACGTCGCGGCAAGAATCGTCAGACTGTCCGGGCAGCCTGTGCTGATGCCGATGATCCGGATTTCTGCTGTGACTGGCGACCAGCGGGCATCGGTCGATGCCGCGCTGGATCAGTTGGGTGAATACGACTGGCTGATCTTTACCAGCGTGAACGGAGTGAACGCGTTCTTCGATCGGCTGTGGCAAACGGGTCGTGACATGCGAGCGGCAGCACATCTGAAAATTGCTGCAATCGGGCCATCGACCGCGGATGCTCTGCAGCAGAGATCTCTGCGGTGTGACATCGTTCCTGGCGAGTTTCGGGCCGAAGCGCTGGCCGTGGCGTTGCTTCCACATGTCCGGGGCCGACGAGTTCTGTGGGCCGGAGCGAATCGTGGGCGGGACGTGCTGCCGGACACGCTGAACTCCGCCGGCGCCCAGGTGGAAAAGCTTATCGTTTACAACAATGACGACGTCGACCGGCTCGATCCGCAGGTAGTCGCGCGTATCCGGTCGGGCAAACTGCACTGGATCGGGCTCAGCAGCCCGTCGATTGCTTTGCGTCTGGCGACCCTGTTAGCGGCCGAGGGGCTTGATTCTTCAAATCTGCCGACCAAAATAGCGTCAATCAGTCCCGTCACCAGTCAGACGGCCAGAGACGCGGGTCTGAGCGTCGATGTCGAAGCGGTGGAGTACACGTGGGAAGGGATTCTCCAGGCCATTGTCGCGGCTCAGGCGGGTGCGGCCATTTAGTCGGCCGCGTTTCAGGGAACCGGGTTTTCGCTCACAATCACCGTCCGGGTGTCGTAGAATGAGAGTCCCGCCGTTGCCGGACGAAGCCTGCATTGCAGTGTGCGAGTTTTGTGCAACCCGTTTTCGGCAAGTGGTTTAATTCGTTCCTCGAATCAATTTGTGTTTGCCATGACTGAACAAACTCTCGACCTGCCAGCATCAGTCAATCCCGTGCGCTTCGCGGAATCCGGTCATACAGGCTGGGCTGAAGAGGCTGGTTTTGACGATTTTGATTACGTCCCCGTGTCTCCCTGGGGACCGATCACGCTCGTTCTGGGCGTGGGGAGTCTGACGGGCTTTCTGGGAATTTTCGGGCTGGGGCTTGCTGTGGTCGGCGTTGTTGTCGGCATTGCTGCCTGGATTCGAATCAAAGCGTCCGCTGGCTCTGCGAAAGGTATGCCCTTCGTCCTGACAGGCCTGATCCTGTCGTTTCTGAGCCTGACGCTTGGTTCGGCAAAGATGGCTCATGCGTACGCGACGGAGGTCCCCGAAGGCTACCAGAGAGTGAACTTCCCGAAAGACATAGCAGACAAGCAGTTTGTGTTCTACGGCAACCAGCGCCGCCTGCATCCGGATGTCGCTCCTCTGGTTGGTCAGAAGATCTTTATTAAGGGCTACATGTGGCAGACTCAGAAAGACGACGGTCTGACGGAATTTGTCTTTCTAAAAGATAACGGTGAATGCTGCTTCGGCGGTCAGCCAAAGCCGTTCGACATGATGGTGGTGAAGATGCCTGAGGGCGAAACCACCAAAGCCTACACGTCCATCGTGGCCGTTTCCGGTGTGCTGAACGCCAACGTCATGGCAGCAGAAGGCGAGCCGGTTTACACAATGGATGCGACAATCGTCGAGGAAGCTCGCACCAGGTTTTAATACCGAAGTGCCTGCTGTGCCAGTGTCAATGGAATGATGCACCACCGGGCAGACCGCGTATGGGTCGAAAGGAGCCGGTTTCGTGAGCATATTGAAGCAGGCGATGAACAATCTAACGCTGGCCACGATTCTGGCGACTGCAGCCTTGCTGTTGCTGTCCGGATGCCAGGATTCCGGCGCTGAGGGCTTCGTCGAATATTCCGAGACCGACGCAGTTCCCGCGGTAGTGCCTCCTGAACGGGCCAGCGTTGATGTTGATAAGATTCCCGAGGCCAGTCAGGATTCGCCACACGCCTCCGCCTCACACGCCTCCGCCTCACACAGCGACGACGGCACAGCAGATGAATCCGACACGTCATCTGAGTCAAACGCTGAGCAGGCAACGGCGTCAGCACCGCTACCCGCGGGCGACACAGCGGCAGGTTCCGAAAAGCCCGCTGCCGACAGTCAGCAGAAAACCCCGTCCGGCGATTCACCTCTGTCCGGTGATTCAGCC
>CAZHET010000619.1:0-3669 GCA_964531585.1 uncultured Planctomycetaceae bacterium | reverse complement strand
CTCAGCCGCCGAATTTCGTTTCTGGAATCTCCCGCGGGTAAAAGCGTTCGTTCGACTGAGCCATTTGTTTCAGACGTTCCGGCGCGACGAAACGCCGGCCGAGTTCTTCGTATTTGGCGGCTCGCTCGACAATCGCCGCGGCGCCTTCATCATCGCACCACGACAACAGGCCACCTCGAAACGCCGGAAAACCGGTGCCCAGAATCATGGCCATGTCCACGTGAGCGGGTTCCGGAACAACGCGTTCTTCCAGCGCACGCACGGCTTCCAGCAGCATCGACAGAAACAGGCGGTCGATGATTTCATCGTCGGTATGACTGCGGTCTGCAGTACGTGCCTCCGCCAGAATCGGGTCAAACTCCGGATCGGCCACCGGGCGGCCTTTCGGACCTTCGTACCTGCGGAAACCTGCGCCGGATTTCTTTCCGAGGCGTCCCTGCTCGACCATTCGCTGCAGAATATTGTGTTCCAAAGCGCGATCGGAATACGCCTTTGCAAGCACACCGCCGGCAAAGGTGGCGACGTCGATTCCGACCATATCGTGCAGTGCGATGGGACCGACGGGCATTCCAAAACGCGTGGCCGCCTTATCAATCGCATCCATCGATGCGCCTTCGGTCAGCAACTGCACGGCTTCGGCCATATAGGGCATCAGTACTCGATTGACCAGGAATCAGGCACAGTCGTTGACGACGATCGGTGTCTTGCCAATACGTCGTGCCAGGCCAACCACGGTGGACACGGTCTGGTCACTGGTTTGTTCGCCGCGAATGACTTCGACGAGCGCCATGCGATCCACCGGCGAAAAGAAGTGCATTCCCACAAATCGGTCCGGTGCCGGAGCGGCTTTGGCCATGCGAGAAATGGAAATCGTGGACGTGTTGCTGGCCAGGACGGCGTCGTCTCGCAGGAACGCCGCAAGTTGTCCGTAGATTTTAGTCTTGAGTGCTTCGTTTTCCGGGACGGCTTCTATGACGACGTCACAGTCGGCGAAAATATTGTGTGACGTGGCGGTGCTGAGCGACGCCATCATTCGTGCCAGATCATCGGTTGTTGCGCGTCCGATTTTGATGCGGCTTTCGACCACTTTTGCGGCAGCCTGCAGGCCGGCGGCGATGCGGTCGTTGTCAACATCAACCATGGCGGTGGGAATATCGCGGCGAGCACATGCGGTGGCGATGCCGGCTCCCATCAGGCCGGTTCCCAGCACGCCGACTCGCGACACATCGCGCGGTGGCACGGCCTTCATGTCAATGCCGGGGTTTCTGTCAATTGCGTTTCCTTTGAAGAAGACGCCGATCAGGCTGGCGGCCGAGGGCGACTGCATGATTTCCCGCGCGGCGTCACGTTCGACCTGCAGTGCCTGCTGCAGCGGCAGATTGATGCCGTCGCGAATGGCCTTCAGCGCGACCAGCGGAGCCGGGTACTGGCTGCCGGACTTGCCACGGATCGCGCCTTCCGCGACGGAGAACGTGAACGCCACCTGATCATCGGTCATGCCCAGCGGCTGTTGACGTCGTTGGCGATTCTTCTTCCAGGTGTCCTCGTGATGCAGCAGTTCGATCACTCGGTGAGCTTCACTGACCAGAGCGTCGGACGGCACGACGTCAAAGACCAGGCCCAGTTCCGCGGCTTCCGAGCCATTCACGGTGGCTCCTGTGGTAATCAGACGGATGGCGTGATGCACACCGATCAGGCGCGGCAGCCGTTGAGTTCCGCCCCACCCAGGGATAATTCCCAGTTTGACTTCGGGCAGAGCGATGCCGGCGCGCGGATTCCGGGACAGCAGCCGCTGGTCCATCGCCAGAATCAGTTCAGTTCCGCCTCCCATGCAGTGTCCGTCGATGAGAGCAATGGTGGGAAACGGCAGTTGGCTGACACGGTCGAACAGGTCGTGTCCGCGATGGATTCCGCGTATGACTTCGTCGGCGGTAGCGGTCACCAGCGCCGCAATCTCCCCGAGATTTGCACCGGCGATGAACTGTCCGGGCTTGCCGCTCTGGAAGATCAGGCCGCGCAGGTCGTGGCGTTTTTCCAGCTCCGCGACGACGTCGCTGAGTTCGGCGATGACAGGTGCGGAAAATGTGTTGACCTTTTGTTGCGGGACATTCAGTGTCAGCGTGGCAATGCCGTCCCTGGAGATCGAAAGCTGAAACGCGTCGGCCATGAAGTGTCCCTGCAACCAGAATGTCAGCGTTCGCTGATGAGCTCGCCACACGTTAACTCAGGTGCTTCACCCCTGCAAGTTTGTGCGGACGGACGAACGGAGGCAGTTGCGTCGGCCGCCTGACTGCTTTCCGGCACACGCAGGTTTCCTCTGCACACTGGATGAAATACTCGCGCACATCGACCACAATGGGTTCGGCAGCGGATGCGCCGACCGCCAATCAGGGGAGACTCATGGCTCGATGCGATCAGGGTTATCTGTGCGAAGTCTGCGGCGACGAAGTGAAGTCGATTCGGGACAGTGATCTGTACCTGCGCTATGTGACGGGCGAAATTGGTTCGCGGCAGTTGCTGGGAGGTGCCGAACGACATCTGCGGTGCAATCCCGTGGCTGCTCAGTTCATCGACGCGGAGGGTTTCGATCCGGTCTCAGTCGACGGCCCGTTCAGCCGGACAGAACTGGACGCGGAATCTGTTCGCGAACGAACGGCTTTGCTTTCGCGAGGCTGGCAGCGGCTGCAGTTCCTGGCAGAGAATGCTCAGACGATTCCGATTGCTGAGTATCCGCTGCCGGAATTTCAGCGCTCAGAGTCGCGAATGCCCGATGTGACCGGGACCGACTGAACGTGTGTCCGAAATTCCAATCGGGGTAACGCTGCGGAAAACCGGCGGCCAGCGCCCAATGGCGCTCACTGTGTGAGCGGCACGGCGCTAGCCGCCGGTGTCAGCATTGCAGGACGTCGGGAGAATCCGGCGGCCAGCGCCTTACGGCTCACCAAACTGACTTCAATCAACCCTCTGAAGAAGCCGGTCGCGGGGTGATGCTGGCACCCTGGTCGTCGCTCTGCAATATTTTCGTTCTGCAATACTGTCGCTCTGGAATACTGTCGCTCTGCAATTTGAAAAGGTTCGCTGATGATTCGCATGATCCGCATGCCGTTCGTGATAACTTTCCTCATCTGCCTCATTCTCATGGCGTCCCGTTGCAGCGGGCAGGAAACCCGGATGACGCCGGAACTGCTGTGGAAGCTGGGACGGCTGTCGAATCCCACGGTGTCGGCCGACGGAACTCACGTTGCCTATTCGGTCCGTCGGTATGAACTGAAGCAGAACTCCGGAAAGTCTTCTGTCGTCATCAGAAACCTGCAGTCCGGATCTGAGCGGCCACTGTTGTCGGACTGGAAGTCGGTTAGCGATCTGCAGTTCGCTGCGTCTCCATTCGGCGAGCGTCTGTACTTCACAGGAATTTCGGGCAAACAGGACAAGGAACAGGCTCAGGTCTGGGCGCTGAATCCGCTCGACGGCGCGGTCCTGCAGGTGACGAACCTGACTGCCGCCGATTTCAAACCCGCAATGGCGAACGGCAAACACGAATCGCGTGAGAAGTCAGACGGCGATGCGGCCAGTGACGCGGATGACGAATTCGGCGGCGTCGCCAATCTGAAGGTTGCCCCCGACGGCTCGCGAATCGCCTTCACCGTCGACATCAAGCTGGACCAGACG
>CAZHET010000618.1:0-3709 GCA_964531585.1 uncultured Planctomycetaceae bacterium | reverse complement strand
TACCAGGCTCAGCAGGCCGTGGGTTTGAATGCATCACTGGCGTGGTTGCCTGACGAAATTCACGTGGTTCTGCACGGAGCCGTTCAGGAAACTCTGACACCCGACGAACAAGCCGCTCTGCTGGCTCACGAATTCGCTCATCACGAACTCTATTCGCTGGAAGACGGTGCCTGCCTGATCGCCGAACAAATACTCGGCGCAATGGTTTCCGATCCGTCAGCCGCTCCTCCGCACGAACGCACCTGGCGTTCGTTCCGGTTGTACACCGAGCTGTTCTGTGACCGCCGCGCCGCGCAGGTCACTGACGACATCGACGCCTGTGTCCGCACACTCGTCAAGATGGAAACCGGTCTGAAGGAAGTCAGTGCCGCCGCCTATCTGACGCAGGCTGAAGAGGTTCTGTCCAAAGTCGCCACCGGCAGCGAGGGCATGACTCATCCCGAAATGTATATCCGAGCCAAAGCGCTGCAGTTGTGGCGTGATTCACCGGATGACCCCGACGAAGGACTCGAAAAGCTGGTCGAAGGTCCGCTGGCCCTTCAGGACATGGACCTGCTGCGGCAGCGGAAAGTCACTGAACTGACGCGACACTTTCTGCAGGCATTCCTGCAACCCGCCTTGCTGCGAACCGACCTGACGAAAGGCCACGCCCGGCGGTTCTTCGACGACTTCGAGTTCACCGACGCGCCGACTGTCACGGCAGGCGAGCTGCAGACGGCACTCGAAAACTGCGACGACCGATTACGAAACTACTTCTGCTGCGTGCTGCTGGACTTCGTGACGTGCGACGCAGACCTGGAAGAAATCCCGCTGGCCGCCGCATTTCTGTTCGCCACAGAAGTGGGGCTGGCCGAGGAATTTCGCGATCTGGCGGCAAACGAACTGAAACTCAGCAAGCGAGCACTGCAGAAAGTGGAACTCGACGCGGCGAAAACCATGACGACCGCCACCGCCGAGCCGTCGCTTTCATCGCCACCGGGCGGCTGAGCGTTCCCGCCCGAAAGATTCTCCACCCGCCCCGCTTTGAGCGTCCGGAACGGACTTGAAATACCCCCGGCTCGCCGATACTCTTCCGCGTCCGTCAGGCGTCTTGAGCACCGCTCCTGACACCAGACATTCCCCTGTAGCTCAGTTGGTAGAGCGAGCGGCTGTTAACCGCTAGGTCCTTGGTTCGAGTCCAAGTGGGGGAGCTTTTTCGTCGATTACTCGAACCAATCGAGAATCGGTTAACAATGCGGGGTCGTCTCCCACCGGGGAGCCGTCCCCGTTTGTCATTTCAGGGCACGGACTTTCGTCATCCGGGCCGCCGGAAGAGTCGGAATTGCCCAAGTCGAATCCCCGATCCGGACGGACTTCCGGGAAAAGTCGGATGGCATACGTTCCAGTCAGCCCCTTCGGGTCGGTCGAGTGCAGTTCAATCACTTCGACGTAATGACGGAGAATCAAGAGCCGCTCTTCGTGCGTCGCGGCATCAAGGATTTCGCCCACGTCCTGCCACGTCTGGATGAACGCTTTGGCGTCGTCGCTGATCCGGGTCATTGGCTCCTGCCGCTTGGCAATCTCGGCAAGCTGCCGACGAAGCTCCTTTTCTTCCCGTTCAAGGCGGCGAAGCTCGTCCCGGACGCTATCCAGTACTTCCGCACCAAGACTCTTCAGAACTTCGATCAGTCGATTGAGGTCGGCTTTCGTCTTCTGCTGCTGACGACGCAGCACCTCTTCTTCCTGCTTGAGCTTCACGGACTCCACGTCCAGACATTCGATTGCCCTTTGAGCGATTTTCTCACGGGCCTCAAGCATGGTTCCGAGTTCGCGAATCCGTTTGATGACGGCTTGCTCCAGGGCTTCCGCAGGAACGCGGGGAGCGTTACATGAGTACTTTCCTCCCTCGTGCGACTGCCGTGTGCAGACGTAGTAGAGATGCGTGCTACTTCGACCGTGAGCAGCCGCTCCTGTCATATGTGCTCCACACGAGCAGCGGAGCAAGCCGGAGAGAAGGTAGTGACGGTGGCTGTGCGGTTTGATCGTTCTGAGATTCATCCGACGCTTCACGGTCTGACTCAGTTGGGCCTGAACTCGGTCGAATTGCTGACTGGTGATGATCGGCGGGTGGCATCCTTCGTGAACGGCATCACCCCAGCGAACCTGCCCGATATAGACTGGGTTTCGCAGAATGCCAGTCACCTTCTGCTTGGCAAAGAGCTTTCCGCCGCGCTGCTTGCCGGAGCGGGTGACGTAGCTGGGATACCGGATTCCCTGGTCACTGAGTCTACGTGTGACCGCTCCCGACGAGCCGAGTTCTTCAAACCCATCGAAAATCTGGCGAACGATTGCAGCTCCTTCTTCGTCGATTTCCAACCGGCCTGGGTCATCAGACTTCGACCGATATCCCAAAACATGTCCACCGTTCCAGAGGCCGCGTTCCGCTCGGTCACGCATGATGGAGTATGTCCGTTCGGCGGTCATCTTTCGCTCAAGTTGGGCAAATACCATGATAAGCTGAACCATCGCCTCGCCGGTCGGCATCGACGTATCAAATTTCTCCCGCAAGCTGATCACGTCGACGTCGTGCTCTGCAAAGAGCGCCCAGAGATCTACAAAGTCCTTGAGACTCCGCGTGATTCGGTCCAGCTTGAAGCAGATCACAAGATCGATCTTACCAGCGGCGATGTCACGCTTGAGCCGTTGAAGTTGCGGTCGGTTCTGATTCTTCGCTGATTTCCCAGCGTCGATATAGAACTCAAGCGATTCGATGTCCCAGTTCTCACGGCGTTTTCGGAATTCGACCTCCTGTTCGATCTCGTGTTCCTGGGCGACCAGGCTGTCGCCCTCTGTGGCTTGTCGCTGCGACGAAACCCGCACGTATCCGGCGATCCGCAGAGGTCCTTTCGTCCCTTTTTTCTTCTGTGCTCGCATCAAATCACTCCGGCTTCGTAATTCTGTCAGCTATGGTCGTTGGAGGAGGCTCTTCGTCAATTCTACCGGGCTGCTCCGTAGATTGGATCGGACCGCTTGCCATTCGGGCCAGGATTGAGGCCAAAAGCCTTTGACGCTCAGCCTCGCGGATAGTCGGATCAAGTTCTACCAGTGGATGACGTTCATTTGGATCAAGGCATGTGCACAGGCGAAGGGTCACGGCCTTCGGTGCGCGAAGATTCCGTCTTCGCTTTCCGTTCCCGGAAGCGGCAGAGTCAGAGCCGTTCTGTTGAGGTCTCTTGCTCATACCCGATAACCGATCGGCACAATGCCGATTCGTCCTTTCAAAACAACCTTCGTTCGACTTGGTTCCCGTAGACCGTCCACTCGGTGAGGGGCTGTTCTTCGCGCCCGTAGAGTTCGAGGTAAGGGCCAGGGCTGACGCGCTCAATCAATTCACGAAAGGCAAATGGCTTGCGGCTGTGAATGGTGCGGCGAGCCAAGAGCCAACTGCGAAGTGTCCGGTCACGAAAGGGGAGACTGCCCCGAACACCAAGGAGCAAGTACTCGTGAGAGACTCGCCAGTAATTCCCCATGCCGAGTTGTGGCTTAACCCAGACGAGACACGACTTGTATCGAAATCCCCAAGCCCGAATGACATCAAAGGCTTCAAGTAAAAATGCGTTGGTCGTCCATAAATGTAAGTGAGCGTTGTCGGCAATCAGCTCCCTCACCGGTTCGGCGAGAATCTCCTCCATCGTCATCGTGCGGTAGTGATTCTCAGCGGCTCCACGTG
>CAZHET010000617.1:0-3714 GCA_964531585.1 uncultured Planctomycetaceae bacterium | reverse complement strand
TGCGGGAGTCTGGCTTTTTTCATATTCCGCTCTTCAACGCTACCCCGGCTTTTACCGCCTCTAAATCCTTAACGGCGTTGCCCTGGCGGGATCTCTCGGAATCGATGCCGCATTCGCTGGGCGAGTGATGGATCCGTTCCAGAAAATGGTTGCTGCCGACTTTGCCTACCGTTGGCACGGTCGCGAGGCTGGCCGCGGAAACAGTCAGAGTGAGTCCCATTCGCGTCTGATGCTATGTGGGCTCCCACGAGGTTCTTTCGGGTTGGAGCTAACCGCTGTTCCAAACAACGACCTGTTTGCGGAAGACGAACTGGCTGATTCGCTTTCGCATGTGACGCGAGTGGTCGATGCATCCGTTCGCAGTGACGAGGACTTCGCATCGGAACTGACCGAGACCGCGCCCCGTGTCGTTCAGTGCTTAAAGATGTTCCTCGAGGTTATCGCGAAGGGCCGCGCTGGCCTGAGGTTGGAAAGTGGTGATCTGCGTTCTGAAATGACCCCTGAGCACGCTTCCCGAGCCTTTGAACGCGTTTCAGAAACGCAGAGCGCGGAAGAGACAGTCAGCTTGACTGGGAACCTCAAGGGAGTGCTGCTCGATTCCTGGGAGTTCAATTTCGCGATGATTGGCGGCGAGTCGATCAAAGGCAAGATTGGTCAGGAGTTGTCGGAAGATCAGGTCATTGATTTCAATGCTTCGTACTTTAATCAGCCATGCGCTGCCACACTATTGAAGACAACTGTTTCGTTTAGGAACGGACGCAGTCGGGTTACCTACCAGTTGCAAGATATCGGTCCATCCCCTGCACAATAGTTCCTATCGCAATTCCCCATGAACGAAGCCGAAACCCGCGCCGAACACATCGACCCGGCCTTG
Source organism: uncultured Planctomycetaceae bacterium (assembly GCA_964531585.1). Lineage (GTDB taxonomy): Bacteria > Planctomycetota > Planctomycetia > Planctomycetales > Planctomycetaceae > JAWKUA01. The sequence continues at coordinate 2,840 of CAZHET010000617.1, read as the reverse complement.
CAAGCCGCCGGCTGGGGTGTTGTCGAAGGGAGCCGCATCCGCCGCGAATTTCCGATCACGCTGGGGCGACTCGAAGGCTTCGGGCGTCGTTCTCGTGCGCTCACCGCCGACTACGTCCTGATCTATCGCAACACCAGGCTGGGCGTCGTTGAGGCCAAAGCATGGGATCGAGAACTGACCGAAGGTGTGGCGCAGGCGAAGAACTACGCCGGCAAGCTGGCTGTCCGCTTCACCTACTCATCGACGAACGCCATCGCGGCGGCGCGAATGACGAAAGTACCTGGCGAGGCATCCTGGAATACTTCGCTCCCGCGGTGCAACTCGGCCTGACCGCCACGCCCAAACGCAGAGACAACGTCGACACCTACCGGTACTTCGGCGAGCCGGTGTTCACCGATTCGCTCAAAGTCGAGCTTACCTCACACTTCAATGAGAAGCAGCAAGCCTTCCTCGACTTCGTGCTGGCGCACTATGTCACCGAGGGCGTTCAGGAATTGAACCAGGAGAAACTCACGCCGCTGCTCAGGCTGAAATACAACAACTCGATTGCCGACGCCGTGGCGGACCTGGGCAGGCCGGAAGAGATCGGGAAACTTTTCTCGGGCTTCCAGCAGTACCTGTATCAGGGCTCGGCCTGACGTGACTCGACAACGCAAGGGAGATCCGCGAAGGCGAGGCCAGGACGCTGCGCGGGACTCACGGACAACTTCAGCTTCAAGCCTTGACAAGGCTGTAGTGACACTGGCGCAAAAATGAACCCTGCCTTTTCGACTGGGAAAAGACAGGGTTTTTTGATGGGCGGAGCCGGAATCGAACCGGCGACACCAGGATTTTCAGTCCGAAAAGGCTGAGACACGGGTGAACACACATCGACAGAAACACTGTGTTTTTCCGTGTGGAAACCGCCTGAATTGTTCACTCACGTCTACCACTGTCGATCCCATTGGCTACAGTTTGGCTGTAGCGACGCGGCTAGGCTGATCCCCGAAAACCGTTTTCCTGACGGCTGCCGCGTTGTCTTTTTTCAGGATGTTCGGAGTGAGGAAGCCGAACCAATGTCAGACAACGACCCGCGCGACGAATTCGTGATGATCGCTCGCGAGATCATTGCCACACTTGAGGCACCACGACACCCTGACCGATGGTGGAAAGACATCGAGGGACTCACGCACTCTCTTGAAACATGCCGTCGCGACATCGGGCCGTTATTGCTCGATACCAGGCACGTGACGACCGTCTTGCCACTGCTGAAGGCTGCGGGCATTGAAGACGTTCCGGCACTGCTGGTCGTCACACAGGACGCTGGTGAGGACGTTCCTGAAGTCGCCAGACATCGACCTGAATTCCCGCGACTGGATGGCAGCAGTGGATTGCAGACGGTGACGAACATGCTTTGTTCCGAGCCGTGGAAACGAACGGCGCACAGTCAACGGAATTTGTTCATACGCTATGCGGACGGACGTGAACGGGTTTGTCACTGGCGGGACACCAGGCAGACGGCGGTGTTCTGTCTGCAGGCGTGGATGCGAGCTGTTCAGGAAGTGCCTGCAAAAGGGGAAACCCCGCCGAAGACGCTGTTTGGCATCACGCTCGAAGGTCGAACAGCGAAGCGGTACGTCCCCGCGACCGAACAGACGGTCGAAGTGATCGTAGTCAACGACTACTGCCACGATCTGTTGAAAGAGCTGTTGAACGGTGAGGGACATATTTCGCGGGATCGGGCTAAGAAGCTATTCCCCGACACCAATGACCGAAACTATGTCGCCCGTACACTTCGCGACAAGCTTGAAGAGCTGCAACTGACGCTCACTGACTGGACTATCCGGGAATTTTCCGGCTGAGTGCATTTTCGCAGGGTTTCGCAGCGCGGCTGCGAGACTATCGCAGCGCCTGACGCCCATCATCCGCCCGTGACGCGAGTCGACCTGACAGACTCGCTGCGACACTCGCACACGGAGCCGATGACATGCCCACTGCCGCACAGCCACCCGTCCAGTCCGCTGGACTCGCCCGCATCCCGGACGCTGCCAAATATCTCGCGATCAGCCGCGCAATGGTCTACCGGCTGATGGATCGCGGCGACCTGAGCTACGTGCTGATCGGATCGCAGCGCCGCGTGCGCTGGTCCGACCTGCGCCGCCTGGCGGGACACAATACCGCCGCGAGCGAATAGCACCACACATGCCGCGCCGTGCGGCATGTGTTTTTGGGCGGCGCATAGAAAAGCCCGCCACCGCGGGACCAGTGACGGGCTTAGTTTCAATCGCGGCGGCAAACCGCGACCAGCAAGGAGTCATCAAAATGGTAGCACAGGCTACACCCCACCGCCAGCGAAAACCAGCGGATATGACCGCGGCTGAGTGGACTGCACTGCGCACAATCGCCCTACGCGACCGCGTCACGCCAGCCGACATCGACCAGCGACGGCAGGCAGACATCATCGCGCTACTGAGGCTGCACGGTCGACGTGCGGCGGATACAGCGAGCGGGGTGGCGCGATGAATGACCGTGGATTCTGGCACAGGCAGAACCTGATTGCGTCGCTGCCGTCGTCCCGATTCGCCGCCGCGGCAAAATCCGTGCTGTGGGCATTGAGTTGCTTCTGTGGCAATAAATCGGAGTGTTGGCCATCAATGGCGACTCTTTGCCAGGCGAGTGGAGGCAGCGAGCGTACCGTGCGCCGCACACTGGCAGAATTGTCATCAGTCGGCATTGTGGTTGTTCAGAATGGCGGCGGTCGCAACCACACGAACACTTACCGATTTCAAATTGAACGGCTCGAAGCCTATGCCGAAAACCCCGGCACAATGCGAGGGTTTAATAACACAGAAACCCCGGCA
>CAZHET010000616.1:0-3719 GCA_964531585.1 uncultured Planctomycetaceae bacterium | reverse complement strand
CCGGGGGAAAAACTCTTAACGGCGTTGCCCTGTCCGGTCTGCAGCCGCCGTGTTTCGCGAGTAATTCACCAGAGCAGGTCCAGCTTCTGCAACTCGCTGCGCAATTGTGTCAGATCCCAGATGCGTACGCCGTTCAGTTCGTCCATCAGCACAAGCTGGCTGTCGTCGGGCGTAAAATGCACGGCAGTGAAGTGATATTCCGAAGGCAGCGTCAACAGTTCTTGACCGGTGGCAACATCGATGAGCTTGACTCGCCAGCTTTCGTCGGAAGCCGCCATGATCTTCGAGTCGGCCGTGAATGAAACGGAATGCACGGCCTTGTCGAGCGACTCCGCTGCATGGCTGAGCGTCCAGTCGGCCACATTCCAGAAACACCAGTCACCGGCGGCTCCCGCCAGCAGCCACTGTCCATCCGGGGAAAACTGTGAGTACGCGCCGGGCTTGTCAGGCACCGGCGAGCAAACGCATTCGCCCGAGACTGCATCCCACACGCGAACACCGTGAGCATCAGCTCCGAACGAGGCCAGCCAGCGACCGTCCGGACTGATGTGTGCGGAGTCTGCGTCCGGGTGATGCAGCACCGGCCCGAAATCCGACCAGTTGCCCGAATGGCTGACGACGGCGCAACCGTACCCTATCACAGCGATCGCACCGCTGCGGGCCACGTGAAACCCGCGAACGAGATCCAGTCCGGCGGGCAGCGGCAGCTCCTGCGGCGTTCCCAACTGAATTTGCCCCGCAGCGGTCTGAATCACCGGCCAGCGCTGCAGTCCGCCCTCTGCTGACGACAGCAGATACTGCCCATCCGCGCTCATGCGGACATCGAACAGTCGCGGCAGTCTGCGAAATGCGATGGACCGGCGCGCCGGGAAATCCCACAGATCAAAGTCGTCCCACCCACTGGTCAGCAGAACTGTGCCGTCGCGATTGAACTGCCCACAGATGGCCGGCCAGTCCGGGTCGCCGGGTACCAGGCGACTTGTCAGGCGGTTGGGTTCCAGAGGCCACGTTGCCAGCTGATCCTGCAGCGCGCCAATCAACCGACTGCCGTCGGCAGTGAACCCACGACCCGCACCTTCGAATTCCACCAGCAGCTTTGCGTCGAATGGATTCCACAGGCACGTTCGGCACGTCGGACCTTCCCGCCTGCCTGATGTCACGAGCAGATTTTTTTCCGGATGAAACGCAGCCTCCGTCACCCATGTTTCATGTCCCTGGAGATTAAATCGCTCGACCGCAACGTCGGTGACATCCCAGACGGTTGCCAGGTGATCCTCTCCTGCCGTCACCAGCAGCGTGTCGTCGGCATTCCAGTCGCAGGCAAGGATCGCTCCGCGGATGTGGTGTTCGAAGTCGCCCGTCATACTGCCATCGCTCAGATTAAGCAGCCGGAACCTCGGGCCGCACAGAATGACGGCTCGCCGACCGTCACGACTGACTTTGCAGCCGGTGGCCGGGGCATCAACATCGAACGACCGGACGAGCGAACCGGACTTGATGTCGCACACGGCGACGACACCTGCCCGAGTGACGACAACAACGGCAGCCGACCAGTTCGCGGAATCAGAACGACGAGTCGCTGGCTGTCCTGCCGCAGGCTGCGGAACGAAATCGAATCCGACCACCTCACCACTCGCGATCGGCACGTCGACGGGCGACGATTCGAAATCCGCCGTATCGATCACTCGCAGCCGCGTCCGCGACGATTCGGTCGCGACGAAACCCAGCCAGCGGCCGTCGTTGCTGAACTGCAATCGCGTCACATCATCGGCTTCCACCGGCCAGCGCCGTCGCTCACGGCCGGTCCGCCAGTCGCACAGAGTGACTCCGCAATTGTTGCAGTCCCAGGCAGCGTACGCGTCGCCGGAAGGATGGATCGCTGCCGTCATGGTGTGTTCGACGTCAGCGAGTTCCGGCGTGCCGACGTCCGTACGAAGCAGGCACTTCACGGCTTCGTTCCGAAGACGCAGCAGCAGGTCGCCATCGTCGCTTTGTGCCGGCGCAAGGGTGTCGCCACGTTCGCGGGCAGCCGGGCCGACATGTTCGCGGGCAAAACTGTGTGCTTCGCGGATCGCCGCCAGCGATTCGATTTTCTGCCCGGCATGCAGTTCGCGATGCTGCGGAATCGCCTGATTGACAAGCGAATCCAATAGCCGCTTGTTGGCCAGCGATTCCGCGTTGACGGCGCGAGTCAAATGACGCAGCGTTTCCGCGTGTTCCGCCTGCAGACGCAGCAAGCCGGCGATCGAACCGGTCACAACCGCCAGCAGCAGCACGGCGACGGTCGTCGTGAGTCCGGCAATCACCGGTTTGCGTCGCCACCAGCGCCACAGCCGACCGGCAACACCGACCGGCCGGGCGTTGATCGGTTCACCGTGCTGAAACCGCCGCAGGTCGTCAGCGAGTTCCTTCGCCGTCGCGTAGCGCTGGTGAGGTTCCTTTTCCAGGCACTTCAGACAGATGGTTTCCAGGTCGCGGGGAACGGCCGGATTCAGAATTCGCGGCGACAGCGGCTCGTCTCGGATGACTCGGTTCAGGATCTCAACGGCCGACGAACCGGTGAACGGTGCCCGCCCCGTCAGCGCGGAATACAACGTTGCTCCCAGCGAATAAACGTCCGACGTCGGTCCAATTTGTTCGTGCCGTCCCGCGGCCTGTTCGGGAGGCATGTACTGTGGCGTACCAACGACCTGACCTGTTGACGTCAAACTGCAAAGCTGATCGTTCTGACGAGCCAGTCCGAAGTCGGTGACCCGCACCCGCCCGTCAGCATCCATCAGCACGTTCTGGGGTTTCAGATCGCGGTGAACGACATCCTGCCGATGAGCAGCCGCGACCGCATCAGCGAGTTGCGCTGTGACTTCCGCCGCGCGTGCTGCTGACATCGGACCGCGCGTCAGTACCTGTTCGAGCGTCTCGCCACGGACCAGCGCCATCGACAAAAAGTAGAGGTCTCCGTCACAGCCGGCATCATAGACGGGGACAATACCCGGGTGTTCCAGCCGGGCCGCCGCCTGAGCTTCCGTCTGAAACCGCACGATCTCCGTCTGCGACGCAAACCGGCCGGTCAGAATGACCTTCAGAGCGACCACGCGGCCGGTTCCCGGCTGCAGCGCGCGATACACAATTCCCATCCCGCCGCGGCCGAGTTCGTCCAGGATCTCATACCCGCCAATCGTCCGTGCTGCCGGACGAGGCGCCTCCGACCTCGTCGCGCCGGTGCGACAGACTTCCGCAGCGTCGACACCAGCTCCGACGGGACCAGATTCCCGTCGCACATTCGGCGTGGCAGACGGCAGAGTCAGAGTCGACGCGCTGCGGAACGCGTGCGAATGGCCGCTCAGCGACGAATCTGATGCCAACACCTCATGGACCGCGAAGAGCTGCCGCAGCGATTCGCTCAGTTGCGGAAACCGAGCGACGAATTCCTGCAGAGTTGCCTGATCGCCAAGTTCCTCGCGGATCACGATCTCGTTGTAGATCAGGTCGAGCGTCGCGTCCGTGTCGTCCTGCAGATCCGGATGCCGGTCGAGATACGTTTCAGCAGGCAACTGTCTGCCCGCAATCCAGTCTGACCGCTGACGAGCACACACGTTCGCGACGATGTCCGTCAAAGGCGCGCTGGCCGCATGCTGATGTTGACTTTTCATCCGGCGATGACTCCCAACCTGTTTTCGCGAATGCGATACCGACACGCCCGCCCCCCCCCCCCCCCCCCC
>CAZHET010000615.1:0-3739 GCA_964531585.1 uncultured Planctomycetaceae bacterium | reverse complement strand
CGCCATGCGATGTGCATCGGCTCTCTCAGCAGCGGTGCTTGCCGACTTCGCCGCGAAATCTGACGCATCGCGATCGCCGGAGTTGCAGGTCGCTGGACAGTTCAAACGAGCCATTTGTGAATCGGCCATGGTCATTCCTTGCAAGGAAACGCCGTTGGAGTGGCTTGCGACATTCAAAGGACGCGCAGATTACCGCAACATCGTCGCACGACACATCATAACAAACGCATGGCCGCAATGTGAACGACGTTGTAAGCCGGACGGCTGGATACCGGAACTGCTGAAAGCACGGTCCGTGGAACGCCCTTGACCTGCACGTGCCGATCAACGCAGAATCCTGTCCGGTTCTGGCAGAAATCGCCGGGCGGTTGCGCTGAAGGCGGCGTAGCATAGACGAACAGCCGATTCCCGCTCCTTTAGATGAAACCGCGCCGACCGCACATGAGCGAACCCGTTTCGACAACTCACAAACCCTCCACAGCCCGCGATGTCGACAGCGGTGCCGTCAACGCCACGCTGAAATTCGTTGGCAGCGGTTTCCTGATGGGGGCTGCCGATGTTGTTCCCGGCGTTTCCGGCGGGACGATGGCGCTGATTCTGGGAGTGTACGAACGACTGCTGACGGCCATCAGTCGCTGCGACCGCGACCTGCTTGGGATGCTGGTCGACCGCCGCTGGAAGGCGGCTGCCGAACGACTTGACCTGCGGTTCATTGTTCCGCTGGCGTGCGGCATTGGACTTGGTGCCGCCGGACTGGCTTCCGTGATGAAGCAACTGCTGACCGAATACCGTTCGCCGACCTATGCAGCGTTCGCCGGTCTGATTCTGGCATCCAGCATTCTGGTGGCTCGGCGGGTCAGCATCTGGCGAACTCAGTATGTCGGCGGACTGCTGCTGGGAGTCCTTGTGGCACTGAGGCTGGTCACTCTTCCGGCGCTGCAGAATCCTCCTGATTCGTTGTGGTATTTGTTTCTGTGCGGCATGGTCGGCATCACCGCCATGATCCTGCCGGGCATCAGCGGTGCCTTTATCCTGCTGCTGCTGCGGCGGTACGACGTGGTCCTCGACAGCATTCGCAGCGTTCTTCATCTGGAACTGACACCTGCTGTGCTCGCGACGCTGACGGTGTTCGCGCTGGGGTGCCTGACGGGGCTGCTGTCGTTCAGCCGGGTGCTGCGCTGGCTGCTGGCTCACCGACACGACGCCACGATGGCGGTGCTGTGCGGCTTCATGATCGGATCACTGTACCGGCTGTGGCCGTTTCAGCGCGATCTGACGCCCGATATTGCCGATATCAAGCACAAGACCTTCGAAAACTTCCTGCCGCCAGGCTTGTCCGCCGACGTGTGGCTGACCATGATCGTGTTCGCCCTGGCGCTGTCAGTCGTCCTGGTACTCGACGCCCTCGCCGAACGATCGCGCCGAGCGTGATGCTTTCGCACGCCGCGACTCGGTACCGATCCGGTGACGCTTGACTTTCTTTCATCGCGTCTGCTTCACGATGTTTCACCAGTCCGCGAAAACCGAGATGTCCGGTCGTAGAGATCTTTTCGGCGTATTGAACCTCAACAAGCCCGCCGGCGTGACGTCTCGCGATGTGGTCAATGTCGTGCAGCGGCTGGTCAGACCCGCCAAAACGGGTCACGCCGGAACGCTGGATCCCATGGCCACAGGAGTCCTGCTGGTCTGCGTTGGGCCTGCCACACGACTGATCTCGCTGCTGCAACAACAGACGAAGACGTATGTCGCTGACTTCCGACTTGGCCAGCGCAGCGACACTGACGACAGCACCGGGACCGTTGAAGACAGTCGGCTGCCCGATTCGCTGCCATCTGCCGATCAGGTGCGCGCCGCGCTGAGTTCCTTCGTTGGGACGATTGAGCAGACGCCGCCGGCCTACTCGGCGGTTCACGTCGCCGGTCGACGAGCCTACGAACTGGCTCGCGCAGGCCAGGACGTCGAACTTGCTGCTCGCAAAGTGCGAGTCGATGCGATCGAAGTCCTGAACTACGACTGGCCATCGCTGAGCGTACAAATCACGTGCGGGTCAGGAACCTACATCCGCTCGATCGCGAGGGATCTTGGCGAACTGCTGAACTGCGGCGGCCTGATGTCCGCCCTGCAGCGGACGGCCATCGGTTCGTTCCCGGTCTCAGACGCGGTCCGGCCGGATTTGCTGACGGTTGACAACCTCGCCACGCACCTGACACCTGCCGTCCGAATCGTTGACGGAATTTCGAAGTACGTCTGCACGGTCGACGAATGCGAACGCATTGCCAGGGGACACATGCTGGAAGTCAGCAAGTCGCAACTGACGAAAGTGCCAACTTCGCCCGCGCAGATCATCGCAGGAGGCGACGAAGCGCCGCTGCCCCAGGTTGCGCTTCTGTCGCCATGTGGCGAGCACCTGCTGGCGGTGGGGGAAATCCGGCGACAGGGCCGCAAGATTCAGCCGCGCACGGTCTTCGCGCCACCACAGTGAACCGTCACGCAGGTTCTTCGCTGGTCCACAGCCGGCGGATTTCCGCCAGTCGCCGTTCCACAGAACGCAGGCTGATCCCCAGGCTGTCGGCGACTTCCTGATTTGTCGCCCCGGCGGCCTTTTCCAGCGCGATCCGCCGCAACTCGTAATCATTCAGTGACTCGAGCAGCGCCGTCACTCGCTCCGTGATCATCAGTTGCAGATCCGGCCCCGGCCTTTTCTCTTCCACCTGTTCCAGCAGCGAGGTATGCGCCGAATTTCGATCGCCGCCGCTAAGCGAAGCTTCGTTATTCACGCGACCGCCGCCACGTTTCTGTCGGCGTTCCCGGTGCACCTGGTCGATCACGTTCCGATGTGCCACTCTGACCAGAAGCCGCCAGAAGTCGTTGCGGTTGCCGAGTTCTGTGAACTGCCCGTCCAGCAGGCCGCGAAACAGCTCCATCAGCGAAACCAGCACCACGTCTTCTTCGTCGGACATCTGCCGGTGCCGAGGATGCAGGCGAGCCTTGACGAGCATCTTCAGGCGATAGGCAAACCGGGAGTACAGCAGCTCTGCGCCACTACCGTCGCCGGTTCGCATGGCCTTGATGACATTCGTCACCGAACCCTCGTCCAGATCATGGTGATTGCCGTCGTGGGAAATTCGACTGCTCATGGCGGGTGCATCTTGTACAGAAGTTCATTCGTCCGATTTCCTCAGGATAAGCGAGACGGGTCTGCATTCGCAAGTCGGGAGTGCCCGGATACTTACCCTTGGGGCATCTTATCCGAGTTCTCAAAGTACCAGGCGAACAGCAGCCGGAAAGCCGGGGAGAACGCATTCGGATCGTCCCGGACGCGTCGCGCGATCTCCTCCGGCTGCAGCCATTGGACGGCCGCGATCTCCGATGATTCGACCGTGAGGCTGGCGGCCGATTTTGCCTGATAAAGCGTCGTGAATTCCAGCGACGTCTCCGGACAGGCGTCAAATTTTTGCAGCCGATGGAGCGAAGATTCGATTCCAAGTTCTTCACGCAGCTCGCGGACAACAGCCGAGTCGTACGATTCGCCGGCGCTGACGTGGCCCGATGCGGACGACGTCCAGACGGACGGAAATTCTTCCTTGCTCGCGGTCCGCAGATGAATCAGCAGGCATCCGTCTGACCGAAAGAGAAACACATGCACGGCCCGGTGCCGCAATTTCAGGGAGTGGACCTCGGCACGCATTCGCTGACCGATCACTCGGTCGTTTTCGTCAACGACGTCGAAGAGTTCCAT
>CAZHET010000614.1:0-3751 GCA_964531585.1 uncultured Planctomycetaceae bacterium | reverse complement strand
TGGACAGCCAAATCTGACTCGCGGGACTAGCCGCCGGTGTTTGCTTTGAAAAACGCTGGAAAGAACCACCGGCTAGCGCCCAATGGCACGCACTTTGTGAGCGGCACGGCGCTAGCCGCCGGTGTCTGCTTTGAAAAACGCTGGAAAAAACCAACGGCTAGCGCCCAATGTCACTCACTTTGTGAGCGGCACGGCGCTAGCCGCCGGTGTCTGCATTGAAAATCGCTGGGAAACACCGGCGGCTAGCGCCGTGCCGCTCACAGATCAGAGCTAAAGTGAGTGACATTGGGCTAGCGCCTTGCCGCTCACAGATCAGAGCCGAGGTGAGTGCCATCGGCGGCAGCCGCGGGTGTTGGCGTCCCGGGCTGATCCGCGATGACCCGACGCTGGCGCGTTCGGCTCAGGCAGGTCCTTTTCTGCCGCTCGCCTTACGTGTCCGCGGTCCACGCTTTCAGTCGAGGCAGCAGCAGGTCTTCGATCAGGGACATTCGCCAGCCAGAATCCAACCGAAAACATGAACATCATCGCCACCATCACGATCAGGCGGCCTCGGATGAAACCGCCGACCACGCGGTCAATTTTTGAAAGTGTGCGGATGATCGGATCACGATGCTGGTCCGGCAGCAGATCTTTGGCCGCTCGCAGCATCGGCAGGTAATGCCACGCGAAGAACAGAAAGTAGATCGGCACGGTGGTCACGATCGTCAGGACGAAACCGGTGGTTCCCAGCGCTCGAAGGACGACGTTCAGGGCGTTGTCGAGTCCCTGCATGGCGACCAAAACTGCCTGGTCGGTGTTGCCCTCTGCAGCATCTTCCAGTTCGGGAAGCAATTGCAGCCAGCGGCGGTCAGCGTTCTGTTCCAGCCATGCCCGAGCACGCTCGGCGTAGCCCGGAGCATTGTCCACAAGCGTCAGAGTCTGGTCGGCCAGAAACGGAATCAACAGCGCCGTCAGTCCGCACACAATCAGCACCACGACCGCCAGGATACTGCCGACAAGCATGTCGCGGTCGATCTTCCAGCGCTGCTCGGCGAAGCTCAGCAGCGGCTGAATTGTGTAGGCGAGCGTGAACCCGATGAGCAGCGGAATGGAAACTGCGGGATACCGGAACAGAAACCAGATCATCAAAACGGGAATCGCCAGCCACAACGCGTCCTGCAGCGGCACGATCTGCCACAGGTGCTGCCGATACCATGGCGCAGGATTCGTTTCTGCCTGCGATGAGCGGGTGGCGGACGTTTCCGAAGCTGGTTGTGACATTGCACACGACCCGAATGCTGATAGCGGGGACAATCAGATTCTTCATCTTTGCATGTCGCGCTGGTTTGAAAACCCCTCTCTCCTTCCCGAAACGATGGAACCCTGCACTCCCGCTGTCCCTCACGGCAGCGTGACGTCCCAGACCTTGCTGCGTTTGGATTTTCCGGCCGGACCTTCCACGTGCAGCACGACGACGAATTCGCCTGGCTTGCTGTAGTGATGAATCGGATGCTGTTCGTCGGAAGTTTCGCCGTCACCAAAGTCCCAGTGCCACGACGTGAGATCGCCGTGCGACTGATCTCGAAACGCGATCTTTCTGGCTGAGCACCTGAAACGACCAGTTCGCTTCGATCGGTTTCCGCAGGCTTTCTTCAATCGGCATCAGGCGGAAGGCGACCAGGTCTGACGCGTCGCCGTACATTGTCGTTTTGTGAGACAGGTTCCAGAACCCGGTGAACCGTTCCGCGTTTTCGTCGTCGTAGTCGAGCACTGACCAGGAAAGGCCGATGGCCCTGCCTTCTTCCAGCTTTGACTGGACAGCTCGCGCAGGATCGGGCGGAGCATAGTCGAAGGCGGTGACGAAGAATTCCAGCACCAGTTTGCCGCTTTCGCCATGTTTGAAGTCGTAGCGGCAGGCCGAGTTCGCGAACGGCAGCTCCTTGATCCACGGCTGCGATCCCCACACCATGGCCCAGTCCTTGCCTTCAGCCGGCGTGAAGATGTGGTAGTTCTGAGCATGCACGCCGTGGTACAGAAAGTGAGTCGCCAGCTTGTCCTTCAGGCGTGGGTTCGGATGCATCTGGCGAATCAGCGGACCACCGGACAGGTCACCATCGATCACGATTTCGAAAATGTCATTGCGCAGATCTTCGTGAATGAAGTTCCAGTAGTTGTCGCTGGCTTCATACAGAAAGTAGAGCTGGTTCAGGCCCTTCACCCAGCCGACTTTGACCTTCACGTCCAGGTCGTCCGGGTCATGCTGATCTTCATGACCACCGACGGTATCGCGAAGCTGGTCGGTGCCGATCGCATAGGAATCCGGCACGATCGACCAGTCACCGGGATCACCGTCGATGCGGGGAATCTGATCGGCTGGGAACTGGAAGATGCGGTATTCGACGTTGGGCCGCTGCAGACCGGTGCCGACATCGTTCGCGTCCGGCTGAGGCGCTGGCGGCTGCGTGGCGGCTGCATTTTCGGCGACGGCAAGCTGGCTCAGAACGTCGAACGGTGGTTCATAGGCGTTCTCACCGCCTTCACGAGACGTGAAGAAGTTGAACAGGTAGACGCCATCGGCACCGTGCTGAATCAGGTTTTCCGCGGCCGCTTTGTACTCATCGCCCGTCAGGTTCTTCTGCCCGCCGCCTTTTGTGCATTCGATTCCACCGTAAACGGGAACCGTTGTGACCGCCTGCTGCCACTGTTCAATGGGCAGGTCTCCGCGTTCGTGCAGGAACTCGCACACGGCAACGAAATCGATCCAGCCGCGGTCTGCCCATGCCGGAATATCGCAGCCGATTTCGCGAGCTGTCTCCGGAGTCGGCGGCGTGCGGCCGTAGTTGGACGGAACGCGCACCGACAGCAGCAGGCGACGACCTCGCTGCCGTCCCGTGTCGTCCAGCATCGCGCGAATCCGTTGGACCAGTGAGTTCATCTTCGCAACGCGTTCCTCGGTCGTGCCGTCCTTAAAAAACGCCGGGAAGCGGTTGAAGTCCAGTTCGATGCCGTCGCAGTCGTAGCGCCGAACGGCTTCCTCGATCAACTGAAATGTGTAGTCACGAACTTCCGGCCGTCCGAAGTCCATCGCGCCGGCCCCGCGGTATCGCTCGGTTCCCAGTCGCCACTCGGGATGATCCTTCAGAAACTGCGTCTGCAGAAAATCATTGCCGTGGTCATCGTTCATTCGAAACGTCAGCAGCGCTTCGAGTCCGCGGCGATTCGCTGCAGCAAGCATCACCGCGTATGGATCCACACCGGCGTCGAAGAAATTCTTCAGATTGCGGAAACGCTGCTGTTCGGACGGCGGCCAGGCAGCTCGTTCATCGTCCGTGGACAAAGTTCCCCGCATCGTGCCCACTGTGGTCGGGTAGTACATGACCTGAGCGTTGATGCAGACCAGGACCGTGTCGACACGACTGCCTTCGCAGGCCACTTCTTCAATCAGTTGTCTGACATCGTCAACAGTGACAGCGACCGGACCTTTGCTGTTCGCTTTGGTCGACAGGCACGAATCACCGTCAAAGTTGTACAGCACGCGCCGAGCACGCGCCGTGTCCTGTTCGCCGCGCGTTGTTGCTGAGGAACACAGAATGGTCAGCAGGCAGACGGTGCTGCACACAATCAGCCGCGAGCGAATACTCTGATCAACCATTTCCGGAACTCCGATGAAACCTGAGTTGATACTTGCCGAGGGACAAAAGTGAGCGGCACTGTGCCAGCCCAATGTCACTCACTTTAGCTCTGATCTGTGAGCGGCAAGGCGCTAGCCGCC
>CAZHET010000613.1:0-3752 GCA_964531585.1 uncultured Planctomycetaceae bacterium | reverse complement strand
GTTTAGCACCACGGCACCGTTTGACTGTCCGAAGTCACAACGCATCCTCGCTCAGGGGCTCAAGTCGCTCGCAGCGCGCATGGCGGAACCGGACTATGCCGAGGCGACCGATCCGATCCCGCGGAGCTTAAATGCACTGGCGCTGTTGGCCGGTGGCGAAGCTGCTGATTTGCCATTGGTTCAGCGTGAAGCCCAGTGGGCGGCGGACTTCAGCACGGACGATTTCAGAACGTGGTACTACGGATATGTCATGATCTTTCTGGCCGAATACACAACGGCCACAGGTGATGATTCGGTTCTTCCAGGCCTGCGGCGATTGGCATTGGAAGCCGCGAAAGGCCAAAGTGCCGTCGGTTCGTGGGGACACACATTCGCGTTGCCGGATGGACGTCTTCAGGGCTACGGAATGATGAATTCACCGGGTCTGCCTCTGACCATCGGCCTGGTGATGGCTCGTGATGCGAGTGTCGACGACAAGGAAGTGGCGAATGCTGTTGAGCTCAGCGCGAAGCTTCTTCGTTTCTACACGGGAAAAGGAGCTGTACCGTACGGTGACCATGAAGCGTGGATCGAAACGCATGAAGACAACGGCAAATGTGGCATGGCCGCCGTGCTCTTCAACCTGCTGCGCGAAGAAAGAAATGCCGACTACTTTACTCGCATGGCCGTGGCGTCGCATGGCAACGAACGAGATTGCGGACATACAGGAAACTACTTTAATCTGCTGTGGTCTCTGCCAGCGATCGGGCAAGCCGGGCCGCAGGCGACCGGAGCCTGGATGCAGGAATTCGGCGGCTGGTACCATGACCTTGCAAGACGCTGGGACGGATCATTCACGCATCAAGGCCCTCCGGAACCTGAGCATGACAGCTATCACGGCTGGGACTCGACCGGTGGCTACCTGCTGGCTTACTCGTTGCCGCTCAAGAAGATTCGCCTAACCGGCAAAACATCTGGGGTGGTGAAGTTACTCGAATCAGAGGCTGCTCAGAGTCTGATAGCCGACGGCCGCGGTTGGGATAACAAAGACCGCAAGAGCTTCTATGAACAACTGACGAACGCAGAACTTCTCACGCGACTCAGTTCCTGGTCGCCCGTTGTGCGCGAGCGCGCAGCGATGGCGATCGCATGGCGGGAACAACCGCCAGTCGCGGAAATCGTCGCGCTGCTTGATTTGGAAAACCTGGACACACGCGTTGGCGCATGCCGCGCGTTGGAAGAGCTGCGAGGTGACGGTGCCCCCGCAGTCCCGCGGCTTCGTGATCTGCTTCAGCACGAAGATCTCTGGCTTCGCGTCCGCGCCGCCTCAGCGTTGGCCGCGATTGGAAAGCCTGCATTGCCGGTGCTGCCCGAGTTGCTCGAACAGATTGCTCGCGAACCATCGCCGGATGATCCGCGTGGCATGGAGCAGCGATTCGTGTCTTCTGTAGTTTTTGGACAAATGCTGAGAAGAATGGAATCTCTCGATGGCATTGACCACGACAAACTTCGCACCGCGATCGCGCGGGGGTTGCAGAATCAGGACGGACGTGCTCGCAGCGAAATCAGCGAGATCTATGGCCGCCTGAGCTATGACCAGCTCCGGCCACTTCTACCTGTCGTGCTCGAGGCCATCGAAAAGCCGGCACCGAGTGGCGAGATGTTTGCCGACGGTGTGCGACTGAATGGCTTGAAGGTGTTGGCATCGCGTCACATCAAAGAAGGCATGCAGGCCGCCGCTGACTATCTGAGGACACAAAACCCTTGGGCCAGCGAACACCGCACTCCGGAGATTCTGGAAGTACTCAGTCACTATGGAGCAGAGGCTCAGTGCGTCATCCCGCATCTGCAGGAAACAGCCGCATTGTTCGAGAAAGGCGAGCAGAATTTCCCCCGCCGTTTAAGCAACCAAAAAGCTGCGGCGGTTCGTGAAGCCATCAGAAAGATTGAATCCGCAGAAGATCACCCTGATTTAAGGCCCTTAAAGTAAGATGACGAGCGACGCGAATCGCAGGATTCTTCAGAATCCTCAGTGAAGTCAATCTCACTCCACGTGTGTCCCGAGCGGTATGTTGATCGACGCGGCGATGTTGTCCGGTTTCAGGTCGGCGAAGAATTCGAGTTCAATAACCTGCCGATGTTTCTCTGACAGATCAGCGACAACCAGCGGAATGACGGCGTTCAAGTCTAATGGAATCAAGGCTCAGACCGCAGGAACCAGCTATCAGGACTCACCGGATGAAGGCGACTGTAACCTGATTGTGGCATGCGACCAGAATGTAGCCAACGGCGAAAAGAACTACGGTTACTGATGATCTGGCCTGTGAAGGCAGCCTGGCGACGAATGTTGGGGCAAAATTCGTCAGCACTCTGACTGCTGGCACACGTGGTCTTTTCCGGTGCGGGTTACCGAATTTGATGGCATGATAATTTCGGGACGTCGTTGAAGGGTTTATCCGATCGTTTGGTTACCCTGGTGCCTGTCACCACGAAAAAGAAACCCACCGAAGCGAATGCGTCAGGCGGGTTTTTCGTTTTCCGGAACAGAAGGATTGGCGACAACGCAACGCTGAAAAAACCTCGACCGTATGGCCAGGTCTGCATCGCCGCATGCACGAGGACACATTCCGGTGGTGTTAAATCTCCCGACGCCTGCCGCAGCAGTTCCAAGTCTGCAAAGATCGGGCTGATCCATAGATCAATCGAAGTTCAGTGGTTGCCGCGACAGAACCGAATATTATTCGATCTTGTTCTTCTTGTCCTGCTTTTGTTTTCGTTTCTCTTTCGGGCTCAGCAGAGCCTTCTTCTGAAGTTCTCGTTTACCCTTGTCTTTACTTCCTTTGTCACCCATGTCCGATTCTCCCTGTTAAAGAACGTCAACCTTTGATCAGTGCTGATTCTTCGCCAATTGTTGCCGGCAGGACGTCTGCGGCAACGTAACTACCGGGAAAGCACACGTTCAGCAGATGGCTGTGTGCAGTCGATAGTCGCCGGTTGTTCGATTGAACGTCAACTGATGCGTTTCCGGTAGCTGAGTCGTTCGGGCCTTTTGGGCTTTTAGTACAGATTGCATAGTGGCCGCATGCAGAATTTCGTCCTGAGGCCCCGCGGCGTCAATCACAACCAGTCGCAGCAGCGTGGGCTCGATGCCCGGTTCCACAGCAGTATCAATCTGCCCCTGAAGATAGCCTTTCACAAGTGGATAAGGTCGTAAGTCTTCGTCGCTTTTGTCGCAGAATGCATCGTACGATTCTTTGCCGGAGAAGGCATACAGCACAGCGCATTCGGAGTCTGAAGGCAGACGCTGCATGGTCGGACCAATTCGGTTGGTTCCGCTCATCAAAACATAATAGGGAGTGGCCATGGTCAAAGCGTTTGGCGGCATCGCGTGTCTCACGGAAGTCATTGAGGGGCCGGGATTGTCTGAAATGCGAATTTCAACTGTGTCCGAAGCGACTATGACTTTGCCGGTGTCGGCTGCGAGTCTGATGATTCGAATTCTTCACATCGCTGACGCACGGATCGGAATGGCATTCCTGCAACCGGTTCGTAACGTTCGGCTCGTACAAACCAGAAGGCCAGCCCGCCTGTATTGTGAGCCGCCGTTCGGTCCGCTCCGGTCGCTCGCACACCCAATGATCCTTTGCGGCCGGTCTTTCTCCAGCCACGTCGCTCCATAATCATCCGAACCAGAACACCGGTAGCCTGCCTTAGACGTGTGCTGCGTCGAGCATGCACGCCGGTCAGAAAACGGTCGATTTCGGGATCGGATT
>CAZHET010000612.1:0-3760 GCA_964531585.1 uncultured Planctomycetaceae bacterium | reverse complement strand
GCTGGGATCGCTACGAACACACGTTTGACCTGAAGCAGGAGCTGGGAGGATTCAGTGCCCGGCACATGACCATTGCCAGTCTCCATAAGCAACTGGAAAGTTCTGCCGAGATCGCGTTGACCAGTCAGCAGCGAAAACGCCAGCAGGCGGCCATGCAACTGCTGACCGGAGACTTCGAGCAATTGATGGGCCGGCAGATCGAATCGTTTGCGACTGAGGAGCGGACTCAGACCGTGCTGCAACGGCGCATGAAGACGGAGATCCACAGCCGCTATGCGATGGCGGGCAGTTGCCTGTTTTTCACACTGCTGGGTGGCCCGTTTGCCGTCTATCAGGCCCGGAGACAGTTTATCACCAGCTTCATTATGTGCTTTCTGCCAATCCTGCTGATCTACTACCCGGTGATGTTTCTGATGGTCAATTTGTGCAAGACAGGAACGATTGATCCGTGGTGGTCCATGTGGGTTCCGAATCTGATCATCCTCGCTGCAGCGACTGCTGTGCTGAGGAAAGTCGTGCGTCATTAGAACGGCTCACGTCGTTCTTCAGCAGAGCAACAGTGTCTTTCTGCGACTAAGCAGCAGGCCACTTCCCGGTTCGTATCTGCCGGGAAGCAGGCACTTTGGGACAACCGCTGCACTGCGCCCGGCCGGTGCGATTCTGTCGCGTCCGCGTGGCGATTCTGGTGCAATTATTGCACCATATCGTGAGACGCCGTGAGACACGTGACGTGCGCTGGCCGTGCGTCGTCAGCCCCGTGCGATGCCAGACAACACGGCGAATTCCCGGGGCCTGATCTTTGGCATCGGCAGCTGTGCAGCGGGTCAGCCGAGGCTTCCCGGAACGCCCTGACTTCTGCGAGAGATTCCTGTCAAATCGCGACACCCGTTGTGTGTAAGTCACCGAGAGGGATTGCTTTGAGTCAGCCAATGACCGATCCGGAAACTCGCCCCAGCCTGATGCTTCGCGTCCGCGATCCGGCGGATCATGAGGCGTGGGATCAGTTCTCGGATCTGTATCGGCCCGTCATTCGTCGCATGGCCATGATGAAAGGCATGCAGGACGCCGATGCCGATGACCTGGCTCAGCAGGTGCTGCTGGCAATTGCCGGCGCGATCGTGCGCTGGGACCATGATCCCGATCGGGCGAAGTTTCGTACCTGGTTGAAGCGTGTCACCGGCAACGCAATTCTGAACGCTGTTACCCGAGGCGTGCCGGATGTCGGATCGGGCGCCGAACAGATACGCCAGTTTCTGGAACAGCGCCCGGCTGACAGTGGGTCGGATTCAGATTTGCTGCAGATCGAATATCGCCGTGAAGTGTTTTCCAAAGCCGCCGAACAAATTCGAAGCGAGTTCACTGACGACACCTGGCTGTCGTTCTGGCTGACCGCCGTGGACAGCCGAGACGTGGACGACGTCGCCGCGGAACTCGGCCGCACGCGCGGCAGTGTGTACGCGTCGCGCAGCCGAGTCATGAAGCGACTCCGACAAGCCGTTGAAGAGATCACCGGTGATGAAGAATGAATCACCGCCACGCACGATCCCGAAATGAATTCTGAAGTTTTGAACTCGATCACCTGCCATCCGAAAACCATCGACGACTTCCTGGCCGACCTCCTGGACGAGGTCGCTCAACGGCACTTCGAACAGCATCTCGACGAGTGCGACCACTGTTGTGCTGACCTGAAACGCCGCACCGCCGACGCGACGATGTGGAACGACGCTCGCGCGTTCCTGAGTTCCACCGACAACGCGGCGATCGGTCGCACATCAACGCACAGCGACGAACAGCCACTTCACACGTCCGACATGCTGCGGCTGGATTTTCTGAATCCGACCGACGATCCGCGAATGCTGGGACGCTTCGCCGGCTACGAAATCTCCGGAGTCATCGGCTGCGGCGGTATGGGAATCGTGCTGAAGGGCTTCGACGTCGCGTTGAATCGGTATTCCGCCATCAAGGTTCTGGCGCCGCACTTTGCCAGCAGCGGAGCCGCTCGGCAGCGATTCGCCCGTGAAGCTCAGGCGGCCGCGGCGGTTGTTCACGACAATGTGATCGCGATTCACGGAGTCAGCGAATGCAACGGTCTGCCATATCTGGAAATGCCGTACGTCAAAGGCGAATCGCTGCAGAAACGCATTGACCGCGAAGGCGCGCTGCCGACCCGGGAGATTCTGCGCATCGCCATGCAGACGGCTCGCGGGCTGGCGGCGGCACACGCTCAGGGGCTGGTTCATCGAGATATCAAGCCGGGCAACATTCTGCTGCCGGAAAATGTCGAGCGAGTCATGATTACCGACTTTGGACTCGCCCGAGCGGCCGACGACGCCAGTCTGACTCGCAGCGGAGTCATCGCGGGAACGCCGCAATACATGTCTCCCGAACAGGCTCGCGGCGAACCCATCGACCACCGCAGCGACCTGTTCAGCCTTGGCAGCGTGATGTACGCGATGAGCACCGGGCATCCGCCGTTCCGAGCCGAAACGCCGTACGGTATTCTTCGAAGAATCACCGACAACGCTCACCGCCCGATCCCGGAAGTTCGCAGCGATGTGCCTTCGTGGCTGTGTTCCGTCATCGATCGATTGTTGAGCAAAGACGCGGCACAACGATTCGGATCAGCCGAAGAAGTGGCGTCGCTATTGGAAGAGTGCCTGGCTCACGTGCAGCAGCCGACGAAAGTGCCGCTGCCGGAAACTCTTTACAAGCCGCCAGTCCGAAACTGGGTGTTGCGACCTGCCTGGTTGGGTGCCGGAGCAGCATTATTGCTCGTTGTGGTCGCGGGGATCACATTCCGGCCGTCATCATTCAATGAGCGGAATGGAACCAACAACCGGTCTTTGGCGAATGAGCGGAACGGCACCGACCTCCGGTTTGGTGAGGACGATGTCGAACACAACACACCGGCAGCCAGCGGCGTGCCGATCAACGACGACGACATGCTGCCCGACTGGCACCCAAACGTTCAGCTTGATGAAGTTGAGAATGCGCTAACGGAACTGAATTCCGAATTGTCCGTCCCTTCGTTCTTAGACCCACCGGACGGGGCGTCGGAACAGCGTTCAGACCCAACGGGACGGCCGTTCGTCGAGCCAGGGGCACCGCCCCAGGTAACCGAACCCAAACAACAATGAGGTCCAACAAGACGGCAGTTCGATGCGACATCATACGCCATGCGGTTCAGTCCCAACGGGACGACCATTCATCCAGCCTGGCACAACGTGCCAGGTAACGGACCACAGGCGCGATCGAGTCCCAACGGGACGTCAGTTCGTTCTTCTTCGACATCACCTGACGTGCGAACGCGAGGCGTGTCAACGGATCGAACGGCCGTCCCGTTGGGACTCCGTGTGTTTTCGTCCGCGTTCCTGGGGCGATGCCCCAGGCTGGACGAACGGCTGGCCCGTTGGGCCGAAGTCACAATCGCATGGGACCGGAATCGCAATCGCATCGTCGTCGTGGTTCGGTCACGCCACGCGCTTCAGGCCAAACCGGACAACGTGCCGGGTACCGAACCACCCACGCAATTCAGTCCCAACGGGACGGCCATTCATCCAGCCTGGCACAACGTGCCAGGTTCCGGACCACACGCGCGATCGAGTCCCAACGGGACGTCAGTTCGTTTTTCTTCGACATCACCTGACGTGCGAACGCGAGGCGTGTCAACGGGTCGAATGTCGGTCCCGTTGGGACTCCGGATTTTTTTCGTCCGCGTTCCTGGGGCGATGCCCCAGGCTGGACGAACGGCTGGCCCGTT
>CAZHET010000611.1:0-3772 GCA_964531585.1 uncultured Planctomycetaceae bacterium | reverse complement strand
AAGAATGATCCGCGACCACCTGGCCTGAGTCTGAAACAGCTTTCGAAAGCCGGGAAGCCGCCCTTGGCCGGTACGGCGTTCGACGGCGCGTTCCGAAATCTGCAAGTACGCAGCCGTCTGTTGCAGATCGAGCAATGCCGGAGTGATGCTCATCACAAGAACTTTCTCTGATTGCCACTCGGCCCCACGCTCCGCCCTAGGATTGGGGTGTGCAATATCGCCTCGTCAGCCTGAAAAAGTACCTTCCTCGACCGTCGCATCGCCGATAGCGATGAGCTGCTGCTGCGCCCCGGACGGCAGGTCGGGGCAGGTTGCAATCGCTTGCCGGATGGCCGCCCAGCGGACAGAATGCATCATATGTGCATCAGAATCGGAGGAGCCTGAGTGTTTCCCAGCGGAAAAGCTCAGAGTTCGAGTCCCTCTGGCCCTATTTGATCATTTCGGGACTTTTGCTGGCCAAACCATGGACCTGACGCGTATTTTGTTGGTGCAGTCACGCGAGGCTGTTTTTGAATCGGAAAGCACTCATGAATCTTCTCCATGAACACATGACCGTCGAAACCCGGCGGCACTTTTTCTCCCGCGGAGCACTCGGGCTGGGCGGGGCGGCACTGGCTTCGTTGACGGCGTCTTCTGCCGCCAATGGCATGATGGCCGGCGAGGTTCCCGACGGACTGCGGCACTTCGCTCCGAAGGCGAAACGAGCGGTGTGGCTGTTCATGGCGGGGGCTCCGTGTCAGCAGGATACGCTCGACTACAAGCCGGAAATGGAAAACTGGTACGACAAGGATCTGCCGGAATCCGTTCGCAACGGACAGCGGCTGACGACGATGACGTCCGGGCAGGATCGCTTTCCGATTGCTCCGTCGAAGTTCCGGTTTGCTCAGCACGGCAGGTCCGGAGCATGGGTCAGCGAGCTGCTGCCGTACACCGCGAAGATGGTTGACGACCTGTGCATCATTCGCACGATGCATACAGAAGCGATCAACCACGACCCGGCGATCACTTACATCTGCACTGGTCATCAGTTGCCCGGCCGTCCAAGTCTGGGAGCGTGGCTCAGTTACGGGCTCGGTTCCGAAAACAAGGATCTGCCGGCGTTCATGGTGATGACGCCAACCTGGAGCGGTCGACAGACGGCTCAGGCGCTGTACAACCGGTTGTGGGGAACCGGTTTTCTGCCGAGCCGCTACTCGGGAGTCGCTCTGCGCCGTGAGGGTGATCCGGTGCTGTTTCTGTCGAATCCCGACGGAGTCAGCCGGAACGCCCGACGACGCATGCTGGATCGACTGGCCGAGATGAATCACCGGACGCTGGACCGCGTGGGTGATCCGGAAACTCAGGCCCGGATTGCTCAGTACGAAATGGCGTTTCGCATGCAGTCGTCGATGCCGGAACTCACCAGCATCGCCGGTGAACCGAAACACGTTCTGGACATGTACGGTCCGGAAGTGACAACGCCCGGAACATTCGCCGCCAGCGCGCTGCTGGCTCGGCGAATGCTGGAACGCGATGTTCCGTTTGTGCAGATCTTCCACCGCGGCTGGGACCAGCACGGCGACGTCGCCAAAGCGCTGCCGATGCAGTGCCATGATATCGATCAGCCGTCGTGGGCGCTGGTGCAGGACCTGAAAGCTCGCGGTCTGCTGGACGACACGCTGGTGATCTGGGGCGGCGAGTTCGGCCGCACGGTCTACAGCCAGGGCAAGCTAAGCCGCGACAATTACGGGCGCGATCACCATCCACGGTGCTTCAGTATCTGGCTGGCCGGAGCGGGCATCAAACCGGGCACGGTCTACGGCACGACGGATGAATTCAGCTACAACATAGTGGAAAAGCCCGTCCACATTCACGATCTGAACGCGACGATTCTGCATCAGCTGGGCATGGATCACGAACGGCTGACGTACCGTTTTCAGGGCCGGGACTTCCGGCTAACAGACGTGCATGGGGAAGTTGTGAACGGGATTCTGGCGTGAGTGGAACGTCACGCTTCCAGTTCGCGGTTTACCCTTCGCTTTCTGTCGCTCCCAAACTCCGGTCTCGCAACCCACGTCAATTGCGATCGCGCGATGCGCGGAGCAGTCCGCCCGGTGCAGGTGGCGGCGGGATCGGTTTCGGCTTCACTGTCATCGCTTTCATGTGAGCCTTGTGCGCGTCAAGACCGTTGAGTGCCAGGCGACCGCAGTACAGCAAAGCCAGACTGCGGTCGAGCGTGAGTTCGCCGCGCAGACCATTCGGCACACTAAAGATTTTCAGCTCTGCGCGGGCTGGTTTTTCCGCCAGCGCCCGCTGATAGACCGTCTCGTACTCCATGTCCTTCGGAACTTCCGGCCTGAACTTGAATTGGAGCAGGGTCGAGTTACTGATTTCGAACCACAGGTCGGTTGCCCACCGCGCGTAGGTCAGTTCGAAGTTCTCAAGATAGTCGCCCAGTCCGTTTTTCTCGCCCTCTTCGCCAACCGCGGATTCGAGATTGAGCCGCAGCGTCATTAGCGGCTGCGGCCCGCCGGTGTTCGTGCTTTCCTCCTGGTCGCCTTTGTGTTCAACCGCTGTCAGGTCTTCGTCAAGGACCTTCCAGGCGTTCGACCCGCCGACCGCGAACCACAGAATGTTCTGTCTCAGGTGGAAGAACGCATACTGCGGCACTTCAACGAAGTCCCACTCAGAGAGCCATTCCTTCTTCGCACTCGCCAACTCAGAGAGGCTGATTCGCATGAACGACCGCCCCTGTGTACTGACAACCTGTTGACCTGCGAGTTCCGGGATCAACAACAGCAGTTGCGACAATGCCTGCTGATCCCGGTCGGACGGATTGCTGACGCGCAGTGCTCCGAGGCAGGCCAACCCGTGTTCCGGATTGGCGCGACCACTAAGCCGAAGCTCCAGGATTCCGTCGTCGATCGTTTCGTCAAGCAGATTCAGGATGTCGGCTCCGGGATATCGCGCTTGGAGCACTGTCGCCACCGCCCGCAGAAACTCGACGGTTGGTTCGGGAATCCGGCTGGCCCAATGGAGCGAAAACACCTCGTTGTCGGACGCCAGCGGAGCCAGTCGGGAAGGCGCGCGTCCAACCCTCCGCAGCATTCGTTGCAGTTCCGTATCCGGCGCAGCGTCAAAGCCGGCGGACGCGCGAATCGGCTGCGATTCGTCGCGACAGTTGACCGAAATCCATGCACTGTCCACGTCGAACAGGGCAGCCCGGGTCAGTTCAATGCGGTTCTCGCCAAGCTTTCGGCGAGCCTGGTAGTCCGTGTCATTTTCATCATCGAACTGCTGCAGCGCGGTATTGTTCACGGCCAGCAGTTGCTCCCAGATACGCTCGCGGGTACGTCCGGAAATTCCGGCGACGTCGACGTACAGCGTCCAATCGTCGTCGCGCAGGTCGGCTCGACGAACGAGTGACCTGGCGGGAATATCAAACACGGCGTCGGTATCCCCGTGAATCATGAGATTGCCATCAAGACGAACAAACGTCCGCGAGCGTCGCGTTCTGGGAACCATTCGGGACTGACCGTCCTTGTCCCGAACGGGCATGCTGCTGCGAACACGCCTGCCTCGAACGTAGCGAATCGTGGTTTCCTTTTCCTTTTCCATCCAGTTGCGCCCATACTCGATCACGCGGCGTTCCGGCGGACCAGTGCTGGTGACTGTAGATTCGCCGGGTGGATCTGAGTCTCGTGTCATTCTGTAAGAGGCCTCAATCTCGTCGACTCTCAGCTGATACTCGCGTTCGTCACGGACGTGTCGGAAGCGGATCGTTGAAGTATCC
>CAZHET010000610.1:0-3776 GCA_964531585.1 uncultured Planctomycetaceae bacterium | reverse complement strand
CCGAATCGCTCGTCGAAAAGCGGCCGATGTTTCCGCCGCGGGCGAAGCGGGTCATCTTCATCTTCATGCAGGGAGGTCCCAGCCATGTCGATTCATTCGATCTGAAACCGGAACTCATCCGTCGAGACCGGACGGGCATCGACTTCACCGGAGTCCGATTCGGAACGTTCGGTCAAGTGAGCCAGCGGACTCTGATGAAGCCACTGTGGAAGTTCCGTCAGTACGGCGAATGCGGCCAGCAGGTTTCCGAGCTGTTTCCACACATCGCCAGGCACGTCGACGACCTTTGCTTCCTGAAGGGCATGCATACTGACGGAGTCGCTCACGGGCCGGCGACGCTGTTCATGCATACCGGAGCCACCAATCTGGTGCGGCCATCGCTGGGGTCGTGGCTGATGTACGGGCTGGGGACGGAAAACCAAAGCCTGCCTGGCTTCGTGCAGCTGCAGCCGTCGGATACCAAAGGCGGCCCTCGAAACTATTCGAACGCGTTTCTGCCGGCCGTGTTTCAGGGCACGGCGATCGGTCGAGCGTACCGGCCGGTTGACGACATGACGATTTCCCACATCCGCAACGCGAAGCTGAACTCGGAACAGACCCAGCAGCGATTTGAACTCACTCAACAGCTAAACCACGCTCAGTTGCAGCGCCGAAGTGAACAGGACAATCGCCTGGAAGCGGTGATTCGCAGCTACGAACTGGCGTGGCGAATGCAGGCGGATGCTCCGCGAGTTCTGGATCTGAAGCAGGAAACCGCGGCGACGCTGCAAATGTATGGCATCGGCGTAAAGCCGACTGACGAGTTCGGCAAGCAGTGCCTGATGGCTCGCCGGCTGTCAGAAGCGGGAGTCCGCTTCGTGCAGGTGAACTACGCCGACGAATCCCCAAACCCGCGCTGGGATCAGCATTCCAACATGCCGGCTCACATGGACCACGCTCGAGCGACCGACAAACCGGTCGCGGGACTTCTGGCAGATCTGAAACAGCGCGGCCTGCTGGAAGACACGCTGGTGTGGTGGGGCGGCGAGTTCGGGCGGACGCCGTTTTCACAAAGCGGCGACGGTCGCGACCATAATCCTCGGGGCTTTACCGTGTTCCTTGCGGGGGGCGGCGTCAAACCCGGACTGGCATACGGCAATACGGACGAAATCGGTCATCACGCAGTGGAAGGCAAGATCCACATGCACGACCTGCACGCGACGATTCTGCACCTGCTGGGCATTGACCACGAACGGCTGACCTACCGCCACGCAGGCCGCGACTTCCGCCTGACGGATCTGTACGGCAGAGTCATCAGCGACATCTTCGCGTAGCCCGTACGATTCATGATTCGGTGGCCGTCCCGGCCTCGCGTCGATGGACAGGCGGTGACCGTCGCGTTCGTTCCGGTATTGTGGCGGCAGCCTGTGCCGCCGCAGTTCGGCGATTCTTCCGCGGCTGCGAAGAAGTTAGTCACTGAGCGGTACATTGGGGCACCGGGCAGGCGTTTCAAAGATCGGCCAACCGGACCTCGCGGTGAGAGCAGATGCCGTTTCTGCCGGTGATGCACGGTATTCCGCAACATGTTCGATCGGACCGCCTGCGCGGTGGTGCGGCGCGAAGCGTCGGATCTCGGTCCTGATCTCAACGGAATCGCCGACGCCGCGGGAACCGTGCGGATGTTCGAGGAACACAACCTGTACGAAGTGGCAGAAGGCATCAAGACGAACGTACGCGGCCGGAATTTCATCGACGTGGAAATTGTCCTGAAGCCGCCGGAGCAGCGCGAGATGACCGCCAACCAGGTGATCGAACTCTGGCGGGATTCCATCGGTGACCTGCCCGGAGTGGATCAGGTCACGTTCGAAGCCGAAAGCGGCCCCGGCGGTTTTCGCAAGGACATCAGTGTCGCCCTCAGTCATGGCGACATCGACGTGCTGGAAAAGGCCAGTCAGGCATTTGTCGAACGCATGGAGCAGTTTTCCAACACGCGCGATGTAAATGACAACTACAACAAGGGCAAGATTCAGATTGACTTTCGACTTCGCCCGGAAGGCCGCGCTCTGGGACTGACCGACGCATGGGTCAGACAGCAGTTGCGCGGCGCGTTTTTTGGTTCACTGGCTCTGCGGCTGATGCGCGGGACGAATGAAACAGAAGTTCGCGTCAAGCTGCCGAAAGAACAGCGTCAGGATTACCCCGGGATTACATGGAGCTTCGAAGGCAGCAATGCAGAAATGAGGCAGGCCACCGCGTCGCTCCGGGGCTGGTTCAGCATGGCACTTGTCGTCATCTACGCGCTGCTGGCGATCGCGTTCCGCAGCTACGTTCAGCCATTCATCGTCCTGTTGGCGATTCCCTTCGGCATCGTCGGAGCTGTACTCGGGCACATGCTGCTGGGCTATGACCTGTCGCTGATCAGCCTCATGGGCGTAATCGCGCTGGCCGGAGTGGTCGTCAATGATTCGCTGATCATGATCGACTGCGCCAACCGATACCGCGGCGATCAGTCGGCGCATGAGGCGATTCTGCAGTCCGGAGTTCGACGATTTCGCCCGATCCTGCTGACCACAGCCACGACATTCGGCGGCCTGATCCCGATCATCTTCGAGAAGTCACTGCAGGCGCAATACATCATTCCGATGGCGATCTCGCTCGGCTTCGGAACCGTATTCGCCACCGCGATCACACTGGTTCTCGTCCCGTGTGTGTATCTGATTCAGGAAGACGTGTGGACACGTTCTTCCCCGCCGCGCGCGAAGGCCGTGGATGTCTGATTCAGCGTAATCAGCGCACAGCAGGCGTGGCTCAGCAGGAGCCTCGCCCTCCCAATTGCCGGCCTCCCAATTCCCGGCCTCCCGAGCGTCGGTCGCAGATTGGCATTCATCCAATCAGGCCAGACGGACCACCAATGCGCTGCGGCTCGCTCGTTTCCCGGCTGCAAAAACCGAGGCCAGCGCGCTGAGCCCATCGATTGCAATTCGCGCAGTGAATCTGCATCGTTTGCTGCGTCGCTGCGGTGGACGCGTCGCGATTGCCGACGATCCACCCGGCCTCTGCGTCTGTACCTTCACCAGCGAAGCCATCTCATGTCGTCCATTGCCGGCACTTCATCCGCAACCACACGAAACGCAGCGAACGGCGCGGACGTGGCGCTTTCTGTGCGCCGTCTGACCACCAGCTTTCGCACGGATCACGGACTTGTGACGGCTGTCAGCAATGTCTCGTTCGACGTCTTCAGGGGCGAGGCACTCGGGATCGTCGGCGAAAGCGGATGCGGCAAATCCGTGACGTGCAAGTCTCTCATGCGACTGCTGCCGGAGCACGTCACCGAGTATGGCGACGGCAGCGAGGTTCTGCTCGACGGTGACAACCTGCTGCAATACAGCAACCGTCAGATGCGCGACGTTCGTGGGAACCGCATCGCGATGATTTTTCAGGAACCGATGACCGCACTGAATCCGGTCTTCACGATCGGCTGGCAGCTTGATGAAGCACTGAAGTATCACACCCGGCTGAATCGCCGGCAGCGGAAGCAGCGAGTGCTGGAACTGCTCGAAATGGTCGAAATCCCCAACCCGGCCAGCCGATACTCGGAATACCCGCACCAGTTGTCCGGCGGCATGAGACAGCGAATTGTCATCGCGATGGCACTGGCCTGTGAACCGGAGATTCTGATCGCCGACGAACCGACCACGGCACTGGATGTCACCATTCAGGCGCAGATCCTGAAACTGATGAACGAACTTCGTCAACGCACGGGAACGTCCGTTCTGCTGATCACGCACGACATGGGA
>CAZHET010000609.1:0-3778 GCA_964531585.1 uncultured Planctomycetaceae bacterium | reverse complement strand
GAACCGTGGCGGCAGTTGGAACAACGACGCGGCGAATTGCCGGACGGCGAACCGCAACACGAACGACCCGACGAACCGCACGAACAACAACGGCTTTCGCCTGGCCCTGAATTCCGCTGGTATGGAAGATCATGCCCGGAGATCCAGACGGAACAGATCGTTTCCCTGTCTGACCAGGAGAAATCCTGACCAGCAAAATCTCACCCTAAGACCGCGTGGTGCTGGTAGCTCGGTTGGATGACCGTGTCGAACGCTCCACGCGGCCTTTTTGTATCAACAATCTTCAACTGTCTGTCGCCATTCCGCAACTCTCTCCCGGGGTCCGAGAGCAACCGGGTTGTTAAGGAGTGGCGCTTGTTAACGAGAGAGTCAGAGAGTTCGAAAGGGTGGCACCCTTGCGAGTCCACGAAACCGCCTTCACTGGGCACCGTCTGCGACAGACGGTGCCCTTGTGTGTTGATGTTGCAAGAAAAGGCGACAGGGTCGGGTCTGTTTACTGGATCCTTCTGTTCACGCGGTCTTCGTTGGGGCCGGGGCCTGGTTTCGAGCCCCAGGCGAAGGCGTTGCTTTTTGTCCAGGTGTCCTCGCCAAACGGCAGGCCGCGTTTCACACTGGGACGAAGCGAAATCAGGTCGGCCTCCGTCTCGACCCTGTTCCTCCATGAACTCCAGTTTCGTGACAGCGGTGGATCAGCGCGAGACGCCAGCCACACAAAATCGGGACAGGCACCCTCGCACGTCCATCATTCGACGCCATTATTGCTTCGTCCGGGAGCCAGTCCCGGTTTTGTGAAGACCTCGCGGGTGGGTCCGCAGAACAGAAGTCGGGGCGCCTTTCGCTGGAAAGAAGCGAGGGCAGGAACGTGACATTGACTGAAGCAGGCAAACAATCCGAGCCGTCTCCTGTTGGAGCGAAACGCGGGAGCTGGTTGAGCGATCTGAGAGATTCAGTCGATCAGCCACTTGTCGGCATTGCGCAGCATGGCGGCAAGCATTGCGATAATTTCGTCGTACTCTTCGTGCATCGTGTTTCCCGCCTTTGCATTCAGGTACTGACAGTCAGTCGCGAAGCGAATCCAGCACTGAATCTCTGCCGCTTCCATGGCCGCATCAGTGATCTTTGCAGCGAAGGCACTGCGAGAATCTCGCTTCGCCCACGCCCCCGCAAGATTTGCACAGACTGCCCGTGACGAACACCGGATTTGATCTGTCAGCGAATACTGTTCTTCCGGAGGGAAAGACCGGCTGATGTGAAACAGATCCATCGCTGCGGCATACGCTCGCTGATAGACGTTCAGTTCTGCGTATCCTTCAACCTTCATGAAGCGCCTTTCACATATTCCCGGACCATCAGACCGCTGACAACCGGGAGTTTGCTGACAATTCAACCAACAGTGCCCGCCCTCATTCGGCAGCTGCTATGATTCGTTTCATCGGCGTGCAGCAACTCGCCGCCTTCCGATGCATGCATCCGCAACATGTAAGGTGTTGTTTCGCCTTAGCCCAACCGCGCCACGGATGCTCCGCGTATGCGACCCTGGCAGACGCTAACCCACCGGCTTGCCTGCCGGTTCGCGCCCCTTCCTGCAAACAGCCAGCAGGATCACTGTCAGCAGGCTGCCTGCGAAAGCCAGAGCCATGTCTTTCTGGGCGTCCCACGCGTCGCCCTGCTGACCATTGTAGGCGTCGGCGCGGATCGGAGACATCACGACGGTCAGCAGCCATTCGAAAATCTCGTAGAGCCCGCTCAGGGTTGTCACGGCACAAACGGCAAACACCAGCGACCAGCCGGCGGTCAGACGACCACACTGCACGGCAAGGTCTCGTGCCGGAACGATCAGCAGCGCGCCGAAACACAGATGGACGAAACGGTCGTAGTGCTGCCGAATGTTTGCTGCCGAAGGCTGTTCCGGCGCTGGCACATCGTGTCAGAGCCGGAAGAGCCGCCTGGCGTTCTCGGTCGTGGCGGCCGCCAGTTCGTCCATCGAAATCCCATGCACGTCGGCGAGACATTCGGCCGTCAGTCGCACCCATGCCGGTTCGTTTCGCTTGCCGCGGTTGGGATGCGGTGCCAGGTACGGAGCGTCTGTTTCGATCAGCAGTCGATCCAGCGGCACGGTCTTCGCGACCTCACGCAGCGCATCGTTTTTCCGAAAAGTGACCATCCCGGCAAACGAAATGTGCATCCCCAGATCCAGGCAGACTGCTGCGGTTTCCGCGTCGCCGCAGAATGAATGCATCACACCGTTCAGCGGGCCGTCGGCGGCTTCCGACTGCAGCACTGCCACGACGTCGGCTTCGGCTTCGCGGCAGTGAACGACAAACGGCAGGCCGCTGCTTTTCGACAACTGAATGTGCCGGACGAAGTATTCCTGCTGAGTGTCCAGGGGCGCAAAGTCCCAGTACCGGTCGAGCCCCGTTTCGCCGATGGCGACAACCTGAGGATGGTCGGCCAGATCAACGATCTTCTCCCAGTCGCCGGGTTTGGCTTCGTGAGCGTAGTTCGGCTGAATTCCCACGACGGCGGAGACACATTCGAAGCGGTTTGCCAGCAACACAGCGGCCTGACTGGTTTCGACGGTGATTCCGATCGTCAGGATCTGCCGGACTCCGCTGTCGACGGCTCGCTGAATGACGTCGTCCAGATCCTGCTGGAAGGCTTCGGCGTCCAGATGGCAATGAGTGTCGATCAGCGCTGGCGGCATGGGCGGGCGACTTTCCGGCGGGGTTGTGCGGCAGGTTAGCCGATCCGTCGCGGCGGGGAAAACGGGTTCAGGCTTTGAACCGTTGAAGTTTGAAGCGGCAGTCCACTCAGGCTCGGACAGCCATCAGGCAAACCAAGGCTCGGTCCACCGCGGCGGTGCCGTGCGACTCGCGAGCCGGACAGGGTTCAGCGGATGGCTGCCGGCGAACAGGATTTCGGACCGGTCATCCATGCCGTGCGGATCAAGCCCGCGTCAGTTGTGGCGATCCGAACTGTGCACGAAAGACTTTGAATTGTGAACCGGCCGTGGTCGCTGAAACTTCGCCGCGGTTCACGGTACAGTCTGGCGAAACCAATCTGCCGTCCGAAGGATTCCGTGTCTGTGAACCTTGCCGCAACGAACGTGCTGACTCTGCCTGATTACATCGTAATCGCGCTGTACCTGATCGGAACGATCGCACTTGGTGTGGCGATCGGCTGGCGGATGAAGACCGGAGCCGACTTCTTTCTGGCCGGACGCCGGCTGCCGTGGTGGGCGATCGGGATGTCTCTGGTTGCCACTGACATCGGTGGTACGGACATCATCGGCGTCGGCGGAGCGGCCTACAGTTATGGCATGGCGGTCGCCAACTTCGAATGGATTGGCTGTGTGCCGGCGATGATTGTCGGAGCATTCGTGTTCATTCCGTTCTTCTACCGCGCGGGAGTGTACACCGTTCCGGAATTTCTGGAACGGCGCTACAACGGGGGTGTGCGAGCCGTCATGGCGGTCTGCTGGCTGCTGTTCATGGCGTGCAACCTGGGCATCATGCTGCTGGCTTCGGCGAAGATGATGTCCGCCGTGTTTGGCTGGAACCAGGCAGCGTGCGTGATCGTGACGGCGGTCCTTGTCGGCGGATATACGTTCGTCGGCGGGCTGGCGGCTGTCGTGTACACGGACATGATCCAGTGCGCGGTGATGATCGCCGGATGTCTGACGATTCTGGTGCTGGGGCTGATCGAAGTCGGCGGTGTTGGTGAACTGCAGAATCGCCTTGCCGAAGCGGAAGCGCGACGAGTCGCCGAGACTCAGCCG
>CAZHET010000608.1:0-3785 GCA_964531585.1 uncultured Planctomycetaceae bacterium | reverse complement strand
CTGAGCAATCGGCTGACCTGCGGTGAAGGACTCGGGCATCGGCTGCCCATCCATTTCCTGCAGCTTTGGCTTGTAGTCGAACGTCTCCAGGTGCGACGGCCCTCCGGCCATGCACAAAAAAATGACTCGTTTGACCCGCGGAGGGAGTTGCGGAAGACCGGGCTGACCGGAATTGAGATCGTCAGCGGCGAACGCTTCACCCCCGGCCATCAGTGTGGTCAGAGCGGCGCTGCCGACACCGATTCCGGATTGGCTGAGAAACG
This sequence comes from uncultured Planctomycetaceae bacterium, assembly GCA_964531585.1. Classification (GTDB taxonomy): domain Bacteria; phylum Planctomycetota; class Planctomycetia; order Planctomycetales; family Planctomycetaceae; genus JAWKUA01. Next base: position 3,522 of record CAZHET010000608.1, on the reverse strand, counting down.
TGCGGCGCTGGAGGTGGTTGTGGATTGACGGTTTCATAGATGACGTGTCTTCTTGCGACTTGTTTAGTGTTAGCGGTATTCACTCATCGCGCGGATGCCCGCTTTTGGCTTTGCGCCTGCCCTGAAGCTCCTGAACGAACGCCTTGTGTTTCTCACTGGCGATCCCCTGCTCAAGCACTTCCCGGACTCGTGTTCGATCCCGGCGGATGATCGCGGCCGTGTCGAGCCAAAGGCCGGGAAAGACCAGGCTTCGATGAATTCCGTCGGCGTCCGGAGAGAGTGTAACAAATGTGCCGTCCCTGGAGACGAACCAGTCAATTGCCCGGTCCCAGGTGCGCCAGACGATATATTCCTGAACCTGATTTCGCTGATAGGCCTGAAGTTTGTCGTGGAGGTCGTAGTTGGCGCTGCTGGCGGCGATTTCCGCGACGAGTTCCGGAGCGCCGACGACGTAGTCATTGATGAGCTTTGCCTGGCCATCACATTCCGCATCGATTCGCAGGTAGAGGTCGGGCTGTGGCACGTTCTTGAGGTCAAGTTTCAGCGTGGAGTTGTCTCCACCGGTGACGCCCGGTGTTTCCAGTTCGTAAAGCCCCAGTAGGCCATTCAGGCGGAAATGTGGTTCTCCGTGACCTCCGGCGGAAACAGGCTGCAGCATATAGACAACTCCTTCGATCAGCTCGGCCTGAGTGCCTTCGGGCATGGCTTCGTACCGCAGCAGGAATTCGTCTGCGGTCAGCCGGTCGCCGTTTTCCAGCGGCGGAACGGAACCATCCTGTTGTTCCGTCGGTTGAAGAATTTCGTGGACAGACATTGCATCAGTCTCCTGGCGAAGGCATTCCGGTCAGTTTCGTGTGATTGTCTCGTCCAGATTCAGCATCGCTCGCGTGACCGTCATCCAGGACGCCAGTTCGACAGCGTCGATGTCGGGTGGTGTCTTTGTCAGGCCCGCGGAAGCGGCCAGTTGGGCTGCTTCGACGTTGGTTTGATAGTCGGTTCTCGAATCGTTCAGCAGCCTGCGAAAAACGGACATTTCAGTCTCATCGGCATTGCAGGAAACAGCAAGCTGCATAGCGAAGTGGATGCGGTCGTCGTCCGTTTTCGACCTGCATTCGGTCAGCACGCGGGCGGCAAAGGCTTTGGCGGCTTCGACGAAGGTCGGATCATTCAACAACGTCAGCGCTGCCAGGGGCGTATTGCTTTCCGGACGTTGAGCCGTGCATTCTTCCCGCGTGGGAGCGTCAAAGGCCAACAGCATCGGGTGCAGAAACTGCCGCTGCCAGTGAACGTAAAGCCCTCGCCGCCACTGGCGTTCGTCCTTGTCGTGACTGTAGGTACGCTCCGGAAAATTCAGGTGACGGTAGTAGCCGGCCGGCTGATACGGCTTGACGCTGGGGCCGCCGACTTTCCTGACCAGCAACCCGGAGACATCAAGTGCCGTGTCACGAATCGACTCTGCGGGAAGACGGAAGGAACTCTGGCGCGCGAACAGCCGGTTTGCGGGATCACGCTGTCGAAGCTCGTCAGTCCAGGCGGAAGACTGCCGGTACGCGCGGCTGGTGGCGATGAGTTTCAGCATGTGCTTCACATCCCAGCCGCTGTCTACGAATTCGAGAGCCAGCCGGTCAAGCAGTTCCGGATGTTCGGGCGGGAACCCCTGGCCACCAAAGTCATCCAGCGATGGGGAAATACCGTTGCCGAACAGCAGATACCAGAACCGATTCGCGAAGACTCGCGCGGTCAGCAGGCCGGTGCCTTTGTCGGCGTCGGTCAGCCAGTGGGCGAGATCGAGACGGGTGAGGCGCTCCCGCTGTCCCCTCTCCTCTTCGAAGGGGAGAGGGCCAGGGGGAGGGGATGCGGACCTGCCGCTGTTCCCCTCATCCGGCCTCCGGCCACCTTCTCCCCCTCGGTGGAGAAGGAACGTTTGAAGAAACACGGGCACCGCCGCCTGGACAAGATCTCCGCTGTCATCCAGCCAGTTGCCGCGCGGGAGGACCCGCATCGTGCGAGGTTCGATTGCGACGGTGATCATCGTCGTGCGTTTTGCTGCATTGCGGTCTTCGATGGCGAAGCCGAGCTGCTTTTTCTGTGCGGTCAGGGCTTCATCGCCCGGTGACGCTTCCAGTTGAGCGGACACATCTGCGAGTTGTTGTTGAAGTTCCGCCAGTCGGTCTCGTTCGCGTCGTGTGTGAACTTTGATTTCCGGAGGCCGTGCCGTCGGCAGGGCATTACTGCCAACCTTGAAGTGCTGAGCTTCATCGACGTCGGCGAAGAATGCAGCCAGTGAATAGAAATCCTTCGCCGTGTACGGGTCGAACTTGTGGTCGTGACACTGAGCACACCCGACGGTCGCTCCCATCCAGACGACAGACACGTTGCGAACGCGGTCGGCCGCGTAGATCGCCAGGTACTCCTTCGGCTGGACGCCACCTTCGTGCGACGTCTGCAGCAGCCGGTTATAGCCGGTGGCGATTTTCTGATCGGTGTCGGCGTCGGGCAGCAGGTCGCCGGCAAGCTGTTCTCGCGTGAACTGATCAAACGGCATGTTGTTGGCGAACGCATCAATCACCCAGTCGCGGTAGGGCGAGATGTTGTGGTCCTGATCGCCGTGATAGCCGACGGTGTCGGCGAAGCGCACGAGGTCCAGCCAGTACATCGCGAGGCGTTCAGCACACGCGTCAGTGGCCAGCAGGTGATCGACCAGTTCGGCGACGGCTTCACTTCTGGTTCCAGGGCTCTGCCCTGAAACCGGCTGCCTGGCAGGCTCTGCCTGCGCTTCGGGTGGGTTTCGGGGCACGGAGGCAGAGCCTCCTGGCAGTGCGTTCCGATGCAGAGCCTCGGAACGAGAGTCAATCCGCCTGGCCCATATGTCAACAACCTGCGGGGAAGGAGGCAGTCCTGTCAGGTCGAAGTACAGTCGGCGGACCAGCGTCACCGTGTCGGCGTCGGCCGACGGGGCAAGCCCCTCGGATTCCAGCCGATGAAGGATGAAGTCGTCAACCCAGTTGCTCGACCAGTCCTTTTTGATCGGGGCCGGCGTGGGATGCCGTTCGGGCGAAACATAGGCCCAGTGAGTTTCGACCGTCGCTCCGGCTGCGATCCAGCGGCGAAGGATGTCGATTTCTTCTTCGTTAAGCGCCTTCCCGGAATCCGGTGGCGGCATTCTGAGGGAGTCGTCGTCGGACGTGATGCGAGCAAGCAGTTCGCTGGCGTCCGGATCGCCCGGCACGATCACGCGGTGATCACCGCGTTCTGCGGTCATGCTCTCGAAGTCGTCGAGCCGCAGGTCGGCCTGGCGTTCGTGTTCATCGGGTCCGTGGCAGGCCAGGCAGCGATCGGAAAGCAGCGGACGGACATCGCGGTTGAATTCGGGCGTGTCGTCGGCGTTCGAAGTCGAAGGAAGGACGCTCAGGCAAGTGAGCAATGCCACTAAGGCAAGCGTCCGATAAGAATCGACCCGCGAGCCGCAGGGCGCTAGCCCCGGTTCATCAGCGGCAACAATCGGAGCGGCAACAACCGGAG
>CAZHET010000607.1:0-3796 GCA_964531585.1 uncultured Planctomycetaceae bacterium | reverse complement strand
CCCTCGCGAGTCAGGTGCAGGCAGCCGTTCGTGATCGCCACCATGCCGGCGTCGATGTTCCTTGTGAGTGCGTCGTCGGCAAGTGCCTGAACCGAGACTTCAAACCGGTCCGCGAACGTCTGCAGGTGGAAGCCGGTGACCAGGCGGAGGCCGAGCATGATGGCTTCGCGGGCGCGCTGCTCGCCGGTCAGCGATTCGACATCCTGCAGCGTCGGTTCGCAGGACTTCCAATGTTTGATCCAGGCCACCGTGTTCCGGCGATTCGTGCTGCGCACGCCATTCACGTAGCGAGCGGCTCCCGGGCCGAATGCGAAGTATTCCCCGGCGTTCCAGTACACCGCGTTGTGTCGACAGCGGAAGCCAGGTCTGGCGAAATTGGAAATTTCATAGTGCTCGAAACCAGCAGCGGGCAATCGGTCCATTGTCGCGGCGTACATGCTGCGTTCGGTTTCATCCGGCAGCGAAGTGAGCGTTCCCTGACGCAGTCGCCGAGTGAAATCTGTGCCGGTCTCGAACGTCAGCCCATAGGTGGAAATGTGGGTCACCGGCAGTTGCACGGCCTGCTGCAGAGTCGCGTCCCAGCAGTCGTGCGACTGGCCGGGGACGCCAAAGATCAGATCGATGGACAGGTTCGGGACGGCGTCGCGGCAGCGGTGAATGCAGTCGATCGCGTCGCCGGTCGTGTGCTGCCGTTCCAGCGTTTTCAGGACCGCGTCGTCGAAGCTTTGCAGTCCGAGACTCAGGCGATTCACGCCGTAACGTGTCAGCACGTCAAGTCGCGCGGAATCAAGTCCATCGGGATTGGCTTCGACGGAAAATTCGCCGCCGGGGTTCAGCGAGAAGTACCGGCGGACAAGCTGCAGGAATGAGTCCAGATCGGCGGGCGGCAGGTGAGTGGGTGTTCCGCCACCGACGAAGATCGTATCGACCTGGCAGACCTGGTGCTGAGTCGCAAGCTCGTTGCTCAACGCTTCCAGCCATGCCGGGATCAGCTCATCGCGGTCAGCAACCAGCGTGAAGTCGCAGTACCCGCAGCGGTGCAGACAAAACGGCACATGAAAGTACACAGCTCGCGGAGCGGTACGTTCATCGGCTGGCGGAGCGTAAACGTCCGGTGTCGCGTGTCGCGTGCTGTCCGGCGCGGGCGGAGACATTGTCATTCCTGTGGCAGACGCGACAGCGATTCTTCGGCACCGGCCAGCAGCAGGACGTCGGTGGCTTCGATCCGGTCGTTCGGCCCTGGCACGCTGATCAGTCGCGTGGTTAATCGTTCCGGCGCTTCATCTGCTGCAGGCTGCGAGAACTGCCGTCGGATGGCAATCAGGTTGACTTCATACGCAGACCGCAGGTCGATTTCGCGAACGGTCCGTCCAACGAATTTCCGCGGGGCTTTCAGTTCCAGAATCGTAAAGCCGTCGGCAAGCTGGATGTAGTCGTCGATTCGCGGGTGAGCGAGCCGGCGGCCGAGCATGTCGCCGGCATCCTGTTCGGGCTGAATCACTTCGTCCGCTCCGATCTGGCGGAAAATCTCGGCATGAAACGCCGTTTGAGCGCGGCAGATGACTCGCGGTACCTGCAGATGTTTCTTGCAGATGACGGTGGTCAGCAGCGCGGCTTCGAAGTTTTCGCCGATCGACACGACGCAGCAGTCCACTCGTTCGACTTCCTGACTTCGCAGCGCGGTTTCGTCGGTGGAATCCAGTCGCACGGCGATCGCCACGTCTTCACTGACATCGTTGACGATCGCTTCGTCGTTGTCGATGGCAATGACTTCGGCCCCGTGCATGGACAGGCGACGGGCGAGCGCCATGCCGAAACGGCCCAGTCCGATCACGGCGATTCGCTGAATGGCGGAGGTATGCATGTGTGGCAAAAATCCCGCTTCTAACCGGACGGCGTGGCGACGGCCTGCGTCCATTCGACAAGGTCGTTCAGTCTGGCTTCGGCAATGCCGTCGCTGAGAGCCGTGCGGACCATCCGCACCGCGTGAGTCAGCGAGTCAGCTCCTTCCGCCGCCAGTAGTGCCGCCGCGGCGTTGGCGATGACGATGTTCGTCGCCGGAGAGTCCTGACCGCTCAGCACCGACCGAATCACCGCGGCACTTTGTTCGGCCGACTTGACTCGCAGCGAAAGCACGTCGCAGGGTGGCAGGTCGAAATCGTCCGGCTGCCACTGCAGAGGTTCCACACTGCCGGAATGCACTTCATAAACGACAGTGGGGCCCCACAGACACACTTCGTCCAGTTCGTTGTTTCCGCACACAACCAGCGCTTTGCGGCAGCCCAGCACACTGAGCGCCGATGCCAGCAGCCGCGCTCGTTCGTTGCTGCTGGCACCCACAAGCTGATGCTGCGCTCCGGCCGGATTGGTCAGCGGTCCCAGTAGATTGAAGATCGTGGGAATGCCCAGACCTTTGCGAACCGGTGCCGCATGTCTCATCGCGCCGTGAAGCAGCGGAGCAAAGCAGAAGGCAATACCGATTTCGTCAAGGCAGCGAGCGGCCTGGTCGGAAGTGAGCTGAATGTTGACTCCCAAAGCTTCCAGAACATCGGCCGAACCGCTGCTGCTGCTGACGCTGCGATTGCCATGCTTCGCGACGTTGACTCCGCACGCCGCCGCAACGATCGCCGTGGCCGTGCTGATGTTGAACGTGTGCAGCCGGTCGCCTCCCGTGCCGCAGGTGTCCAGCAACGGACGTCGCCGAGTGGCGATCCGGGCCGCGCGATCTCGCATCGCCTCAGCCGCACCGACCAGTTCAATCGCGGCCGGTCCCTTGCACGCCATGGCGGTGAGCCACGCTGCAACCGTCACATCGCTGCAGCCGCCGTCCATGATCGCGCCAATGCACTGCCGCACCGTTTCCGAAGAAAGATTCTGGCCGGTGGTCAGGTGCTCCAAAGCGGGAGTAAGTATCGGATGCATGTTGTTTCGTCGTCGCTTCACGGCGCGAAGGCGCGCGATGGTCCTGAGGCGCCCGGCATGTGAGAGTTTACCGGTAGAACAGACATTCCTGTCCGTTCAGCAGACGATGGACAGGAATGTCCGTCTGACGGCAGGTGATTCTTCATCCGCCGCTCGCCTTATGTTCGGGCGGTGTATGGTGCTGACGCCGATGCAAAAGAGCAACCGTCAGCAAACCACGAAGATCACACGCATCCGCACCGGCTGCGGCGGAGCGCTATGGCTGCGGATCGTCCGGCCTGTTCGAAAACCGTTTGCCATACTTCTGCAGGGCCGCCGTTCGAGCGGCAGCGTTCGCGAAGCCGGTGGAATCCACGGCAAACGACCACGGCCGACCGGGAGTCGCATCCGGAAATCCGAACCGACGCGGGTCTTCGCCTCGCAGACGAATCGCAGCGGCCAGAGCCACATCGCCGACCTGCACGCGGTAAGAATTCTCGTCCGGGCTTTGCGTTGCGGCGTACAACATCGACGCGTTGTTGAACAGAGATTCCAGCAGCGGCAGATCCTGAACCGTGCCCTGTTCGCCCAGCAGCGTCAATGCGTACCAGCCGTTGGCCCCTCGCAGGGCGGTCTTCAGAACTCGGCGAGCCAGCATCGGACCTTCGGGAAGTTCGTACGTCTGAGCCAACAACAGAGGACGCTGCGGAGCGATGCCCTGACGCAGCACCCACGCTCCCGCCAGCCGACGATATGCCATCGATTCTCCGGTGCGCCGTGAGAGCACGGGGGCAAACACCGGTGACGCAGCCAGCGTACTGACCGTCGTAGAGGTCGCTCCGGGAAGTCGCACCGTTTCGTCCGAGGCGATCAGCAGAATGGCGGCCACGGACTG
>CAZHET010000606.1:0-3806 GCA_964531585.1 uncultured Planctomycetaceae bacterium | reverse complement strand
GCTCGCGCCGCAGTTCCTTCAGAAAATCTTCCACTTCAGCAATCAGGTTGTTGTTGGCCTGATCCAGAAACTCCGACTTCAGTTCCAGCACGATCAGCGATCCCTGACCATCTTTGCTGTCATACAAGTCGCCGACGTAGGGATTCACGCCAAACCAACTCAGCTTGTTCACGACCGACCTGGACTCCGACGCAGCCCCGCCTGTGTTGGTGTCCTGTTCTTCGCCAGCAGCGCCATCAGTCTCAGCTGCGTCGACTTCGTCTTCTCCTCCGGGTGTATCTTTGCCTTCCGAAAAGCCGGCGATCGCGCGCAGTTCCGGGATCAGAACTTCGGAAATGAAAACCCGGTCGCTGTCACTCAGGCCCTGGTTGGACGTTTCGCGGCGAAGCACGAGAGCCACATTGCTGGCCAGACTCTGTTCCGGAAACGCCTTACGAAACTCCGCTGCGGCGATGCGGCTGGGAGAATCCTCCGGCAGAAAAGCAAACTCGCCGTTCTCTGCGACGCTCAGCCAGTCCGGCGCAGCCATCATCGCAACCACCAGCACCGTCACCCAGACGGCGATGACGACTGGTGCGCGATGGGAAGTGAAATGGCCCAGATATCGAAACATGGTGTTGGGTCACAGCCCCGCTGAATCGGCGCGAACGCGGAACTCGGGACCAATGGGTGATTCAGGCAGGGACATCCGGGAATTGCGTTGCGACAGGGAGACGGACACTATCTGTGCCCATCCGGGAATTCAACGCAGTGACCACGCGTCACCTCCCACCGGCCCAGGTCGGGAATTGCCGACGGAAAAGTCACGGCGCTGCGTCGGGACGTCGATCCGCTGCGGCGGCCAGCGACCGACGATACTCGTCGATGATCTCGCCCGGCGATGCCTCAAACACCTGACGGCAGCCTTCGCAACAGACGTACCAGGTCTTGCCTTCATGCATGACGGCAATCGTTCCCAGCCCGCCCGTGACAACGCATTTGCGCTGCCCACCCCCGGCTTCCGCAAGCTTTCGTCCTTCACGGGTATAGCCGATGCCGGCAACGCGACGAAAACTGCCGGTCGGCGTGCTGCGCTGTTCCAGCAGCACGACCAGGCGAATATCGCTCAGCTGCTCGATCGAGCACCGATACACCGAACCGTCATCGTCGGCTTCCGTGATTAACTGAATCTGCCCCGGCCAGGACTCCGGCAACGGGCCTGTGAAGATCCGGGTTTCGTCTCCCAGAATCTGCTTCAACTGCAGGACAGGCTGATCCGGATGAACAGACAGTCGCAGCGATTCGAACTGCTTCCCATCAGTCGACGTCAGGACGATCGCTGGCTGCTCATCAGCGAAGTTCCAGTTGCCCGCGACGGTTTCCGTCCACGCGCCGCGTCGTGAGCCTCGCTGCGGCTGACCGACACCGCGCCATGATCCGATCAGTGGATTGAAGCGAGTGAGTTCGCCACCGCGCGCGGCAGCCGGTGCTGTTGCTTTCGGTGCCGCATCAGATTCTACGCCGGCCGTCGCCGTCACCGACCGTTCGTCGCCCGCCGGCGCATGCCGCGCACTTGAGGCCGCGGGGATGGCGATCGCCAGCAGCAACGCAAGGTTGAACAGTGGCACTCCTGGGGAAACCGGGTAGCGCATCGCGAAGCTCCTGAATCTTGAGCCAAATGCGACTCTTTTGATGAATACCCAACCGGCAGATCCGTCACAACCGGACCAGACGTCCCTGCCGCGGACGAGTGGTACCAGAAATTCGGCTTGTGCGGATCATAGCAGTCCGATGAATAGTCAGGAACGCAGGGGTGGTACGTCCGTCGGTGACTGACTGTGGCTTCCGACCATCTGGTCGGCGGACTCGCGACGTGCCGGGAACAGGAACAGCACCACTCCTGCGCTGAACTCCAACATCGATCCTGGGCCAGCCCGCATTTCACGCGGGACGATGACTCCACGGAGGGGACCATGCGGCTTTCGCTTCACAGCACGAATACTCCTTCAGTCGGTCTGCACGTGCTGACCGTTGCAGCGGCGTGCTGTCTAAGTCTGACCGGGTGCATGTCCGTTGGCGGCTCCATGCTGTCAGACGGCGGCTCATCGTGCAGCACATGTCCGACGACGATGCCGGCCATCGTGCTTCCCGCGCTGCCGGTCGGCGGACACTGTGGACTGGGGGGCGGACGAACCGGCTGCACATCCGACATCACACAGTGCTGCATGACTGATAACTGCGATGTTCCCCGCGAACTTCGCAAGACATCGCTGCCGATCTATCGCATCGAACCGCCGGATATTCTGCTGATTGAAGCGGTCAACAACCTGCGGCCCGAATACGCGCCCGTGCATGCCGGCGAACCGCTGCTGATTCAGGTGAGCCGCACCATTCCGGTCAGCCGGGAAGAAGAAAGCGTGTCGCGTCAGTTCAAGCAGATCAACGGACTGTACATGATCGGCACTGATGGCTATGTCGACCTTGGGCCGGAATATGGCAAAGTGCTTGTCGCCGAACAGCCGATCGCCGAAATCCAGCGACGCGTCGAAGCTCACATGCAAAAGCTGCTCAGGCAGTCACAGGTGCTGGTGACTCTGCCCATGCCGCAGAACCAGCAGTACGTCGCCGGCCAGCATCTTGTTCGTCCCGATGGCACAGTTCACCTTGGGATCTACGGCAGCGTCTACGTCACCGGCATGACGCTCGACCAGGCCAAACAGGCCATCGAACAACATCTGTATCAGCACATTCACAACCCGGTCGTGTCGGTCGATGTTCTGGCTTACAACAGCAAGAAGTACTACGTCATCACAGACGGCGGCGGAGCGGGTGAGCAGGTCTTCCCGATGCCATCGATGGGCAACGAAACCGTGCTGGACGCGATCGGCAACATTCGAGGCCTGCCGACGGTGGCGTCGAAGGGCGATATCTGGATTGCCCGACCAGCTCCGGGGGACTGTCGGCCTGATCAAATTCTGAAGATCGACTGGAACGCGATCGCTCAGGGAGGCCAGACGGCGACCAATTATCAGATCCTGCCGGGTGACCGGATTTATGTGAAGGCCGACAAGCTGATTCGCTTCGATACGGCTGTGGCGAAGCTCACGGCTCCGTTTGAACGCATCCTGGGATTCACCATCCTGGGGAACGGCACCGTGCGAACACTGTCACTGGGCCGACGAGCCTTCGGTCAGGGCAACAATGCCGGCGGTGGCGGGTTCTAAGCGTCAGCTCCACCGTCGCTGGATACGCCAGGGTTCAGCCGTCGCGGGAACGCAATCATCTGAAATCTGGCGAAATCCGGCCACGGTCACACTTTCACTCTCGAGGACAAAACGATGCGGCCACGTAAAGCAACCTTGTTGCTGCTTGTCGTCCTGGCGATCGTCAGCCAGTTGACCGGTACCGCGAACGCTCAGTTCGGCAGCCAGATCGATCGACCGTTTAACCGGCCGACGGTCAGCCCTTACCTGAACCTGTTCCGCGGCGGGCAGAATGGCGGCGGCGTGCTGAACTACTACGGGCTGGTTCGTCCTCAGCTTGATATGCAGCAGGCCAGTCAACAACTGGGAATGAATGTACAAACGCTGCAGCTTCAGCAATTGGCAATGCGACAGGGCGGCGGACTGCGCGGCGGAATTCAGCCGTATTCACAGCTCGGAATCACCGGTCACCCGACGACGTTCATGTCATTCTCCGGCGGCGGAGCGGGCGGTGGTCTTGGTCTGGGCGGCGGAATCGGCGGCGGAGCTGTGGGCGGTCTGGGTCCTGCAGGACTCGGCGGCGGCGGCTTCTGTGGCGGCGGATTCGGCGGCGGTTTGAGCGGC
>CAZHET010000605.1:1679-3807 GCA_964531585.1 uncultured Planctomycetaceae bacterium | reverse complement strand
ACCTGCTCGCTTTCCAGCGATTCACCACTCCGGTATGCCCGCGCCACCAGGAACAGGTAGTGACCGTAGAGTTCGACTTTTGGTCTCTGATGCACGTTGACGACATCTTCCAGAGCCAGCGGATGCAGGCCGAAAATTTCCCCGATGCGGGTGATCACGCTGACGTCGCCCAGTCCGTCGACGTCCACCCACGTCACGGACGACTGATTTAACAGCGCCGGCAGCGTGTCCAGATCGGTGACCTGTTGATCGTGGTACTCGTCGCGACCGTAGCGAGTCAACCGGACGGTCGCCGACGCCGCGGTGGCAGGTGGCGAAATAGTTCCCGGAGCGGCACCGGGCGTCGTACGACGTCGGATGCGGTGGCGAATGCGTCTCGGAAACTGAATGGCCGATGCCAGCATGTTGCGGACTCTCTTCCTGGGAACACTTGCGTGCCGGCACAGGGCGGATGTTTTCGGAGTCGGTCCCTCTTCGCCGCAGCATCTTCGACTCGTGCGACCCCGGCAAGAGCGGCTTTGCCGTGGGTGAGCACTGGCGAAGCCGCAGAACCTGCCGCACCGTTATCCAAAACACCTGCGATTGTGTAGTCATTTCGATGTCACAGTTGTCCACTGGATGACGATCCTGCGTACGGCTCGATCGACTCAAGAACACAGTAACTTACTGTGTATCAACAGGTTGCGAACAATTGATCAGACTGGCACGTTTTATGAATCTGTCCTTATTGCCGTCACCCACCGATGTGGTGTCAAACGGATGCTCCGCTTCCCCCGACTCACGACGAAAAGGACAAGACAATGACCCGCAATCTCTTTCTCGCTTCAGCGCTTGTCACTCTCATGACTGCCGCTCCTGGTGCTTCTCACGCCAATGACATCGTTGACTTTCTGCAGGCGGTCAGCGGCCCTTCTCGCGTCCATCGCCATGGCAGCAGGCCGGTCATCGTGCGGTCTGCCGGACACCGCGGCAGAGGGCATCTGGATCATGGATTCAGTGACCGGATTCCAGCGAGCCGCGGCACCCGGTCGGCGGGCTCCCGCTGGTCGCGCGGCGGTGGTGATTTCGGTCACCATCATCGCGGCAACGTGCGTCCGATTGTCGTTGGTGGTCGTAGTCGGACGACAGTGTCGCTGCAGATCGGTGGCGGCTACCCGGTCGTGCCTCCACCACCGATCTACCTGGAACCGGCTCCGGCACCCGTGTACATCGCTGAACCTCCGGCACGGATTCACGAACTGGGCAGTTTCGTGACGTGTCCGGTACCCCTGGAACCGCATGTCCTGGTTCGCAATGCTCATGAAATTGCACCGGGAGCTATCCCGGTTGTGATCGCCGTCCGGAATCCTCACCTGGGTCGCTTCGGCAGCCGCGGCTGTGTCGAAAGTGTTGTCTATGTGCAGGTCTTTGTGCCGCCCTGCCCGCTGCAAAGGCTGAAGGTATCTCCATGCCGCACGAGGATCAAACTTGACTACGGCGACTACGACGTCGAAATCACGTCCTGTGACGGCCACATCGACGTGGAATACGACGACTAAGGCCGTCGCCAGGTGACTGCAGCCGGGCATCAGGATCCCGGCTGTCGACAATCAGATGTCTGAGCAACTGGGGAAGTTGTCTCGACAGGCGGGTGCCGGGGTTTTCTGACCTCGGCACCCGTTTCGGTTTGCGCGGCTGTTGGAGCAGTGCCGAAAGTTCCGAACGCGACGCTTACCGCATCGCTTCCAGCTCGCTTGCTGGCAGAAAGGGATTGCAGCGAGTCGGTGAAACGAGTCTGCTATGACCCGCCGGGGTTGGTCAGCGACCGTGACTTCACCAGCCTTCCGTATCTGCAGCGAGGACAACCGTCGTGTTCAGAATCATTATGCCGGATGGCAAGCGGTCCAAAGAGTATGACCGGGGGCAGATCGCCACGCTCTTCGACAAGGGCCGCATCAGCGCCGATTGTGAAGTTGAGTACCGGGTGCCACTCGCAACGTTTCTCGCCACTTCCGAATCGCAGCCCGAGGATGCTGTGGCCGCCGAGACGGACGCGACGACCGCCTCCGCTGCGGAACCTGCGACCGAAGCCTCGCCGCAGGAAGTCGCCGCTGCCGAAACCTCGCCCGACTACGGCGAACAGGATCAC
>CAZHET010000605.1:0-1669 GCA_964531585.1 uncultured Planctomycetaceae bacterium | reverse complement strand
GCCATGACGTTGTGGTGGAGGACGAAGGCGAGGAACAGGATCACGGCGAACAGGATCACGGCGAGCAGGATCACGGTAGCGCCGTGGCGATCGCTGCCTACCTGAGCCAGTCAGGCGACCAGCTGCTTTCTGAAGCGCCGCCCGAACGCATGTTGAAAGTGCTGGGCGATCGCAGGACGCCCGCCATCATGATCACGATGGAAGAAGAAGGCATCGGCCTGATCAGCGACGCTCTGCAGGGCAAACCATCCGGAAAGGAATGGCAGACTCGCATTCAGGCGAACAAGTACTTCAGCAATGTGAAGATGGTGGCGGCCCTGATCGAAATGACCCGCAACCAGCTCGTCGGCCAGTTGAAATCCTGACACCGGGATCACGGGTCCCGACAGCAACTGCGAACCCCACCAGCACCCGCTCGCCGGAACACGCGGCCCGAGCGCCCTGAGCTGCGCTCGTTCATGCTGCGATTGCTGTTGATCGCTTTGAAGCTCAGCCCATGCTGCTTCACCACCGCCCTGGCCTTCATCTGACGGTGACTCCGCGCTGACGCTGTGCCCGATTTGACCTCTGTCTTTTTCTGTTCGCGAGTCGGTACCGTGTGCAGAGCCTCGTCAACTACGGCGCGCGGCGATCCAGCGCGGCGACCGCGCGTTATTCCTGTGATCGTCGTTGCGCTGTGCTGCAATTTTCTGCCGAACGCTGGCGGGCAAATCCTGCTGTCGTCGATTGGCTTCTGACGAGGCCCGCCCCTAAACATCGGGCTCAACGGCTCGCGCGGTTCTTCCGGCGAGTGCGAGTTGACAGTCCAGGCCGCGCGGGGTAGCCTCCGATTTCGGAAGTGGACAAACGTTCTTTCCTGTCCATTCCAACGCACATCACGATTCTCAACGACATTTGCGAGGAGGAAACGATGGCGGAAGTTTTTGGAGTCCAGCAGGACGTCGCTGCCACGCACGCATTTCGCGTGACGCTGCAAACCAAGGGAGCGCAAATCGTCGACAGGACGGTGCAGCACGTGCGGATGGTCGTGCCTCCATCCGATCCGACGTATGGACTGGAAGGCAGTCGAGGCTGCTGGTGCGAAGTTCGTGACAAGAGCGACCGGGTTCTTTATCGCCGCATCATTCACGACACGCTGCGGTCGGTCGAAGTTCCGTCCGGTGATCCCAAGCGCCCGCTGATGCAAGTCGATGTGAAGGAACCGGCGGCCGACGTGGTGCTGCTGATTCCTGATCTGGACGCCGCGCAGACGGTTTGTTTCTGTGACAGCGAGGAAGGTCGGGCGAAGGATCTGTGGACGTTCGAGATTCGCGAACTTCGTGAGGGAGCAAAGTAATGGGCATTGGTGACGGCACCGTTCTGGGCTCAACGCAGATCGTGAACAACGGTTCCGCCGCGTCTCGGTGGAATCTGGTGATTGTGGGTGATGGCTACACAGCCGCCGAGATGCCGACATTCGCCGCGGATGCGACCAGCCTGGTCAATGACATCTTCGCGATCGCTCCGTTCAGTACGATGATCGGCGGTCGGCCGCTGAATCGCGCGATCAATGTTTTTCGCGTCGATGTCACATCGACGAACAGCGGTGCGGACGATCCGGCCGCGTGCGGCGGGTCCGGAGCAACTCCGGCAACGTACTTCGATGCCAGCTTCTGCAACGGCGGCATCC
>CAZHET010000604.1:0-3807 GCA_964531585.1 uncultured Planctomycetaceae bacterium | reverse complement strand
CGCCGGAAGACGGTGAAGTCACCGGACAGATTGCAGATAATCTCCTGCGGCTGACGTTCGGCGCGGAACCTCCCGTGCAATACCTGCAGGACGCGATGCCGGATCCGATGACGGGTGATGTCGAATACGAATTCGAAATCCGCGGCCTGGCATCGGACAACGTGCTGCTTTCTCGGCGTGTGTTCAGTACATCGCTGGACCTGTCAATGGACGATGTCAGCGCGTTGAGCGTCGAAACGAACTCCGTGCGAGTGCGCATGCGTGAGACAGGAGAGCGATGGAGCGAATGGTCGAACGCATTCGTCTTCAACGCCGGCCAGGTGGCTCCAGGCTGGACCGATACACCTTTCGTCTCGACGACGGGTGTGTTCCTGAACTGGGCCGACTTGAAAACACGCGCCAGTTTCGACGAAGCGGACATCGTCTTCACGGATGGTGTTGGAGTTCCCGACATTGAAGCTCAGGCACCGCAGTACGAAGTTCAGGTGATTGACGCGGCAACTCAGGTCGTCGTGTTCACGGCCGACGAAATCGAGTTGTCGCAGTATCTCGTACGTGACGCACTTGCGAGCGGTCGCTATCTGGCTCAGGTGCGCGGCGTCTACGGCGACGGGACTGCGACACCCTGGTCGGCCGGGATCGAGTTTCTGATTCTGCATCCGACGATCGAAATCGACCCGCCGGTGCAAATGAGCATCGACGAGACTCCCACGCTGCTGTGGCAACCGGTGGAAAATGCCACCGGCTACACGATCGTGATCACTCAGCAGGGGCGATCGGGTACGGCCTATCGGGCGGACGGTGTGACGGAAACCAGCCACCGCGTCGCCAGTCGGCTGAGTCCGGGAACCTACAGGGTCTATCTGCGAGCACACTTTGCAGACGGCTCGTTTGCACGCTGGGGCGAAGGCACGGAGCTGACGATCGGCGATCTGCCTGTTGTTGAGGCGGATAACCGGCTCCTGATTTGGAACAGCATCGAAGGTGCCACTTACTACGAACTGTGGGTGAACCGAGTCGACCGCTTCGGCCTGATTATTCAGGAACAGATCGTGTACGAGTCACGGCTGACAAACAATTTGTTCGTCCTGCCCGATTCGCTGCCCGAGGGCCGCTACAGCGTCTGGGTGCGAGCGCTGCGTGATGAAGCGGGACAAACCTACCGGACCGCATGGAGCCAGCGGCTGGACATCGATCTGACGTCGCTCGAGGATCTGGCGGGGTAGAACTGATCAGCCAACGCTGTAAGGCAGTTTGAGGCCGGAGAAACGCACATTGTTTAACCCGTGGCCGAGAGGCCAGGCCGTCCCCGGTGACCCCAACCGGGCATCCTCGTCACGGGTTAAGCGATTCAAAACTCTTCACCGCGTTGCCTTTCAGGGCTGCGGGCATGATTCGCTGCCTCACGCGTGCCTCGCGCCGCCGACTGACGGTGTGTCGGCCCGCCGGGCCTGAATCGCATTCGAACAAACAGCCCCAATTCCCGGATCAGCCGTTTTCTCTACGGCTGCAGGATGTGTTTGCCATCTTCAAACTGGCGGTGGCAGGCGTTGCAGTTTTCCAGCATGGCCCGATAGCTGGAGGTCGCTTTGGCGAAGTCTTTTTCCTTCGCTGCGCCGTACAGTGCAGCTCCGTGAGTTCGCGAGGCGGCTGCGTGGCGGTTCCAGTCGGCACCGTTTTCTTCCGGCGCGCGGGCGAACAGCAGGTTGCAGCTTTCTGCCAGAATCAGAGCATCCGATTTGACGGCCTTCCAGCCGTTGTTGTCCTTCGGTTCCGCGGCCATGGACGCCTTCAGCCGACGATAGGTTGGCTGAAACACGTATTCCATGAACTCATGCATGCTGTCTTCCACGATTTCCGCTTCGTCTGCGGGCGCGGCAGCGACAGCAGGCGCGGTGGCAGGCGCGGTGGCAGGCGCGGTGACAACGAGTGTGGCGCTGATCGCTGCCGGGCCTGCGACGTTGCCGGCCGTGGTGGCGTTCACGGGAGTTGCAGGCTGGTCTGACAGGCTGATGGCGACGGCGACGGCGAGGCAGATGGCCGGAAAAATCAGGAGGCGAGACATGTGAACGGAATCCTTTGTCTGGTGCAGTCAGATGGTGGTGACGGCTGAACAAAACAGGGTGCCGGGCCGGGACTTTACTTTCGCAGACGTCCAGCCAGCTTCGCAACGGCGGCCGTCATCTCGTCGCGAGCTTCCCGGAAACCAGAGACGGTCGGATTGCCGCGGCGAACAAAGTCCAGCACGTAAGATTCCGCGTCGGCGAATTCCGCACAGGCGTCAGGAATTTCGGAGGCGATTTCGACAGGAACCGTCGTCACTCCGTTGCAGTCGCCATGCAGCAGGTCGCCGGGATAGACCGCGATGCCTCCCACAACGACCGGAACATTCACCGCCAGGATGTGACACGATCCGTGCGAACAGCAGGTGCCGGTGGTGAACGCCGGAAAATTCAGCACGGCGACCTGGTCCAGATCACGCCCCGTTCCCGACGTGATCAGTCCGACGGCTCCGAACGCCTTGTAAGTCGTACACATCACTTCACCGAACGTGGCGGCGGCTGACGGTTCGTCCAGATCCTGAAACACAATGACAGGTGGTCCGGGGATCTGCGAAAATGCTTCAAGCTGACCATCCAGCCCGGCATACGCGTCACCGCCTCGCGGAGGAGCGAGCGCTCGGAACGTTGACGTCAGAGCAAATCCAACCATCGGCGGAAGCTTCGGGTAACACGCCTGAATGCTGCGGTTCATGTACCCGGAACTGCGCGGGCGAACGTTGAACAGTTCGATCACGTTGCAGACGGTGGGCGTGTCATAGCGACCGAGAGCCGCGATCGTTTCGGAAGTAACGTCTGTTGCTGTTGTGTGTGGCATGGAACTGTGTGGCTTGCAAGTGTTCAGCGTGAAGAGCGCCAGCGTGACGGCGCGATGATTGGAAATCGGCCAGCGCGGTCGCAACATAGCAGATCGGTGTTTGGGGACCACCTGACCGGATAGGACACCGGGGCGACAGGCGCTATAATTGTCGGCCCTCCACAATTACCTCGACTGTCGCCTACCTCGACTGTCGCCTACCTCGACTGTCGCCTACCTCGACTGTCGCCGGGCAGGACAGCCGCCGACACAGGATTCTTCAGCATGACAACACCACGGACAGCCCTGCAACCCGCGCGGGTTCTGACACATCTGCTAACTTACCTCGTCACTGCGTACCGGATAACGGTCTACTGCGCAGCCGCGTACTGGGTTGCCGCGTCAGGCTTGCCACTTACGGTCGCTCAGGACGACGACATCACGGTCAGCGATCCGTCGGCCGCCGCGAAGCTCGAACAGCAATTCGTCTCGCGAACTCGCCAGTTGACGTACGAAGGCCGGCGGGCCGGTGAAGGCTATTTCAGCGCCGACGGCAGCCGTCTGGTTTTTCAAAGTGAACGCGAACCCGGCAATCCGTTCTTTCAGATTTACCTGCTGAATCTTGACAGCGGAGCAACGCGGCAGATTTCGCCCGGCCACGGCAAGACAACCTGCGCGTGGGTTCATCCGGCCGGCGATCGCGTGCTGTTTGCGTCGACTCAGGACGATCCGGACGCGGTCGCCGAACAGAAAGCCGAGATTGAGCTGCGCGAGTCCGGGCAGGAACGGCGGTATTCGTGGGACTACGACGAATTCTATGACATCATCGAGTACCACATGGAAACCGGTGAGTACCGGCATCTCACGGATGCTCGTGGATACGACGCTGAAGGATCGTACTCGCCCGATGGCAGCCTGATTGCCTTCGCATCCAACCGTTCGGCCTACGAG
>CAZHET010000603.1:0-3810 GCA_964531585.1 uncultured Planctomycetaceae bacterium | reverse complement strand
GTGAACTTGTCCGCGATCTGTGCCTGCATTGGCAGCAGTTCGGTGAAACTGACGCCGGGAATCTTTGTGGGAATGATGTCGAAGGGACCACGGTACTCGCTGCCTGCGGTGGGCTTGGGATCGTAGGTGTCGATGTGAGAACAACCGCCTGGCTTCCAGACCATGATGACCGCGGACTTCTGACGGCTGCTTTCGGCGGGACTCTCGGCTCGCAGCCGCAGCATTCCCGGCAGACTCAGCGAGGCAAATCCGGCCAGTCCCATCTTCATGAAACCGCGCCGGCTGTCGGGGCCGGGACAGTGCGAAACGGACGTCGCGTTGAACGGGTGATTCATTTCTGCTCTGCCTCCTGAGCCGGATGGACTCGAATGGTGATGGGAGTCGAAACGACGATGTCGACAATATCCCTGGGGTCAGCATCGGGTTGAGTTCGGTACTTTGCAACGGCACTGCCATAGAACGCCACGACGTATTCTCCGGGCGGAGTCTTCAGCGCGGCAAGATCGAGAACGGCTTCGGACGTTTCAGCCGTCAGTGAGGCATCGAACGCGGGAGCACGTTCGAAGCCGGCTCCGAATGTCTTCAGGCTGATGTTGGCCCCCGAAAACTCGCTTCGCGGCGTGTGAACCAGCGGGATCGCAAGCTTCTCGCCCTCGCTGACTTCCCACACTTTCGCATCAGCAGCCGCGATGGTGATAGGAGCAAATTCGGAATCGCTGACCGAAACCGGAACATCCGCCAGCAGCCGCGGGCTGGGAATTTCGTGCCAGGAATCCGGAACCGGCCATGCCATGGAAGTCAGTCGGCACGGCCGCGTCACTGTTTCGCCGTTGATGACGGCCCGACCGAAAAATGACGCACTGGTAAGTCCGGGCGGAGCATTCTGATGGGCGGTGATGAGCATGACGCCGCGAGACTTCCCGGCCGGAATGCGAACACCGGCGGCGGTGACTCCGTCGGGAAGATTCTCCATGGCCAGGTCAATTTCGCCGTCAAAGCCGTCACGCCGGATGGCAACGACTTCCAGCGGCATTGTCGCGCCGCAGCGAAGAGCGATCGGTTTGGAAAGCGCATTGCGGTCGCCGTTTCGCAGTTCCATGTGCATCGCCCACGCGACGAGAGCAAAGTCCGGTGAGGCTTTGCGAATGATCATGCGGTAGACGTTGCCAGGATCATTGCGAGTTCCGCCGAACAGGTCTCGCAACTGCAGGCGGTGAAGTCCATCCTGCTGAATTTCGATCTTTCCGATGATGTCCGACGACCCTGCGTTGTAGGGCGGGCCGTCGTAGGCGTAGCCGTTGCTGGAGACTTTGACCGGACTGGGAATGTCCAGCAGTTCGGCGACGTCGGTCAGCGTTTCGCCGTCTGCATTCGTGGCAACGTGCTGAACAACAATCGACGGATCTGTGGCCAGCCCGAAGCGTTCTGACGCGACCTCACACCACCAGACGTCCCCCTTCTTTGCTTCGAATTCAAAGACATCGACATCCGCGGCAGGAAAGAAGCTGCCCGAAATGTCACACGGAAGTTCCAGCCTCTGAGCTTCGCCGGCTTTGTTGTTGGGTTCGGATTCGGCCTGCGCCGCTTCGTCCGCAATTCCGACCGGCGGCCACGAACACGAACTGACCGCAGATGTCGCAGGCAGTCGGGCGATTCGCTGCTCGCTGTCGGCTGTCTGAATCACAAGCCGGTAAAAGTATTCGGGGCCTCCGTTAAACGTCAGATCCTGAACCTTCACGACGTATTGCGCGGAATCGGGCGGAGTGAAGTCAATCACACCGCCACGGCGTTCGACGACCAGGTCGTTGCCTTTTGCGTCGGCCAGAATCAGCACGGGCTTCAGCTTGGAATCGACGCCGTTGGCCGCACAGTCGATCACAATTCGCCGACCCTGTTCGGCATCGAAGCGGTAGAAGTCCACAGACCGATTTGTCATCGCGGCATTGCAGACGGTATCGAGACTTACATGCATCGCGGATTCGAGTGACGTGTTCGGCTCAGTCCGCTGGATCTCGGGCAGCGAGCCAACACTGAAGACTCGCGACGTGGAAATCCCCAGCTTCGTCATCACCCGAGCTTCGTGAACTCCGACCGGGCAGACTTCCGCAATGCTGACCGTGTATTGGCCGGAAACCGGCTGCCCCGAATCATCAAGCTTTCGAACGGCCGTGATTGCCGGATGCGAAAACCGCAGGTCGTCCGCATCGGTGAGGTTATCGCCGGTGATGGTGATGTCCACGACGGTTCCGGCTTTGGCTCCCATGGGCATCGTCGTGAGCAGGCGCGGTGCCGGAAGACAGACTGACTGAGCATGCGACGCGGCAGGCAGAAGCAGCGCCGCGATGCACAGCAGAACCATTGTTACCTGATGTTTCATCGAACGAATTTCCTGAATTCAGTGGTTGAACAAGAATTCTTTGCTGTTGATCAACGCCCAGATCAGGTCCTGAAAGTTGGTCTGCTCGGCCGACGCCGGATCAATTGGCTTCCCGTCGGCGTCGGTCAACGGCTCCTGAAAATATTCCACGGCGGACTGTAGTTCGTCCGCTCGAGGAGGTCTCGACAATGCTGCCATATAGACTTCGGCAATTCTGTATTCGATGGGTGAATCGCTCATCGCCAGCCGTTCCGCTCGGCCCCCGGCCGTGGCCAGTTTCGACTTGATGTCCTGAGAATTGATCAGGTGCAGACTCTGAGCAAGACTCGACGACTGCACGCGTTCACATTCGCAGACGCTTTGACTGTCGGGGCGACCGAAGACCTGCAGAAACGGAGACGCCCGGTTGTAGCTGTTGTCGGGCAAGGCAACGGCCCGCGTGCCGGCGGGCAGGTTTGAGAACCCCGTCGCCGCACCCGTGACGTCATCGATCGAATCCAGCAGCACTTCCGCCTGCAGGCGTCGCGGATAGTACCGGGAGTAATTCTGCTGATCGACCAGATTGTGCTCGTTCGGCTCGGAACTTAACTGGTACGCGCTGGTCTGAGTGATTGTTCGGACGAGGTCTTTCAGATCGAATCCGCTCTGAATGAAATGCGTTTCCAGAGCGGCCAGCAGTTCCGGATTTGACGGTGGATTGGTGTCTCGAATGTCGTCTTCGGGCTCAATCAGACCTCGTCCAAAGAAGTGCTTCCAATAACGGTTAACGAGGGCCTTCGCGAAGTAGGGATTGTCCGGACCGCTCATCCAGTCCGCCAGCCGCAGTCGCGGATCTTCGTCGGGAGGAATCGCGCCGAGATCATCACCGAATGCCGCCGGCACCAGTTGTTCGCCCGTCTTCACGTTCTGAGCCGTCGCGACTCCGCGTTTGTGGAAGATCAGGTCTTCGCCGCGGGTGTCCGTGGGCTTGCGGCCTACCTGACTGAAGAAAGCGGCGAAGCTGTAGTAGTCGTCCTGACTCCAGCGTTCGAACGGGTGGTGGTGACATTGAGCACACTGCATGCGAACTCCCAGAAACAACTGAGCCACGTCTTCCAATTGCTGCTTCGGTTCCTTGACCCGCTTGTACCACGCGACCGGAGGATTGCCGACGACGGTGCCCGTCGCGGCCAGCAGTTGCCGGACCAGTTGATCGTACGGAAGATTGGCCAGCAGGCTGTCACGGATCCACGCATGAAACGCGAAGTTGGAAACGATGTCGCTGGCGTCGTCGCGCCGGTTCTTCAGCAGTGACGTCCACTTGTTGGCGAAGAAGTCCGCATACCCCGGACTTCGCAGCAATGCTTCGATGACCTGATCGCGCCGGTCGGCATCGGTACTGGCGAAGAATTCAGCAGCTTCGTCCGCAGTCGGCAGTCGGCCGGCAATATCCA
>CAZHET010000602.1:0-3821 GCA_964531585.1 uncultured Planctomycetaceae bacterium | reverse complement strand
GCTGTCGTGGCAACTTGCGCCCGGAGCCAGTCCCCTTTCCTCAGTCACTATGAATAATCAGGGTTAGCCCGAACACGCGAGTCGCGTGAATAGTCCCGGTTAGTCGGACGATGCAGTCGCCGGCTGGCTGGGAGCAGACTCGAGCCCCGTCGAGTTGACTGCGGCCACACGAAACTCGTGCGACTTCGCATCATCGGCCTGAAGTGAAAACGTCATTGGTCGCAGTGGTTCGACGGGAGTGTCATGGTACGACATTCCCTGAAACAGCGGCCGACCAAATCGATTTTCCGGCGTGTCAGGAACGCGGGCGAATTCCTGCCCATCACGCAGAATGATGAACTGCTGCAGTCCGCTTTCGAGGTCTGCGTCAGCCTGCCATGTAAGTTCCATCTGATTGTCGCCGGCTGTGGAAAGCGTGACGTGATGCGGCACCGGCGGAGGAGATTCGTCGTCGGTGGCTCCGGCGGAAACGTACTGTTCCCACGCTCTGGCGAACTTCTCGTTCGGCAGCCACACGGACGAAAGTGGCACGCCTCGAAACGACTCGATCGGACCGGTCGCCGCAGACAGCGGTTCTGCCAGCCATGCCGATGAAAAGTCCACGCGGCGAAGAGGTTCCCCGCTGCGTTCCGGAAGTCTCATTTCCAGACAGGCATCGAAGAAGGGAATCGCCAGGTAACGCGAATCGCCACACTCGTGAGCCGTGTTCGGATCGGGAGCGAAGCCGATCGGTGCGCCGTTCTTTCGGTATTCGCGGAACATTGCCAGTCCGCCGTCGAATGCCGTGTGAAAGCGTTCATCGTCGCGTTCTTTCAATCCGGGATTGCACATCACAGGAATCTGATAGACGTCGCTGGTCAGGACTGGCTGCGGAATTTCACCGTTCGCCCAGTAGCTGTACGCGGTTCCGGAACGCAGCCAGATCGCAACGATGCGTTCGGGATGCAGAGTCTGCATGAGGCTGGCCCAGAACGCGCCGCCGGAATGCCCCCACAGACACCACGGCACGCGGCTGACTTCGGCATGTCCGGTGGCCGAGGCAAAGTGCTCCAGCGCCTGCAGAAAACGCCGTTCAGAACCGTTGCGAGCATCGCACCAGCGGCGGCAGTTGATCTGCTGCCGAGGCTCATACACCGACCCCAGCAGCGCGCAGTTCCACTTGCGTGCCAGAGCCTGCCAGTGCAGATCGTCCGCGGCCGTGCGTCCGCCGAGGGACGCTCCGACACCACAGCCATGCTGGTGAACGATGATGCCTCGCAGAGTCTCCACGCCGTCCGGCACCCACAGTTCGAAATCGACCTGCATCCGCAGCTCGCCTTCTGCCAGTGTCGATGGATAGTGGATCTGGAACACCGTGCCGCCCGTTGACGCATACGTACCCGCGACGGGCATTCGTTCCTGTGCCACCAGACGCTCAATCTGCCGGACCATCATCGCCGACTTCGACATGGCGTCGTCCAGCGGCAGTCCGGCGGCGACGTCCGGACGCAGATGGCCGACATGGCTTAACCAGGCATCGTGCCGCATTGAACCGCGTTCGACCATCAGCCGCCACAGTTCGTCGGAAGGCTGCGCCCAGGATTCGACACCCCATGCCTGCAGCACGGTTTCCGCCAGAATTCGATGACCGTTCGCGTCCGGGTGGATGCCGTCGGCGGCAACGGTGAATTGCGGATTCTGTTTCCGCTGCTCGGCAAGGAAGTTCATTACCGGCTGATGCACGTCGATCACCATGTCAGCGCGAGGAACGTCGGATGTATCGGTTTCGGCTGGTCCGGCTTCGGTCAGAATCCACTGACCGTACCGCGTCAGCACGTCGTCGTAGTTTTCGTATGCGGCGAACCACGCGTATTTATCGCGTCCGGCGGGAAGCAGCTTGCCGGTTTCCTTCAGCGGAACGGGATCGAACGGCGGAGGAGTCAGCAGCACCAGCTTTGCTCCCGCGGCGTGAACTTTTTCGATCAGTCGGTGAACGCCGGCCTTGTAGGCGGCGAATCGATCTTCGCCGAACGGATAGTAGATGCCGTCGTTCATGCCATAGCAGGCAACGACCACATCAGGCTTCACGGCGGCCAGGGCTCGGTCGAGTCGTTCATGCACGTCAGGCCGCGGAAACGGATGATCGGGTTCCGACAGGCCGCTGCACGTTTCGCTGCTGAGTCCGATGTTTACGAACTCCGGAAGCGGGTCGACTCCCTGCAGCCGCAACTGAGCTTCGATGGCGGTGACATATGAACCGGCATGGGTGATGGAATCTCCCAGGAACAGAATCCTGTCGGCGGTCAGCGGAAACGACTCGTCCGCCGCCAGCCGCGATTCCGGCAGACAAGTCAGCAACACACACGTCAGACAGACCAGGCGAACAGACTTCATGGGTCTCACCTCACGGATCGGGTTTTCGAAAGTCACGATCGGGTCTCCGCAAAAGGGCTGCGCTGAAGAAAAGGTCCGACTCTTTACTAAGAGCGTCAACCCATTGTTCAGTACCAGGCCCTTTTTTTGAGTACGGCTATCCGGCCAGCGCGGCAACCACCAGATCACCCATTTGACGCGTCGAAACCGAGGCGGCTCCGGCGGCAATATCCTTCGTGCGGTGGCCGGCCTTCAGAGTTGCTGACACAGCGGATTCGATTGCGGCGGCTTCATCGTTCAGGTGCAGTGAATGACGCAGCATCATTGCGGTCGCCAGAATTGTCGCCAGCGGATTGGCGATTCCCTTGCCGGCGATGTCCGGAGCAGATCCGTGAATCGGTTCATACAGGCCCGGCCCGTCACTGCCGATGGACGCCGACGGCAGCAGCCCGAGCGAACCCGGCAGCATCGAAGCTTCGTCGGTGAGGATATCGCCGAACATGTTGCCCGTCACGACGACGTCAAAATCCTTCGGCCGCGAAATCAGATGCATGGCCATTGCGTCGACCAGCACCACATCGTACTTCACGTCCGGGAACTCGTCTTTCATGACCCTCGCTGCCACCTGCCGCCACAGCCGCGAAACTTCCAGCACGTTCGCTTTGTCGACCGACGTCAGTTTGCCGCGTCGCTGCTGAGCGGCCTTCGCAGCCAGACGCACGATGCGTTCGACTTCGCCGGTGGAATACACCATCTCATTGAAGGCTTCCTCGCCGCTTGCGTGAGGCCGCCGTCCGGACGGGCCGAAGTAGATACCGCCGGTCAGTTCGCGAAAGAACAGGATGTCGGTACCCGCGACGATTTCCCGCCGCAGTGGTGACGCGTCGACCAGTTCGTCGAATGTCTGAATCGGCCGCAGGTTCGCGAACAGGCCCAGTTCCTGCCGGATTTTCAACAGGCCGACTTCCGGCCGAGTCTTTGCGGTTGGGTCATCCCATTTCGGGCCGCCGACGGCGCCCAGCAGAATTCCGTCGGATGCGCGGCAGGCATCAATCGTCGGCTGCGGCAGAGGATCGCCAAAGTCATCGATGGCGTTGCCGCCGATCGGGTGTTCCGACGTTTCAAATCGGTGGCCGAAACGTGAGGCAACGGTTTCCAGAACCTTCTTCGCTTCGGCAACAATTTCCGGACCGATCCCGTCTCCCGGCAACAACACCAGTTTGGCGTCCATTGACAAGCACTCCCCCATTGAACGAAATACGAAAGCGTGACAGAGTAGGATTCGCCGGAATCAATGCAACCGCCAACGTGCAGTCGTCCGGTGTTGGGAATGCAGTTCCCGCAGCGACTGCCGTTTTCGCGAGCGGTAAGGCGAGCGGCAGATGAGTTCTTACCCGTGGTGTCCCGTACGGCGGGGGAAAATGGGGTCAGGTCCCGTTGCCGGAACGGCCTGCAAGGTGCTTCGCACA
>CAZHET010000601.1:0-3834 GCA_964531585.1 uncultured Planctomycetaceae bacterium | reverse complement strand
GTGTCCGGCCTGACCGGAAAATCGTCCCGCCGCCGATCCGTCTGGCGTCGCCGCAACGGTCGCCCCGCCTCGGCCGTACAGCCGCTCGAACAACGCACGCTGTTGTCCGGAACCAACGGCCTCGATGAGGAAGCGCAGTGGGGCCCGACCGAAACTTGTGCCGGAATGGCGGGTGCCAACCAAGGACCAGTGATGACTCACCCAGTGGCGCCAGAGTCGTACTCCAGCAGCGGCGGATCAGACAGCGGCAGTGGATACGGTGGCGGGTATGACAGTGGCTACGGTGACGGCTCGGACTGCAGCTACGGGGATTGCGGCACCGACGGAAATGATCTGGACATCTTCAAGATCGAAACTCTGGACAGCGAAGCGGCCGAGGTGCCGCCCGAAGCGGATCTGAACACTGCTCGGTTCCGGATCAGCCGGACTTCGGACAACAACTTCAACAGCGCCGTGCTGGTGATTCTGGATCCCACCGGAGACGATCCGGAGGTCCGTTACGCGACATTTGGCGGGGACTACACACTGTCACAGGATGGGCTGCCGACCAACGGCGGATCGCAGGGTGGTGACGGGCTGACCGTTCAGTTCGGCCCGGGAGTTGAGTGGGTGACTATCACGGCCACACCGCTGAATGACACCGAATACGAAGACGTCGAGATCATCACGCTCACCGTGCGGGAATCGGCGAACTACGAAGTTCATGCATCCGAGCACACGGCGGAGGCCAACCTCGAAGACCAGACGGCAGATGTCGACCTTCAATCCGCCGGCGGTGCGACTCCGGACGACATCGATGAGAACATCAGTGGTGCCGACATTCTGTTGAATTCCGATGACGACGACGAGAACGGGTTAGAGGATTTTGCGGATGTGCCTGTGCCGGGCGAAGCAGGATTCGATGACGACGACATTGTTCCGCTGACCGTCACGAAGCACTTCCCCGCGGGATTTGACGCAGCGGGCGGATTCTTCACACTGGGCTTCAATCCGATGAAGCTCAGAGTCTGGCGTTCGCGGGACAAGACGGCCGGGCCAATCAATCCTTCGACCGCGATCCCCGCCGACGGCAGCCTGGGGTTTGACTTCTGGGCGGAAGGAGTGGGGGCGGGGACAGATGTCGTCAGACTGATGTGGCATGGCAGCGAAGGCTCGATGCAGTTCGATTCACTGATCGTCACGATCTGGAAGCTCGACCTGGACATCGACAGCGACAATAACAACGGGTTTGGTTATCCCGACAATTCGGCGTGGGAGGAATTGCTTGAGGATCACACGCACGGACTTGGTAAACTGATCTTTCCGAATCAGACTCACTTCACACCGTCGCGGCTGCGGCTGAATCCCGGACTGAACCCCAACGACGAAGACGTTCGCGTTCGTCTGGAGTTCGACATCACTGGCCAGTCGGGAACGATCAAGGTCTGGAATACTCACAAAGCAGATCCGAATCGCGACCCCGGCGGCACCTCGGTAAAAAACGGCGGGAACCGCATTTATCCGGGAGCGGAATACACACTCGACGAACTCAATTACAATTCCGCGACCGGGGGAATCACTCTGTTCATTGAGGTCATGCAGGTCTTCGATGGTCACAGCACGAAGGAGGGCGTGGAAGATCACGGGAAGCCGGATGACCGGATCAAGGCCACGCTCGTGAAAGACCAGCCCGGTGGCGGATCGGAAGACCTGACTTCGGACGAGGTCAAGTACATGGCCGTGACAGCCAACACCTTCTATCCGCATCTGCAGTGGGATCTTAAGGAAACCAGCGGAGAATCTCTGAGAAACGCAATGGCGTCGCAGGGTGTGTATTCGATGGCCGACCTGCCGCAGTTCGCGCTGCAGAGCTTCCCGCCGCTCGATCCGGATGCCAGGGAACAGCTTGAAGAACTGGGGATTCCCGGCGACGTGATCGACATCATGGGCGAACCCGCCTCGATTCCGGGCTTCAAAAACCTACTCTACCGCGACTACGTCTCCGGGAAGTATGTGATTGCCTTTGCCGGCACAGATGACGGACCGGATATCGTCGAGGATATCTGGCAGGGACTGAGTTGGCCGAGCAATCAGTATCCGGCAGCGATGGAGATTGCCACTGGGTTAAAAGCGACGCCGGAGATTGGCAACAAACTAATTGCGACCGGTCATTCTCTCGGTGGCGGGCTTGCAAGTGCGGCAGCCGTCGCAGCAACTGTTCACGCCGACACTTTCAACGCTGCCGGTCTTCTATTGGACACCCTGTTTCAACGCGACGGTGACGGCAATGTGATCCCCGGCCAGGAACGGTATCCGGGCAGCGTTCACAACTACAACAATGCCGCCGCGCTCATCGACGCCTTCTACCTGGATTGGGACATCCTGAGCTTTGTGCAGGACAACACTCCGCTTCAGGACGCCATCGGCCGACGGATTGAAATGGACGGTCCGGTCGACTTGGAACTCGCCATTGATGCCGCCTGGCTGACGGCACAGCTTGCCACTGGCATCGGCTGGGGATCGATTCTGCTCACGCTTGGCGATGCTGGGATCACTATGGGGTACGCACACACGACTGTCTACTATCATTTTGGTCTGATGGTCACACAGGATGAATTCCCGGAACACATCTTCTGGGACATCTACGGCTATGACTTCTATTGACCTTTTCCGCTTCAGGAGGACAACGTCATGTCACATCTGAGATCCAGCCTACCGTTCTTCGTGGGTCTGATGGCCTTTTGCGTGACCGGATGTGTCGAGGCACTTCAATCGGACAATCGCACGTGGCAAACGAAAATGGGCTGGAGCGCGGCGGACTATTTCGAAGACCCGCAGGTAGTCGCGTTGTGCAACGCGATCGAAGCGAACGACGTTCACGAAATTGACCGTCTTGTGGATGCCGGTGCCGATGTGAACGCGAAAGGCAAGGGCAACATGACGCCCTTGCTGTGGGCCTTTCCGGACAACAAACTGAAGCGGTTTACACGCCTGCTGGAACACGGAGCGGATCCGAACGTCATCACAGACAGTGACTTCGGAGTGCCGCTCGCCTTTCACCCTGGAGATTCCGTAACGCATATGGCCGCCCGAACAGCGTTTCCCGGCTACTTAAAAGCGGTGATGGAGCACGGTGCTGACCCCGATCTCGTCGACAAGAATGGCAAACGCGAACGCACACTTCTGCATGCTGTCATCACGGCGGGCGTTCCGGATGTGAAAGGCCGGGTCCGCCTGCTGATCGACAAGGGAGCGGACCTCGACAAAGTCGATAGCACTGGGACGCCGCCTGCTCGGGCGGCAGTTGGGTGGTTCAATCAATACGACATTGCTTTGTTGCTTCTACAGGCAGGAGCAGACCCAACAATCTACAGACCTGGCTCCAACTCAAAGCTGGTGCATGCTGTCGAGAGCCGAAGAGATAATGTCGATATGCTGACTCCGGAAATGCAGGCGCACTACCATGCACTTGAAAAATGGTTGCGTGAGTATCGTGAAGATTTTGAACAAGCCCGAGTTGACGTTGACAGATGGAAGGAATGGGGAAAAACGCTTTCACCAAAAGCTGGACGCATAAAGATGGAAAGGGAAGTTGCCGAACGGAAGGCCCGGGAGAAGGCCGAAGCGGAGAAGAAAGAGGCGGCAGGCGACCACGCGGATGCCGGTGGGGCGGATGCGACCCCCGACGAAGTTGAAAAACAGAAGTAGGCGGCACAGCGTGAAGGGGAACGCGATAAAGGGGGAATGCGATAAAGGGGGGGAACGCGATAAAGGGACATTCTGCTTTATGCAATAAGTACAATGTCCTTGCGCCACGAGGCCTGGGAAAGGAGGATGACAGACATGACGTGAGTT
>CAZHET010000600.1:0-3853 GCA_964531585.1 uncultured Planctomycetaceae bacterium | reverse complement strand
CATAGACGCCGGTTTCTTGCCACGTGACTGCTCCTTCTGCGGAAAGGTTGCGTGCAGCAGCGATCAACAAATAATGGAATTCCCGATGGCCCGTCAGTCGCCCAATTGGAACTTGCGGACCTGCGAATTGAAATCGACGTTCACGCGATTTTGACCAGGTGTCCGAAATCCGCACGCTGAATCCGCTCAATCGTTCGGTTTCAACGCGCAGTTTCACTCCGCATCCGGCAGCGGAGTCGCTCCTGACGGGGGCCGGCCGTCTCCGCGGCGCACATAGTCGGCTCGCAGTTGAGCGTACTCCATCGGTGTCAGTTGAATGTTGACATCGGCCTGTTCCGCCTTTGCAGCGACAAAGCACTGTTTCAGAAACGGCACGCACCACCCGCAGCCGGTTCCCGCTCCGCCACATTCGCTGAGCTGACTGGGGACCTTCGGATTGTGCAGCCTCGCGAAGTTCATCACCTTGCGCTGCGTGATGTGGAAACAGTAGCAGAGCTTGTCGTCCGGCTTCATTCCGGCTGTCCGGTCGCTTGAACGCGATTCTGCGGCAGCAGCCAGACCCAGCTCTTGCCGAGTCGACCGCCGTAATTCCCCGCCGTGATCTTCAGCAGGCCGTCAACCGTTGAAGCCGCCTGGATCGCTGCCTGAGTCGCCTCGGACACGGTGTTCAGATCGCGTCCGTTGATGATGATCTCCATCACGGATACCGCCTGCGGCGGCAGTTGAGTTTGCACTTCATTTCGATTCGTGAGTGTCGGGCAGAACGGATCGTTTGTGCTGGCGAACAGAAACGTATACCGGCTGCCCGCCTTGGAACCGCTGGCCGCGATACCGCCGGGGAACGGCGTGATGACTCCCGGAACGTTGCGGCATGCCGCAACGGCCTTCTCCGCGGCGAGCAGCGACGCGTCTTCGCTGGCCGCCACGAACCACAAATTGCCGCCCATGATGCCATCGTAAAACGGAAAGCGACGGTCAACGCAGAAGTCCCCGCCCATTGTCGGCACGACCCACATCTCGCGACCGAAGCGTGACTGAATTTCTTCGAAGCCATCGCCGAAATACGCCAGCCTGCGCCCCAGCGAATAGCCGAGCGCAGCATTGGCTACGGGTTGCACAGCAAAGCAGCGAGCGGTCGGGCACGTCAGCACGTTCTGGCTGACTCGCGCCAACAGCGCTTTCCCCAGCGCCTCGTCGCGATGCTTCCAGAACCGTGGCACGTGCAGCTGGCAGATTGCTCCCGGCCGACCGTCCGGAGTCTCGAACGCAACATCACCGCCCGGCCCGACGTAGCAATCAAGTCCGGCTTCGCAGTCGCACATGATCGTCGACGACGCATGGCCCGTCGCCGCGTTGACCGCATGGTCAAGCCACGTCCGATCCCGCGCGGTGATCAGGAACTCGGTGAACAGACTGCGAAAGGCTTCGGCGTACGTGTCTTCGACTTCGACGGTCATGGTTTGACGTATTCCCGCGGACAACTGATTTCAAGTTCGACGATCATCGGTCCGACGGCCAGGAGGCTCTCACAAAACCGGTACAGGCACCCTTGCGAGGCAATCATTCAGCGCGATGCTTGCTTCGTCCGGGAGCCAGTCCCGGTTTTGTTGGGCGTTCTAACTTCTGACGACGGCCACGGCTTCGATGTCTGCGTGCAACCGGCACTTTACGCGAGCGACGGGCAGGAAAACACCGGCACGCCGGCGGCCGGAACGGTTTACGTGTCCGAGCACACCCGCTACCACGTTAACGGAGGGCACAATGACAGTTGAGTGGCTCCCAGGCAGCGAGATATCATGTTCGGTGTTATGCTCGGTCGCCACCTTCGACAGTTCGTTTTTCGATTTCGCAGGCCGCTGGTATCGCTGGCGTCGTTCTGTCTTTCCCTGCTGCTCGCCGAAGTGTTTGTGCGATCACTGACTGACGTGCCGCGAATCCATGAAATTGCAGTTTCCGAGGCTGGCTCACCGTATCAGCGGTCGTCAAACCCGATTCTCCGGTACGAACTGAAGCCCGGCTTCAAAGCCGGTCATCGAAACGGAGTGACTCAAACGAATGACCACGGAAACCGCGACCGGCCGCGGTTGTATGCAAAGCCGGACGGCGTGGAACGCATTATTCTGCTGGGCGATTCCGTGGTCGAATCCGTCAATCTGCTGGGCGATCATGAGACCATCAACATCCGCCTGGAAGAGCTGTTTGCCGAGGGCAAGACCGAAGTCCTGAACCTTGCGGTGGCAGGCTACTGCACACGCGCGGAAGTCGAATTGCTTCGCGTGAAAGGTCTGAAGTATCAGCCCGACACCGTTGTCGTCGTGTTTGTGGAGAACGACTATCAAAACGTCAATCCGGAACACTCATTCTCCCGTCGCGAGTTCGAACGACCTCCAGGAGTCAACTCACTGTTTCGCCATTCCCACGTGTTTCGCCTGCTGTGCGTGCAAATGAACTGGTTCGGGTTCGGCAGCGAAGTCAGTTCCGAAACCATTGTCAACACAGAGGCATTGGGTGATAACAACGTCGCCGACGGGTTCCGGCTGTTGCGCAAGCTGGCCGACGAGCACGAATTCCACGTAATCGTCGGAGTGTGGCCTGCTTTTACGGACACGAGCGTTGTGGACAGGTACACAATGCCGGACGATCCGGGGCACCTGGTGGTGGAGCACCTGGCGTGGAGTTACGGAATTCCGACTTTTCGCTTTTCGCCGGACTTCCGAAACGACTGGACAGCGCGAAGCGAAACAACACGCGACCTCACGCCGCGGCAGTTCTACACCGTCGACGCCGACAGCATGCATCCGTCACCGCCAGCCGCTCAGATCGCCGCGCGGACGCTGCATGCCGTGCTCACGGGGCGTCAGGCGACGGAACTCAGGCGACCATTGCCTGACGCGTCCGGCATCGCGTCAATGTTGGGCGCTGCGAAGGAACCACCTGATCCATTGCTGGAACGACAACCGGCCTACGACGTCCTGCTGAAACAGAATCGGCCGCGCGAGGCCGCCGCTTTTGTCCAGCGACTGCTCGACGAAGATCCGTCCAACGTTGACGCATGGTGTCTCATGGCCGGATCGTACGGAGCACGTGGCAACCTGAAGAAGGCCGTTGAGTGCTACGACCATGCACTTCGCATCGACCCGCATCATGTCGAAGCACTTGTCTGGCGAGGCACCATCGCGTTCGCGTCCGGCGAGAGTGATGCTGCGGTCGACTACTTTCAGCGGGCACTGCGGCAGGATCCCGATCACGCTCGTGCCTGTTTTCATTTGGGACTGGCACTGACGCAGACATCGCCAAAGGAAGCAGCCGCCTGCTTCCGCCGGGCGACTGAGCTGTTTCCCCGCTACGTCGACGCCTACGACGAACTGGCAAAGATTCTGCTTGGCCTCAATCAACCGCAGGATGCTGAAAGAGCCTGCCGGCATGCTCTTGAGATCGACCACGAGAATCCGGAGACTCACTTTCACATGGGTGTGAGCCAAATGATGCAGGGGCAGTTCGACCAGGCCGTCACTGCGTTCGATGAGGCGATTCGCCTGAACCCTGAATTTTCCGCCGCCCGCCTGGCAGCCGCGGACGCATGTCAACAACAGGGTGATATCGCCGCCTCCATTCAACACTTGCGGCGTGCAATGGACCTGCAGCCGGATGGAATTGATGCGATGGCGAAGCTGGCCTGGATCCTGGCGACGGAAGGCGACAGCCGCTTCCGAGACGGCAAGGAAGCGCTGCGACTGGCTCAGCAGTGCCTGAAGCAGGTCGAAGACCATCGCACTCTGGAAATCCTTGCCGCGGCCCTGGCCGAAACCGGAGACTTCGCATCCGCGGTGCAACGCCAGGAGCAGGCAATTGA
>CAZHET010000599.1:0-3858 GCA_964531585.1 uncultured Planctomycetaceae bacterium | reverse complement strand
AGATCGCCATCAACGCCATGAAGGCGGCTCGCGCGGAACACTGCTTTCTGGGCATTGATCACGACGGAAATACCTGCGTGATGAATACACGAGGCAACGATATGGGCCACCTGATTCTGCGTGGCGGGCGGTCCGGGCCGAACTACTACGAGAAGAATCTGGCGGAGGCCGTCTGGCTGCTGAAGGAAGCCGGCCTGCCTCCGCGTTTCGTCGTGGACTGCAGCCACGCGAATTCCAAGAGCGACTACACCAGGCAGTCCGTCGTCTGGAACGATGTGATCCGTCAGCGGGTCGCCGGCAACGACACGATCGTCGGCCTGATGCTGGAAAGCAACCTGCGGGCCGGTAAGCAGTCGCTGGGACCGGATCCGTCAAAACTGGAATACGGTGTGTCGATCACCGACGGCTGCATCAGTTTCAACGCAACAGAAGATCTGCTGCGTGCCGCATATGAAGCGCTGTCGGAAACCACAGCCATGGCAGTATGACGATCATGTGCCTGCGATTACCACGCGTGATGGCAGCGCCTGCGCACGAGCTGCTACGACAGAATCGGCAGCATCGCTGCGGTACCGTGCTGGACTTCTTTTGTGACGATCGAACCGATCAGAGTCGTCCCGGTGCAGTCATGAACCTCGACTTCGGCGATCGTGCCGGCCAGACGCGGGTTGCCGTCGAAGGCCACGATGCGGTCGCATTCGGAACGCCCGGTCAGCTGAACAGCCAGCGGATCACCGGGCACGGAAACGTCTTCGCCGCGAGCAGCCTTCTTTGCCGCTGACTTGCTGACGCCTTCGACCAGCACGCGGACTCGCCGGCCAATGAATTCGGCGTTGTCTTCTTCACTGATTTCGTTCTGCAGCGTCAGCATTTCGTTATTGCGATGCTTCTTGACGTCGTCCGGAACGTCGTCCGGCATCAGTTCAGCCGCTTTGGTGCCGCTGCGTTCGCTGTATTTGAAGATAAAGCTGTTCTTGAAACGAAACTCCCGCACGGCCGCCATGCTCTTCTGATGTGCCTCTTCCGTTTCGCCGCAGAAGCCAACGATAAAGTCGCTGGACACGCTGCAGCCGGGAATGGTGTCGCACACGCGTTCCATCATGTCGCGGTAGTCTTCGACCGTGTACCCGCGCTTCATTCGCCTCAGCACTTCGTTGCAGCCGTGCTGCAGAGGCACGTGCAGGTACTTGACGGCCTGGGACAGATCCCGCACGGCTTCCAGCAGGTCTGTCGTCATGTCCTTCGGAAAGCTCGTGACGAAACGAATTCGCTCGATCCCGGCGACCGTACTGATGGAATACATCAGGTCGGACAGACGATGCAGACGGCCGCCTTCGGTGTGTTTGTAGCTGTTGACGGTCTGGCCCAGCAGGCAGACTTCCTTCACTCCCTGATCGGCCAGCACGCGGACTTCGTTCAGAATCTCGGACGGCCGGCGGGACTGTTCCGGTCCGCGCGTCGACGGGACGACACAGTAGGTGCAGAACTTGTCGCAGCCGATCATGATGCGGACGAACGCCTGAAACGGTGTCGGCCGCATTTCCGGATCACGCAGCGGGTCGTAGCTTTGGAAGCTGTCGGAGACTGCCGTCACACTGCCGTCGCGGCGCCCCAGGCTGACCGCTTTTTGCTGAACACGCTGCGTGGAATCGCGAGTTTCCTGAATCAGCCGCGGAATTTCCGCCAGTTGTCCCGTGCCGACCACAATGTCGACGTGCGGAGCACGCTGAAAAATCAGATCCTGATCCTTCTGAGCCATGCAGCCCAGCACGCCGATGACCTTTTGCGGATCCCTGCGCTTGGCGTATTTCAGGCGGCCCAGCGAACTGTAGATCTTGTGTTCAGCATGCTCCCGGACACTGCAGGTATTGAACAGAATCGTATCGGCTGACTTGGGGTCGTCCGTCAGAACGTACCCATCCTTGCGCAGCGCGGCAACAACCAGTTCGCTGTCCAGCATGTTCATCTGGCAGCCGACGGTTTCGATGTACAGTCGTTTATTGTGACCATTTGAAGCCATGAGATCTCAGGCCGCCCGGCTAATACGCCACGCGTTCCATGTACTTGCCGCTTTCGACATCGATCTTGATCTTGTCGCCCTGTTTGATGAACGCGGGAACCTGCACGTCGACGCCGCTTTCCAGAGTCGCTCCCTTGGTGACATTCGTCGCCGTATCGCCGCGAGCGGCCGGTTCGGTGTAGGTGACTTCCAGAATGACCTGCTGCGGCGGAGTCATGCTGATCAGATTGCCGTTCCAGTACAGCAGACCGACCGGGGCACCTTCCAGCAGAAATCTCATGCAGTCACCGCAGACTTCGGGCGACAGCGTGTGCTGTTCGAATGAGTTGTTGTCCATGAACACGTAGCCCGAACCATCGCGATACGAATAAACTCCGTCACTGCGATGGACGTCAGCACCTTCCAGTCCGTCACCGCTTTTGTACGTGCGGTCCAGCAGTGTTCCCTTCAGCAGGTTACGCAGTTTCGTGCGGTAAAGCGCCTGTCCTTTGCCGGGCTTGACGAAATTGCATTCCAGCATTTCGTACGGATCCCCGTCGATCAGAACTTTGATTCCCTTGCGGAAGTCGCCCGTCGGGACGTTAGCCATTGGAGTGATTCTTCTGCTTGTGCTATTGTCGAATAAAGGTGTCGGCCACGGCCTGACTGCAGATTGCCGCGGACGATCTGTACGTCGGAGGCGGTGCCGAGTGGCGCGAAGTATTAGCAAATCCCCTGGTTCGAGTGAATCCTGATGTCGAGCCTTCACGGGCCGATTCCTCTGAAATCGGCAGCGTCTTCCCGACCTGATGGCCCGTCCGCGGCCGAACATCCTGCCGTTTCCTGGCAGCGGGAAATGGCCTGTGCAATTCGCCGGCCAGGCGAACTGCTGGACTGCCTGGGACTTCCCCGCGAGTCCGTTGCCGACGTCGATGTCTCACGGGACACGCCGTTTCCGATGCTGGTTCCGCACAGTTTTGTCCGGCGAATGCAGCACGGAAATGCTGACGATCCGCTGCTGCGACAGGTGCTGCCGTTGCAGGCCGAAGCCGTCCAGAATCCCGGATTCACCTCCGACGCTGTCAACGACGCGGAATCTCACCGAGCGTCCGGCCTGCTGCAGAAGTACGCCGGGCGAGCCCTTCTTATCGCCAGCGGAGCCTGCGCGATTCACTGCCGTTACTGTTTCCGCCGCGAGTATCCGTACGCTGACGAACCGCGGCAACTGGCGGACTGGAAGCCTGCCCTGGACACGCTCCGCGGCGATCCGACGTTGACCGAAGTGATCTTCAGCGGCGGCGACCCGCTGATGCTGAATGATCGCCGACTGGCAGAACTCTGCCGGCTGGTGGACGAAATTCCGCACGTCGAACGCATTCGCTTTCATACCCGACTGCCGATCGTGCTGCCGTCGCGAATCACTAAAGAACTGCTGGCGATGATGACCTCGCTGAACAGCCAGGTCATCGTGGTGGTTCATGCCAACCACGCCAACGAAATCGCCGACGACTGTGCTCGCGCGCTGCGGACGTTGACTCGCAGCGGTGTCCCGGTGCTGAACCAGACCGTCCTGCTGCGGCAAGTCAACGATACCGCCGATGCGCTGGCGGAACTCAGCCGGCGGCTGGTCGGCGTCGGCGTCATGCCGTATTACCTGCACCAACTGGATCGAGTCACCGGAACGGCTCACTTCGAAGTTCCGGACGAACTCGCACGCTCACTGATCGCCGAACTGACGACGCGGCTTCCGGGGTATGCGGTCCCGCGGCTGGTGCGGGAAGTTCCCGGTGAAGCGTCAAAGCTGGCGGTCGAGTGACCCGGGGGTCTACAATCTCAAACTCCGAATCTCAAATCGAAAA
>CAZHET010000598.1:0-3858 GCA_964531585.1 uncultured Planctomycetaceae bacterium | reverse complement strand
CGCGTTCGCTCAGGAACAACCCAAAGCCGTCGCCTACGGCACGCTTGATCCGCCCACCGGCCGCCGCACCGTCGGTGACACGGTCAACCTGCATGCTCCGCGTGACACCGGCACCGTGCAGGGCGGAAAGCGGCTGGTGGAAATCATTGTGAACGGTGAAGTCGTCGCGTCGCGAGACGTGGAAGCGGACGGGGAAATACATGAGCTGACATTTGAAGTTCCTGTCGAACACAGTAGCTGGATCGCACTCCGCCAGTTTCCGCAGCTGCACACGAATCCGGTGAATGTGATCGTCGCCGACAAGCCAATCCGCGCGTCCCGAGCCAGCGCGATCTGGTGCGCCGAATCCGTCCGGTTGCTTTGGAAAAATCGCCGTCGATTTATCGCGGAAGCAGAACAACCCGCCGCTCAGGAGGCCTATGAACGATCAATCGCCACGTTCCTGACCCGCGCCGAAGAAGCGTCATCCACGAACCTCGATGTCGCGAACATCGGGCTGTTCGGGAATGCGAACGATGACCAATGAACGGGACGCGAGCGGTTTGAACACGTAGAAATGAGAGTGGAACCGGATCTCGTAGCCACTGCGAGAGCCAATCCTGCTGCGACAATTCCCCAACCATCTGCAATAACCGATCGGTGACGCCTTTGGAGTGGAGGGCTGCGAGTCGATCTGCTGGTTGAAGAGTGTGTTGTGGTTGAATTGAGATCGGTGGAGCAACTTGCCCCCGTCCATGGAAAGCAGGTTCTGACCTATCAGCGTTTAGTGCAACTGCAGGTTGGGTTGTTGATCAATTTCGGTGGTGCGACATTGAAAGAAGGACTCAAGCGAATTGTGAACGATCTGCCACCGGAGCAGTCAACTGTCTTGAAGGTCAATCAGAGAGAGAATTCGTGATGAGCCCCCGGCGTCGATGATCGCGTGGCCTGCGT
Organism: uncultured Planctomycetaceae bacterium; assembly: GCA_964531585.1. Classification (GTDB taxonomy): domain Bacteria; phylum Planctomycetota; class Planctomycetia; order Planctomycetales; family Planctomycetaceae; genus JAWKUA01. Next base: position 2,925 of record CAZHET010000598.1, on the reverse strand, counting down.
CGAGCAATGTTCACGCGGAGTCGCGGTGGTCGCGGAGCAAATCCCAGGCTCATGTGTTCCTCTCCGCGTCTCCGCGCCTCCGCGTGAGCCGCCCTGCGTTGATGATTGCGTGGCTTTCGTTGAGCAATGTTCACGCGGAGTCGCGGTGGTCGCGGAGCAATTCTCAGGCTCATGTGTTCCACGCCGCGGCTCCGCGTACCAGGAGGCCTGCCGAGCGCTGCGAATCATGTGGCGAGAAGACCACCGATTGGGAAGTGGCTCACGGAGTTGGTACGCTTTCCATACGCAAGACCAACTCCCGCATTCGTTCAGATCAGGAGCCTACGATGTCAAAGTCAAACGTCACACGCCGCGGCTTTCTGCAGTCGACCTCCGCGACCGGTGCTTCGCTGCTTCTGCTGGGCACTCGCGCATCCGGGAACATTATCGGAGCAAATGATCGGGTTCGGGTTGCCGTGGCCGGCCTGAACGGGCGCGGGCAAAGTCACATCGGCGGCTGGCTCGAACAGGACAACGTCGAAATCGCTTACCTCGCGGATCCCGATGAACGCGTTCTCAGCCGCGCGGTACGAGCTGTCTCCGACAAAAGCGATGGTCGCTACGCGCCGCAGGGAGTTGCCGACATCCGCAAGGCGTTCGAGGACGATGAAGTCGATGCTGTTTCGATTGCCACGCCGAACCACTGGCACTCCCTGCTGACGATCTGGGCGGCTCAGCACAAGAAGCATGTCTATGTCGAAAAACCGATGAGCCACGACGTCGTTGAAGGACGAGTGGCGCTGGAAGCCCAGAAGAAATACGGCGTCGTCATTCAGCATGGAACTCAAACCCGCAGTGACGCCAAAGTCGCCGGCCTGCACGAAGCCATTCAGGCCGGGAAGTGGGGCAGACTGAAGATTTCGTACGGCTACTGCTGCAAGCCGCGAGCCAGTATCGGATTCAAGCCGGTCACTGATCCTCCCGCCGGTCTCGACTGGAATATCTGGCGCGGGCCGGCGATGATCGAAGACTTCCATGCCAACTATGTGCACTACAACTGGCACTGGTTCTGGAAGTCCGGCAACGGTGATCTCAACAACCAGGGAACCCACCAACTGGATGTTGCCCGCTGGGCCATCGACAGGGATCAGACGCATCCCGTGCGAGTCATGGCGCTGGGCAATCGCTTCGAGTGGAACGACCAGGGCGAAACGCCGAACACCATGATGGCGGTTGCGGAGTACCCCAACGGCCAGCAGGTATTCTTTAACGTCCGCAACGTCAACTACGATGGCTACGATCACCAGGTTGAGAACGAATACTACTTCGAAGACGGCGGCCGGATCATCCGCGGCCAGTACTATGCGAAAGGCAGCAATAAAGGCGAACCGGTTAATGTGGAACCGGGCGATGTCACACCCGGCGGCAACTGGGCGGCATTCATTGCGGCGATCCGCGCGAATGATCCCGAAATGGCCAACGGCACGGCCTATGATGCTCACCATGCCTGCGTCCTCGGGCACCTGATGAACAATTCGTACCGGCTTGGTGAAGCGGTACCCTTCAGCGCGACCGCCGGGCCATTTGAAGACAATGCCGACGCGGCGGAACACTTCCACAAACTGCACTACGTCATGAGCAAGGGCGTCGGGCTTTCGGAAAGCGACAATCAATACATCGTCGGCCCGTGGCTGACATACGATCCGCAAACGGAACGCCACACCGGTGACCACGCCGAAGAAGCGAATGCCCTGCTGAAGGATCCCAACCGCAAGGGCTTCGAAGTGCCATCGGTCAGCGACGTCTGACACGAAACGTCGAGCCCCGAACAGAACCTCCGTGGCTCACGGAGGTTTGTTCGGGGGCCTTACCGTGCCGGGCGACCTTGATGCAGACACAGCTCGACAAGGTCTGCCAGGTTTGCTTCACCCACGCACATGACGGTATCAGCTCCGCCCCAGTAGATCTTCACCGTGCCGTCGGGTTCCGGAACGGCACCGCAGGTGAAGACCACGTTGTGTACGTAGCCGGTGATTTCCCAGGGAGCATCCGGCTGCAGAATCCACGAGTCGCCGACACCGATGATCTTTGCCGGGTCGCGAAGATCATGCAGCGCGACGCCAAGACGGTAGACTGAACCGTCCATTGTTTTGAAAACGCCGTGATAGATGGACAGCCAGCCCTGATCCGTCCTGATTGGCGGCGCCCCGGGCCCGATCTTCATTTCGTCCCAGTGATAAGGTACAGGCTTCATGACAAGCTGAGACTCACCCCAGAAAAGCAGATCCGGCGAATAAGTGATCCAGATGGACCACGGCGAAATTTCCGAATGCGGCCGGTCAAGGCGAGCATAAAGCCCGTTGAACTTCTCCGGGAAGATCACGGTGTTGCGGTAGTCGGCCTGGGTGATCAGCGACACTCGTTCGACCAGCACAAAGTCTCTCGTCCGAGCCAGTGCGATCCGAACACCGTTTCGCGAATAAGCGCTGTACGTAATCAGATACTCATCGTCGATCTTCGTGACGCGGGGGTCTTCGACACCAAATTCTTCGTACTCCGCAAACGAGCCGTCCGTCGCTGGTGTCAGAAAGGGCAGAGAATCGGCGGTAAAGCTGAAGCCGTCGACACTGCGTGCCAGGCCGATGATCGAACGGCCCGTGCGCAGGTGGGATCGGAACAGCATGATGTATTCGTCGCCATGCCTGACGACGGCCGCGTTGTGAACTGTCTCCACCGGATAGGGGATGTCGTCCTTCGTCAGAATCGGGTTTCCCGAATATCGTCGGACGAGTTCGTGCATCATGATCGCCTGTTTGCTTCAATGTCAAAGATCTGTTCGTAAACTCGTTCGTAAGCGGTGACCATCGTTTCGGTCGAAAACCGCTGATTGACGTGTGCGCGGCAGGCACGGCGATCGATTTCAGTAACCCGTGACAATACCCGCAC
>CAZHET010000597.1:0-3919 GCA_964531585.1 uncultured Planctomycetaceae bacterium | reverse complement strand
AGCGGTTGCTGTGAGACCGGCAGGGCATTGCCACGTTCAACGACGAGCACGCTGCGACCGGCCGAAGCCCAGACATAGGCGAACGCTGATCCGCCGGGACCACTGCCAATGACGATGGCATCAAAATCGTAGTGCAATGCGGATCCTTTGCGGCAGTGTGGCGCTCAGTCCTCCTGAGACTGAAGTCTCTGTCCCGCGACGTGTGAAACACAAAGCACGTCATGTGCAGAAATTCGCCGCGGGACAGCATGTCGCGTTTCGATGAGACGCGACGATGGCAGTTCGTCGATGACAGCGCGAGTTATGAAACCGCCGCGTCGTTCTGTAAATCCCTGGCAGGCGGAAAGTTTTGGTATTCACGAATACTTCAACGACACTTCGCCATTTCAACACACAGCCATCTAAAGTTCCCCGCGTCTGGTGGGTAACGGATGCACCACCTGCCAAACGGGGTTTCACAACTCGAAGTTGCACACCCCGAAGAACGATGCATCGCACAATTGATTGAGTTATCGCAAATGAACGATGACGAACGGCCCATCGCCGTGAGCACAAGGAATGTGGAATGAGTACGGTGGTGGCCATTCAGCGGCAATATGATGAAGTCATTGCTCACAACTATGACCTCGATCCTCTGTCGCTGACAAACGATTCCCTCGATCACGCCATTGAACAGCTTGCTGCGGAAGGCTGCCTGGCGGCTGGCCTTCCCGCCATGAGATCGCTCGACCTGGGCATGGGGACCGGCTTGTTCTACGAGAAGCTGCGGCGCGTGAGTGCTCGCGAGCTTGTGCCGTTCGGGCTGGACCTGTCCGGGCGCATGGTCGACATCGCTCGCGGGCGGATTCCGGACCTGACGGCGGCGGTGGATGACGCAGCCAACGTCGATCAGCATTTTTGCGGCGAATTATTCGATCTGATCTGCACGCACTTTATTACCGGTTTTGTGCCGCTCAGTCATCTGGCTCCGCGCGTGTTTCAAAAGCTGAAGCCCGGCGGATACCTGACTCTGCTGGGTGCGACCGGCGAAGCGTTTCCGGCTCTGCGCAGGAAGGCGTCCGGGAAAATTCTGCAGCTCGTGTTTCGAGGCCGCAAGCCGGACCTTGCCAATCTGATCACCCCGGCCAACGCCGGTGAAGTCGCCGATCAATTGCTGCGGAACGGTTTTGAAATCATCCGGCTGGAGCTGCTGGAGCCGGAGCTGCGTTTCGCGAACTTTGATGATTTCATGGAGTTCGCTTACCACGGCGGCTGGCTGACTCCGTTCATTGAAGACATCGGACTGCATCAGGCGCGTCCGGCGCTGCAGAAACTGTTGAACTCCTTCGTGTTTCCGGTACGCGATCAGCATCGCATTGTTTCGGCGCTGGTTCGTCGGCCGGTGGACAGTGAATTCGACGGCTGATCTTCCGGCCCTGCCTGTGACCGCGGAGTGTCAGGACGGGACTCTGCAAACGACTGAAACAGCGGAACAGATTCCATGCGAGTTGCGATTGTCGCCGAAGTGTTTCTGCCGAAGATCGACGGAGTCGTGATTCGGACAATGAACCTGATTCGCCATCTCCGCGAGTCCGGCGACGACGTGCTGGTGATTTGTCCGGAAGCGGATGATCGCGGAGACTGTGGCGTCGCTCTGGCCGAATTTCCCGCGTTTCCGTTTGTTGCGTATCCGGAATATCGAATTGGCACTCCGGATGATCGGCTGCTAAGCAGGCTGGACGAGTTCCGGCCGGATGTTTTGCACTTTCTGAATCCGTTTGCGTTTGGATTCCGCTGCCACGATCTGCTGCAGCGCCACGGTCGGCGGTATCCGTGTGTATTTTCGTTTCACACGCTGTACGGCGAATTCGTGAAGCGCTACCCGCTGCTGCGTCCGCTGTCGAAGATGCTGTGGTGGATGACGAAGCAGTATCACAACCAGGCCGACGTGAATCTGACGGTGTCCGGCATGATGCAGCGTGAACTGGCTGCCCGCGGATTTGAACGCGTCGCGCTGTGGCCACCGGCCGTGGACAGTTGCCTGTTTGCTCCCGATCGCGCGTCGGCGGAAATGCGAACGATGCTGTCCGGCGGAGAGCCCGATCGTCCCCTGCTGCTGACAGTCTCGCGGCTCGCTCCGGAAAAGAACGTCGAATTCCTGCATTCCGTCATGCGGAAGCTGCCACAGGCGAAGCTGGCGATCGTCGGTGACGGGCCTCATCGTGGTGTTCTGGAAAGCAAATTCGCCGACACCGACGCGGTGTTTCACGGTTATCTGAAGGGTGAGCAACTGGCGTCGGCCTATGCATCGGCGGATGCGTTCGTGTATGCGTCCGAAACCGAGACGATGGGCAACGTGATTCTGGAAGCGATGGCATCGGGTGCTCCCGTAGTGGCTCCGCGAGCCGGCGGTATTCCGAGTCTGGTCGATCACGAAGAAACGGGCTTTCTGTTCGAACCCGGCGACGCGGATACGGCGGCCATCCTGAGCAGACGTCTGCTGGACGATTCCATTCTGCGTTCAATGATCAGCCGCGCGGCGAGAAACACGGTCGAAGAAACCGGCTGGCGGCAGTCGATCGATCAGGTCCGCGAATGCTACAGGCGAACGATCGCCAGCGCGCTGAGCAGGTCTGCTCCGCGCCTTCATCGGCGCAGTCGCATGGCAGCCGTGGCGGTTCAAGGACTCGTGACCGCGTTTCGGGTTGTGTCGCCGCGTGTCGTGATTCGCGATCGATCAACCGTTCGCGAATCCGCGCGTGCGATGTCAGATGATTCCATTCCGGTGACTGTTCCGGAAGCCGTTTCCGTCTCCACTTAACATGGATATGAACATGGAAGTGATTCCAGGCCAGCCGCCGCGTTCGGTCCGCACGCTGTTCGTCAGCGACGTGCATCTCGGTTGCCGATTCGCTCAGACGGAACGCTTCGTCGAGTATCTGGAAGCGGTTCATCCGGAACGCATCTATCTGCTCGGCGACATCCTTGACGGCTGGAAGCTGAAGGGATCGTTTCGGTGGAAGCCGATCTGCACGCGCGTGCTGAACCGCCTGATGGAACTGTCTCACGGCGGAACGGAACTCTATTACACACCGGGCAATCACGACGCGTTCATGCGTTGCCAGAATCTGCGGGATGCCGTGGCCGCCAGCGGGTTGCGGATTCACGTGGCGGACGAGTTCATTTTCGTGACACGCGACGGCCGCAGGTTTCTGCTGACTCACGGCGACCAGTTCGATTCGGTGGAAATGAACTACCGCTGGCTGTCGGTGGCGACGACTTACATCTACGAACCGTTCTTGTATCTGAACTGGTGTACGAGCCGCATTGTGCGTCGTCCGGATCGCAGTCCGTATTCGATCTGCGGAGTTGCGAAGGAGCGCGTGAAGCGGGCGGTAAAATTCGTGAGCAGTTTTGAAGCGCGAGTGGCGAAGCGAGTCCGAGAGCGTCGCTGCGACGGCATCATCTGCGGCCATATCCACAGTCCACAGATCGTGGAATCGGAGAAGCTGACGTACATGAACACAGGCGACTGGGTGGAAAACTGCACGGCCATCGTGGAACTCCACGACGGCACGCTGCAGCTGGAATCGAGTTATAAGAATCGCGAGACCCAGACGATGCGCGTGACGTGCGAGCCCACCGACGATGCGTTCTCATCCGAACTGGTCGACGCGGCAGATATCAACGCGGCAGACGCCGATGCGGAAGACGAACTTCGCGAACCCAGCCGCAGAGTTGTTGCCTGACGGGTTGCCGGGAAATTCCGGCGTGCAGTACGACTCGGCACGAATCGGCCAATGCGTACCAGGGGACAGGCTCGTTGCGTACGCAAAGGCGCACCGGAAAGGGGACAGGCACCGGGCGGAAGTGCGCGGCATGTCTGCTGTCGTGGCAACTTGCGCCCGGAGCCAGTCCCCTTTCCTCAGTCACTATGAAT
>CAZHET010000596.1:0-3924 GCA_964531585.1 uncultured Planctomycetaceae bacterium | reverse complement strand
CGTCAGGCAACCACGCCAGTGATGCATTCAAACCCACGGCCTGCTGAGCCTGGTAGAGAGTCACGGTGGCGTCGAGGCACATCTTCAGCGCGACGTCGTCCGCGGTCCGGTAGAGTTCGGCCGCGGAATTTCGATCGATTCGGTAGGCGGTTTTCAGCAGATCCAGCCGCACTGTCTCGGCGGCTTCGCTGCGCACTTTGTTTGAGGTGAACCAGTGCCACAGCTCGGCTTCGTCCGTCTGCAGGTAATCCAGCAGCGCGCGATGGTACGCGGTGGGACGGGGCTTGTGCGTTTCCGTCGATAGGTTCGGGGCCTGTGGCGTCTGGTGGTTCATGACAAGCGTATGCTATCGACGACTCGCGGCGCGCTGCCAGCCTGGCCTGGTCCGGGCTTCTTTGCAAAGACATGATAGCGGCTCACCAAGTCAATGCTGAACTTTCGGGCTGTGCATCAGGGCGGCCTGTCGGCGGGAGTTCCCGTGGCTGACTCGCTGGCAGGATGTGACGGATGCATTGCCGCGGGGCCATCGCAGAAGCGACACTTCGGCGACGCAGGGCCTCACACCGGCAGCGAGTTCGAACGGTGATTCAGCATGTTCAGAATCAGGCCGGTCAGTGCCAGTGCATCACTGATCGTTTCGTGAGAATCGCCGGAGTGCGGACGGCCGGCGTCCAGCAACAGCACGCGTTGGGCATCTTCCGCGACATGCGCGGTGACGTGTGCTGCGGAACTTCGAACCGTGCGGTTCAGCCAGTTTGTCAGTTCTGCGGGTGTCAGCACGCGACTTGAGCGATTGAAGACACTAAGAAAGCGGTCGTCTTCGCCGATGATGAACGCGGCCTCGGCACCAAAGCGAGTCATCGCATCAGCGACGGCCTGCTGGATGGCAGCAGGGTCGGTGGAGGCAAGTTCGCCGGCAATCAGGTTCGATTCTTTGTCCGTCTTTTCGACGACCGAGCGAACTCGCGCGGCCGACAACGAATCCTCGGCGAACACGACGGTTCGCCGCGAAACGTGATCGGGGAACCACTGCTGCAGCCATTTCCGGTGATGCGGTTCGAAGTCGACGCTGCGATGACAACCACTGCGGCGGACGGACCGAAAGATCCCACCCGGCCCGGCACGCAGAGCCGGCAGAGTCAGAACCGTTTCGGGGACTCTCAGGACGTCGCTGTCTGGTTCCGCCGAGTCTCTGTCAGCGTCGATGTCAGCACTGCGGAATCGCTGCAGGACGTTGTGGATGGGCACTGAGTGAAGCTGTTCAGAAGCGTCCGACGAGTGACGCTCGGCCGGCTGCAGATCGCGAGCCGGCTGCACGGTGACGCCGAACCGCTGCCACGGAACGCAAACGGTCTCGCCGCAGCGATCAAACACATCCAGCCCCGTGTGGCCCGTCGAACAGCCGGCTCCCGTGACCATCAGTGCGGCGCACGCGTTCGGAAGGCTGCGGACACATTCCTGAAGGGACGCGGTCGAGCAGCGACCGATGTCAATCACGTGGCAGCCATTCTGAACTATCGCGGACACGACGCCGGCAAAGATGTCGGGCGAATGACGCCTGCCGTCGAGACCCGCCACGATGGAAATCTGCCCCGCGGCACGCGAACGAATCTCGTGTCGAACAAGCGGTTCGTCGTCGAGGTCGTGAGTGACCGCGTCCATCTGCAGCGCCGTCAGGTGAGTTGAAAAGATCGCGGCGAACTGAGCCGCGCAGGTCCGATCGATCTGGTTCAGATACTCTCCGCGCACGCCGAACGCGGTGCGGCGAATTCGGGTCGCCGGAGTCGTGGCGACTCGAGCGGTCACGGCACGGACCGGAGCCAGCCGGGCACGATGATTCGCCTCCCCATCCGTGACCCGCCGGGGACACCGATCACAGCCGGGCCACCCGGCTGCCAGCCGGCCAAGATGCACGGACTGGCTGACCGGCGAGGATTCTCCCGGACAGAAATACAGTTCCTGCTGTGGCAGCAGCGAATGCGGTAGTCTGTGATCGTCAACTGGTAAAGTGAGTTCCATATGGCTTCCCTGCCCGTCATCGTGGGCCGGTGAGTATCCAGGAAATGCGACAGCCCGGACAGTGCAAATTCGTTTCCTGCCTGCTACCTTTTGCGGTGTTGTTCGACCGTCGGACTCGTCCGCAGCAAACGGAAGACGCGGACGGAAAACGCAATGTCACCTTTGATCGAGTTCCAGCCTGTGTCGACTGCGAATCCTTTTCAGCCGCCGGAAACTCCGCCGCAGCGACCGCGGCGCCGGGCGAGTCCGCAGGCGCTGCGCCAGTCGTGGACTGTGACCTCGCGAACATTCGTGGTGCTGGCCTTCATTGTGTGCGGCACCGCAAGGTTCTATTCCTGTCTGTTCGACACACACATCGAACTGCCCGCGCTCCTGATCATTCTGAGCGTCGTGACGATACTGGTCTGTCCTGCAACATTCGCGTCAACGCTGCTGGACTCACATCGGCAAATCGGATCTTGAAGAAAGCCAGGACAATCATGATTGAACTCCGTCATCAATTCGCAGTGATCTGCACCGCCGTGACAATGTGTGCAGCGCATGCCGGTGATGCTTGCGCCGCCGACTGGCCGCAGTTTCGAGGCCCTGACGGACAGGGCCACGCCGCGGATGCTCAGGTGCCGCTGACCTGGAGCGAAACAGAAAGCGTTGTCTGGAAAACAGCACTCGCCGGTGAAGGGCATTCCTCGCCCGTCATCGCCGGCGACCAGATCTGGCTGACAACGGCGATCGCCGTCCCGCTGACCGAGGAAGAAGAACAGGCCAGACTGTCCGCTGTCAAGAATCCGGCCGGTTTGAAGCTGCCGGGAAAACTGACGCTGCAGGCTGTTCAGGTGAGTCTGCGGACCGGCGAGATCGAAAAGCAGATTACGCTGTTCGAGGTCTCGGAACCGCAACCGAAACACTCGCTGAACAGCTACGCGTCGCCAACCCCGGTGATTGCCGGCGACAGTGTGTACTTCCACTTCGGGACGTATGGCACCGCCGGGCTGAACCGCCAAACCGGTGACGTGCTTTGGAAAGTCGATTCTCTGCATGTCGATCACCAGAACGGTCCTGGAAGTTCGCCGGTCGTCTGGAACGATTTCCTGATCGTGCATTTCGACGGCATTGATGAGCAGTTTGTCACTGCGTTCGATCGTCACACCGGAGATATCGCCTGGAAAACGCATCGTTCCGGCGAGATGAATCCGCAGGGGGAAATGCAGAAGGGCTACTGCACTCCTTTGATCGTCGAAGCGAACGGAGTTCCAATCGTGGTGTCTCCCGCGGCGGACTGGGTCTACGGCTACGATGCTCGCAACGGTAGTGAAGTCTGGAAGGCTCGCTACGGCCAGTTGGGATTTTCGACAGTTCCGCGGCCGGTTGCGGAAAACGGCACTGTCTTTATCGCGACAAGCTACATGCAGTCTCGGTTGCTGGCTGTGCGTTACGACGGCAGAGGTGATGTGTCGTCGTCTCACGTGAAGTGGACGTCGGACAGTCAGATTCCGAAGAAGCCGTCGATGCTGCTGGTGAAGGGCAATCTGTACTTCGTCAGCGACAACGGCGTCGCCACCTGCGTGCGAGCGGACGACGGAACGGAACTCTGGCGCAGCCGACTGTCCGGCGAGTACTCCGCGTCGCCGTTGTACGCTGCCGGACGAATCTACTTCTTCGGTCAGGACGGTTCTGCGACGGTCCTGGCGGAAGGCAGTGAGTACAAGGAACTGGCCGTGAATAAGCTGGACGCCGGCTTCATGGCGTCTCCCGCCGTCGCTGACAGTTCGCTGATTCTGCGAACAGAAAAAGCGTTGTACCGGATCGGGGCTGCGTCGGCTGAGTGATTTCTGGCGGCGTGATTGCTGGCGGCGTGATCTCTGGCGGCGTGCGGCCAATGTCACTCACTTTAGCTCTGATCTGTGA
>CAZHET010000595.1:0-3937 GCA_964531585.1 uncultured Planctomycetaceae bacterium | reverse complement strand
GGACGAATATGACGGATCAGTCGGACCTTGCAGTTCACTGCTTCGTGAACACCAGGATGTGCTGGCGGGGCAGGACGTCGATGGTTTCGGTCCACTTCAGACGGAACTCCGGCTGTTCGAGCTCTTTTCTCACCTGAGCCTGCGACATCTTGTGGACGAGCTTGATCGGCACGGTCGGGTCTTCCATGCGGTATTCCACCAGCACTGCTCGCCCGCCCGGCTTCAGTGACTTGCTGAGATCCAGCATCATTTCGTGCGGGAACTCGAACTCGTGGTAGACGTCGACCATCAATGCGACATCGACAGACTGCGGAGCCAGTGACGACGACTGCTGTGACCCTTTGATCGGGATCACGTTGTGCAGGCCTTTCTCGGCGGTCCGTTCCTGCAGACGCAGCAGCATTTCGTCCTGAACATCGACGGCGATGACGTAGCCGTGAGGCAGGATCTGTTCGGCCATCAACATGCTGATGACTCCGCTTCCCGCACCGATGTCAGCGACGACGTCTTCCGGCTGAAGTTTCAACGACTTCACCAGCAGCGTCAGGCGTTCTTCTTCTTCGCGCGTATCGCGTTCCAGCCATGTCGCTCCGGCAAAGCCCATCACGTGAGCGATCTCGCGGCCCATGTAGAACTTGCCGATGCCATTCGGATCGTGATCGGCCCGCCAGGTGTATCGTTCGGAATCAGCCAGCGGTGCCTCGTCGGCGATGACACAGAACGCAGGCAGGAAGAGCGCGTACAGAAACGTCGAAAGCAAGAACCGCATAATCAGGCCTCCTGCAGAGGTTTGCCGGTTTCGGGGCACCGGGAATGTCGCTGCATGACGGCCGTCCAGTCTGCAACGGTCAGTTCGTCGGCCTCGTCGGCCAGCAGTCGAGGGATATCGTTCAGAATCGGATAGCTCAGCCGCTCGTCAGGATTCGCGCAGATGAGCGACTGGCCGTCAAAGACCAGATCGCCGCGGCATTTCGGGCAGGCGAGAATGCTTTTGATTTTTTCGAAGTCGAACGCCATGAGGGTCTCGCTGGTTCGCGGGCGGGTGAGCATTGTTGTGGGGCGACAGTCGGGTGCTGCCAACCGGAATTTGTAACAATTTCCGTCGCCGAACGTTGTAGGAATTGCAAAATCGAGTGTCGCGGAGTGTACCGAGGGCGGGACCAGGGAATCCGTCGCAATCGCGGATGCGCGAAAATTCCCGGCGTTTTCCGCAGTGAAACGGCCCCTGCGGTGTTCATGGCGCGACTCGCGAAGAATTTTCTCGCCGCTTTGGCACCGGCATTGCTTATTGGTTGAGGCGAGAGAGAGATTGGCTCGGAGTGAGATCCCGAGCCTGTGGCTGCCTTGAGAAAGCGGCCCCGCTGTCAGCCAAAGACAGCCCTGAAAGAGAGAGACTTGCTGGTCCGCCTGAGAAACGGATCACGCTCCAATGGGGGGCACCGAGCCTGAGAAACTCGGTCGCCTCGGCGAAATGAAAAAGGCCATCGGGTTCACACGAATCCGATCGGCCTTTTTTCATGCGCGGCTACGAAGTGGCCCTTTGTGTCGGACCGGCGCAACCCGCCTGGACGCATGTTTCACGACACCGTCGGCGACGATCGCCACCTTAAAGCTATCGAAATCGCTGCCAGCACCCCAAGCGTAACGCTCCAGTCAGCCATCCATCCGGTGTCGGTGAACGACCAGCCATCGTGTCCGATCATCCAGCGCGATTCATCCAGCCAGCGCCAGGTCAGCAGAAAGGCCATCGCCAGAAGAAACAGTGCCAGCAGGCTCTGCTGCCTGACTAATTCGGACGTGCAGAATCGGGCGAGAAGAAGCACGGGCAGGTACAGCAACAGCAGCATTCCGACAGCCTGCCATCCGAGAAATGCTCCGGTCAGAATCATTGCGAAGGCGACTGCCGATTGTCGCGCTGTGCCGTGAGAATCGCCGTGTGCTGTGCCGTGAGGATCGCCGTGTGCTGTGCCGTGAGAATCGCCGTGTGCTGTGCTGCGCGTGATCCATGCAGCGAGCACTCCCGCAACCAAACCGGCAACCCCGTCGACGACGCCGGCAAGCCCCGCTCCTGTTGTGAACACATCGCCGGAGACGTTCGCCGGAAGCTGCCAGCGCACACCGTAGTAGGCGTGCTGCAGCCATACGGGGCGCGGTTCGACTGCAGCAACCGGACGCAGTTCGGGCCAGACGACTCCTCCGACAAGCGCCACCAGCAGTCCGAATGTCAGCAACCGGCCCGGCGGTCGGTAGCCGTCGTATCCGATCATGATCGTGGCCAGCAAGACAACCAGCCAGCAGCAATGGAACAGATACAGTCCCAGCAGATCCCACTGTCCGAAAGCAAAGATCTGATCGACAGGATTTCCGCGAATTGCGTTCGGCAGTCTCACGGCCAGGTTGCTGCCGCCGCTCATGAGTTCGATCAGCACGAGGCTCAGAAAGATCATGCCGACGGTGGTCTCGATGATCGGATACCGCGGCGAAATGCTCATGCGGCAGTACCTGCAGCGTCCGCGGAGCAACAGCCAGCCGAGAATCGGGATATTATCGCGAGCGGCCAGCGGGGTTTCGCAGCCGGGGCAGCGAGACTTGGGCTTTCCCAAAGCCAGCCCGGCCGGCAGCCGATAGATCACGACGTTCAGAAAGCTGCCAATGCACGTTCCCAGAATGAACACCCACGACACCGCGAAGATTGACGTCAACGCGAGTGACAGCTTCTGCAGCGGGGAAGGTTCGTGAATGTGATAATGCAGTTCATCGACGAAATGAACGATCGGCCCGCTTTTCGTGTAAGGGTCCGTGTCGGCCGACGCGTCGCCTGAGCCATCCACTGCCGCACTCACGGCAACGCCTGCCACTGCACGTAACGCCATTACGGCCGCAATCAGAATCCAGCCGATTCGAATCCCGCGACGAAGAAGCGGGCGGCTTTCGCTAACAACATTCCAGCGCAAGTGGGTAGTCCGGGGCAGTTCAGAATACTGTACGATCGACCGGGCCTTATACTGCGAAAGTGACTTCTCCGCGACTGATGCCGCTGATTGACTCGCCCAGGCCCGAACCTAGAATGGCCCCATGAAAAGTCGCATCCTGACCGCCTTGCCGGTGTATAACGAAGCTGCTCACGTTCGTAACGTTCTGCGCCAGGTTGCGGAACATGCCGACGACGTCATGGTGGTCAACGACGGTTCTACGGACGAAACCGCCCGGATTCTGGAAGAGTTTCCTGACATTATGGTCGTCAGCCACGCGGTCAATCAGGGCTATGGTGCCGCGCTGAAGACGTCGTTTGATCACGCACTGAGCAGCGGCTATGACGTGCTGGTGACGATCGACTGCGACGGTCAGCATCAGCCGCAACTGATTCGTCAGGTGGCGGCGGAACTGGACCGCGGTGCCGGACTGTTCGACATGGTCTCGGGCTCACGCTACCTGCAGGAATTCGGCGGCAACAGCGTCGCTCCGGAAGATCGCCGCCGAATCAACATGACGATCACGGCATGTCTGAATCAGGAACTCGGTCTTTCCATCACCGACGCGTTTTGCGGGTTCAAGGCGTACCGAGTCCCCTCGCTGGCAGACCTGAACATTACCGACCCCGGTTATGCAATGCCGCTGCAGTTGTGGGTTCAGGCCGCGGACCTCGGCTGGAAGATCACAGAATTCCCGGTGCCGCTGGTGTACCTGGACGAGAACCGTTCGTTCGGCGGCTCACTGGACGACGCGGAATACCGGCTGGCTCACTATCGCGCGATTCTGAACGAGGAACTCGCCAGGCGGGGCATGAGACAGCGCTTCACGGCCGACTGTGGCAAGTCAGCGTAGGCCCCGCGCGAAGAAGCCCGGATGAGACTCGGCATCGCCCCGAAGCTGGACCTCACCGAACTCGGTGCCAGGACCCGCAACAGCAAGGCCGAGTCGGCGAGCTTCGCGGAAC
>CAZHET010000594.1:0-3980 GCA_964531585.1 uncultured Planctomycetaceae bacterium | reverse complement strand
AGCTGAAGCTTCCTTCCGGCGGTTTTATCTGATACCAGCCGCCGGGGTCGTGTCGCAGCACGGTGACAATGTCGTCTTTGTGCAGTCGTTGCGTCGGATAATGTTCGGCACGGTCGTTGGGTCCGCAGCGGACGTAAACGTTCTCGTGGACGACGCGAGCCTGATAGGGGCCATCGCCGACCTTTGCCTCTGCCGGGTTCGACAGAGTCAGCACGAGTGCGGCAGAAAAGAAGAACAATTGTCGGTGCATTGCGGGGTGCTCCGTATCGATGCCGGGAATCTGCGGTCGCCGGTGTTTTCCTGCGGCGGCCGGCGATCAGGACCAGTTGGAGCCCGTAGCTTTATCACGAACGAATGGTCTCTGGGAGCCGCGTTTGCACGTCCCGCGGCGTCCCACGATGGACATTCCGTCGACCGGTGGCGCTGAGCGGCAGAGTTTGCCGAAACGGCGTGGCTGCCAGAAAACTTCGCACGTTGATCGCGGGGCCGGCTCGGGTTTGGTTCAAGTTTCGGCGTTAGGCCTAGCGCGATCTGCAGCGCGATGCAGCCGGAGTGCGGTCGTGAGAATCCCAACGCAAGAGGGCTGATGCCGACTTGTGTCAGCACCAGCCCCTGGATTCACAGCAATCGCTTGATGCAGTGGGAGAGTCGACGATTACCTGAGTTGGTTCAGGAAGAAGTTGAACTGGACGAGGTTCAGCAGCACGTTCCCGATTTCCTCGGTGACCGTGTAACGCAGCAGCACGACATCGTTGGGTTTGATCAGGATGCGTTCTGACGGGTTGGCCAGTGCCTTGTTCAGGTCCACTTTGAGCGTGATCTGATTGCCGCAGGGCAGTTCCCGGATCACAATCACTTCCGACGGCTGGCAGTAGCCTCCGCCGCCACGATTGCCGCCTCCGCCGAATCCCATGCCCCGGGCACCGCCACCGATTCCGCCGACGCCGCTTCCGAAGCTGCCCAGCGGGCCGCCGGCAATGGCGATGGCTCCCAGAACGTCCAGATCCTTGTCACGTGGCAGGGGATATTCGCCGCCGCCCAGCAGACCGGCCGTGAGGAATGTTTCTTCGTCGCGGCTGCGGATGATGACGATGTCACCGTCATTCAGCAGGATCTGTTCTTCGGTGAACTGAGGAGGATTCGCGGGATTGTACCGCAGCGGGATGCGTGTCAGGTTCGGCGGATCAGGGAGTTCCTGTTCGTTGCAGAAGCAGGGATCCTGGCAGTTCTCGACGCAGATATCGCATAGCACCTGGTCGTACGTCACGCCATCGGCGAACCCGCCGCGGTAGATCAGCACTTCGTTTTTCGCGTCCGTGCCGGGCATCCCGCCGGTTTCGCTAAGGGCGTGCAGCACGTCATTTTCGTAAGCGGGCAGATCCACGATGTGGCCGGTGCCGCGTTTTGTGACGTCCGCCCTCCCTCCGGATTCCTCGCGAATCACCTGCACTCGCACGGTACGGCGGTGGATCATCGTCACCACGAACTGCGTGTCATCTGGAAACGTGTCGGTGTCGACGGTGTAGGCGCGGCGGATCTTTTCCTGAGCCTGAACGACTGACAGGCCCTCGACCTTGATTGGCGGCAGAATCGGAACCGAGATCGTTCCGTCTTCCGCCACGACGATCGGATTCCCCACAGACGGGGGCAGACTGCCGTCTTCTGTGAAGTGCACCTGCGGAAGTGCCGGCACGTTTGTCTGCCGGGACGCCGGAGTCAAAGCGGCGGGAGCACCCTGTTCGTAGATATGGAAGCCGAGGACGTCGCCGGGAGCCAGCAGGTAGGCTTCCGGAGGATCCTGCCGCAGTCGCAGCGGCGAGATGTCTTCGAAGTCATCCTTCAACTCACCGGCCAGTAATTGCGGGGGGACCCGCGAGACCGGGATGGCATTCAGATTGAAGGAACTGCATCCGGTGATCGCCGTCAGCAGCAGCACCGAAGCGGCCAGCCGAACTGCGGATGCCGGACCGGCCTGTTTCGCACGGCCGGCGGCTGGATGAGTGAAGATTGTTGCCATCTTGGAATTCCTCCGCCCTCGTCAGTTTCTCAAAATTCCGCGCTGATGAGGTTCGTGATTGTCAGAGAGAGGTCTGAATGAGTTCGCAAATTGTCGGCGGCTGTCCGGTGGACCGGACTGTTGTTTCGGCTGCGACAGGGCGTGGCCCCGGTTCGCCTGGCCCCGGTTCGCCGGGTTGCTGCCGAGTCCTTGCTATTCGTAGGGGCGAACCGGCACTGAATCACCATTGTTGCCGTCGGTGTCTGAGCCGTATCCATAGTCGGTCGCCCCGGGAATAATCGGCTCTGCCTGGTGCATGTAGTCAGGTGATGCAGGCAGGCTGCCGTCCGGCTGTGCCATCGGGAACACGTCGGTCTTGGGTGGCGCACTGGCCATCTGCAGATTCATGCGGCAGGTCGGTGAGATCGGAATGTGAGAAATGTTGCCGTAGCCGTCCTGCTGGGCCGCCAGGGCTCCGTGGGAAAAGCCGTTGAACCAGGCGTTCACTTTGCACAGGCCGTCCGGACCGGAGTAGCTGGGCTTCCAGTAACACTTGTCCGGAAGTGTGGGCTGGCAGCCCTTCCCGCCGTTCAGGATATCCAGATACCCGGATTTGAAGCCTTTGGCGAAGTGATAGGGATGGTCGAGTTCGTCGTAGCACCACGACCATTCGTTCCATGCCTTCTGAGCGATGATCTTGTTGGTACACTTGATTTCGCACTCAGTGATTCCATCGCACATCGACGAACAGCCGGCGAAGGCCCCAGTGATCGCGATCAGCAGCATGAGTTTCGTAATTCGTTTCATCGTCCCTGACTCCGATTGTCAACCAGGCGTGACTTGAGTTCTGTTCGTGAACCTGAAGTTGTGTCCGTGAACGTTGTGACTTCCGCCGAAGCCGGTTGCCGAGATGAATGTCTGTGCGTCGTTCGCGAGGATTCGAGTTATTCTGCCGCCGTTTTTGTCCGATGCGGCGCGGCTGGCCGTCCGCCTGAAATTCGCTAGTTGGTAACCGGTGGCAGCGGCTGACCACCAGATTCTCCGCCACTCACTGAGCCAGCGATCTCGCTGCGGTCCAGCGAAGTATCGATGGCATTCAGCACGTTCTCGTCGTCTTCTGACTGGCGGATGTCCTGCAGCAACCGGCGAGCTTCCTGAGCCGTGTCTGCAGCTTCAATGAAGTCTCCGAGTGTTGCCGCGGCCATGGCTCGCACTGACGGGTTCAGATCCTGCAACAGTTCACCCAGCCCGCTCACGCAGTGGGAACTCCACTTCGTTCCCACGCAGTTGCGAAGGGACGCGGCGGCCTGGCTGCGAATCTCTGCATCGTTGTCGGACAGCAGGCTCATCAGGTCCTGCACTCCCGCCAGGTCCAGCGATCCGCGGCGGATCAGAGAATCACGAGCGGTCGCCCGGACAAGACTGTCACTGCTGCTGCACGCGGCCTGAAGAGCCTGGTCAACCTGCCGATCGTTCGTCGGGCAGTCGGCCAGCAGAGCAGCGGCAAGAGCCTGAACACCCGCGTCTTCACCGGCTTCGACGGCCCGCACAAGTTCTGATGTGTAGTCGGCTGGCGAATCCATCCACTCGGCCACCTCATCAAGCGTCACGCTGACCGGCTGGCCGGACAGAGTGACGCGAGCGGCCGGCGCGGAATCGCGCAACGTATTCGTTTCCATCGTCGCGACGGGCTGTGTCACCATCGCGGATTCGCCGTACGGCAATGAAGCAGAGACTCGCGTCACTGACGGAGACACTGCGATTGGTGTTTCTGCGACCGGGCGCGGCTGAACGTGGTGAGTGACAGGACTGGGAGCAGCCACACTGACCGTTGCAAATCCGGCAGGTGCCTGAGTCTGCAGCGGCCCCCCGTCCGACGTCAGGCGTTCCTTCGCGGATGCTGCCAGGGCGGCAGCATTCGGCCGCTGCTGTGGCTGAGCGCGGCGAACTTCGATACTGTCCGCAGCGGCGATAGCGTCCTGCA
>CAZHET010000593.1:0-3994 GCA_964531585.1 uncultured Planctomycetaceae bacterium | reverse complement strand
ATCGACACTTCGGTCGAGTCGGAAGTCGGCACCACACAGAAGTTACGACGCAACTCCGACCGATTGCGGATCATCGACAGATCGACGTCCTGTCGCCCCGAGATGCTCGCGCGTGAACTGCAGCCAATCGCGTGATGCGATCGGCACGCGAGACTGGTTCGGCAGCACAGACATTTTGTTTGTTCAGCGAACGACGGACAGGAATGTCCGTCTTACGGCAGCAACATTCTCGTCCACCGCTGGCCTAATGTCTGGAATTCACCACAACAGCGATGACCAGTGACCGCACAATTCGGCAGTTTCTGCAGCAGATGAAGTCCGCGGGCATCACTCACATCCCGCGGGTGACTCTGCCGGCTCGAGCGGCTGCGACAACCGCCGCGGGCCGGACGCCTGCGAAGCTGCGCCCTCGTGGCGATGTCGGCACTTCCGCTTCGAAACCTGCCGCACGGCCTGCAACGAAGACCCTGCTGTCACCCGCTGACCTGCTTCCCGAATCCGTTCAGGTTCCCGAAATGCTGGAAGAAACCCAGGCCATTCTCAAAAAGTCGCCCAGGACCGCCGAACAGAAATCCGCGGCGCTGTGCGAACTGGCCGCGCTGGTCAGCAAATGCCAGCGCTGTACGGAACTGGCACGCACCCGGACTCAGACGGTCTTTGGAGTCGGCAATCCGGACGCGAGGATCATGTTCATTGGCGAAGCTCCGGGAGCCGACGAAGACAAGCAGGGCGAACCCTTCGTCGGGCGGGCCGGACAGTTGATGGATAAGATCATCGAAGCCAGCAGCCTCAAACGCGAAGATCTTTATATCTGCAACATCCTCAGGTGCCGGCCGCCCGGAAATCGCAACCCACTTCCGCAGGAAGCAGCCAATTGCCGGGAATATCTGGATGCTCAGATCAGCCTCGTGCAACCGGAATACATCATCTGCTGGGGAACGGTGGCCGCTCAGAACCTGCTCGGCGAAAAGCGAACGATCGGCAGGCTGCGAGGCGAGTTTCTGCAATACAACGGCGCGAAGGTGCTGTGTACGTACCACCCGTCGTATCTGTTGCGGAATCCGTCGGCGAAGAAAGATGTCTGGGCGGACATGAAGCTGTTCATGGCCGAACTTGGCGTGACGCTTGATTGAACCCGAACCGCACTGGCGCAATTGCGGGCAACAGCGCAATTGCGGGCAACAGCGAGTTGCGGGCGACATCGTTGCACTGCGGAACGCTGTCGCCGTCCCGGCTTCAGTCCAGAAAGCCCGCGGCTGGACCCCCGTCCGCCGTCTCGCGGCGCGGCTGGTTCTTCGCGTTCAGGAAGTGCGGCGTTGGTACGGGGTGGCCTTCGACCGGTGAGTCACTCAGCAGCAGCCGCACCACATCACGGCGGTGCAGCAAGCCCAGGACGCGGTTGTCGGCGTCCACGACGGGGATGACTGCGTGGCAGGCATCGCGAAACAACGGCAGCACGGATGTCAGCATGGCATCGCCGCGAGCGGACTCGACGTGCCGCGACAGAATCGGTTCAATCGAGGCATCGGCGGACGAGGCCGTCAGGAGTGCCCGGACAACGGCGGATTCCGAGACGATTCCCGTGAACCGGCTGTCCTGGTCGACTCCGATCAGCAGCGGATCCGGGCTGGAAATCAGCACCAGCGCCGCATCCCGCAACCGGGCCGTGACCGAAATCACGTTCTCGTCGCAGGGTCGCATCAGGTCAGCAACACGCAGCGTCAGCATGGCCTGTCGTTCCGGCAGAAGGACTTCGGCGGATCATTCCAACCGTGCAGGACGGTGCCAGTGATGAAGCGGCACCGGCTTCCGGCGTGGTTTGTGCAAACATCGTGAGCCGCACGACGCGGACTCAGCGGATTCTCCTGACGTGGACTTGTTAGTGCGTATCGGTTGGTGGCGATCGGCTCTGAAGGGAACCCCGCTGGAATCCCCTCCTGCTGCAACGACGCGCGGTCCGCCGTGAGATTCGAATCGGTCAGGCCGCTTTTGCCGAGTGCCAGACCGAATGCCAATTCGTCCCCGACAGTTCACGACCGGCGGATTCCTGGTAACCTTACAGAGATCTCAAACGGCCGTAGAGCCATGCTGGTGTACGTCTGACCCAACACCTGGTGCCCGGCTTGTTTGTGCGACGACCACTCAATCGACTGTGGACCATGCGCCATGACACGCTCCCTCATCCTGTCAACCGCGACACTATTGTCCGTGAGCGCGACAACAGCGTGTGCCGCCACAATTTCGGAATGCCAGGAATTCCTGCGCGTCGGCGAGTACCAGCGGTGCCTGGACGAAGCGACGGAAGCCATCAACCGCCGCAGCTACGGAGAAGAATGGCCACTGCTGAAAATTCAGGCCGAGAACAGCCTGGGCCACTACCAGCAGGCACTGGCCACGGCCAGGGACGGCGTTTCACGGTATTCGTGGAGCGTCCGGCTGCGGATGGAAGCCTATAACATCTATCAGCGCAGCGGGCAGTCTGAAGAAGCACAGCAGATTCTGGCGGAGATCGATCGCATGGTCGCCGCCGCGCCGTGGCGGTACACCGATGCCGACGATTTGGTGGCTCTTGGAAACGCAGCGATCGAACTGGGGGCTGACCCGAAGGATGTGCTGGAAGGTTTCTTCGATCGCGCGCGGCGCAACTACGCGACGCGGCCCGACGGTGCGCTGGCAGCCGGACAGCTCGCCCTGAAGAAAGGCGACTTCGCTCTTGCTGCCGAACTGCTGACGCCGGCCGCCAAAGACTTTGCCGATCAGCCGGATGTACTGTTCGCGCTGTCCGAAGCCGTTCGCAGTGCGGACTCGGAACGTGCCGGGGAACTGCTGCAGGCCGTCCTCGCCATTAACCCCAATCACGCCGACACGCTGCTGCAGATCTCCGACCAGCGCATTGACGCAGAAGACTACGACGCTGCCGGAGAACTTCTGGATCAGGTGCTCAGCGTCAATCCCTGGAACGCGACCGCACACGCTCAGCGGGCGGTGATTCACCATCTCGCAAATCGCCCCGTCGAGGAATCGCGCAGCCGCAGTCTGGCTCTGACATTCAGCCCCGACAATCCGGATGTGGATTTTCAGATCGGCGAACGGCTGTCGCGCAAATACCGCTTTGCCGAAGGGGCCGCGTACCAGCAGCAGGCGCTGAAGCTTGATCCGGCGTATCTGCCCGCGCGTATTCAGCTGGCTCAGGATCTGCTGCGTCTGGGCATGGACGACGCGGGCTGGACACTGGCTGAGGCAGCGCAGAAGCAGGACGGCTACAGCACCACCGTCTTCAACCTGCTGCAGTTGAAGGATTCGCTGCACCGCTTTGTGATCCTCGAAAATGACCGCTTCGTGGTTCGCATGAATGCCGACGAAGCGGCTGTCTACGGCGAGCGAGTTCTGCAGTTGCTCGACGAGGTCCACGGGCAGATGACCGCGCGCTACGGCTACACTCCGACGGAAAAAACCAAAGTCGAAATCTTCGACCGGCCGGACGATTTTGCCGTGCGAACCTTCGGAATTCCCGACGTCGCCGGCTTCCTGGGAGTCTGCTTCGGCAAGGTCATCACCGCCAACAGCCCGACGTCGCAACGCGCCAATCCGACGAACTGGGAATCCGTTTTGTGGCACGAATTCTGTCACGTCATCACACTGCAAATGACGGGCAACCGCATTCCGCGCTGGCTGAGCGAAGGGATTTCTGTCTTCGAAGAACGCCGTAAAGACAGTCGCTGGGGACAGTCAATGTCGCCCGAATTTCGCGACCGGATTCTGGAAGGAAACATCACGCCCGTCAGCGAACTCAGCAGCGCTTTTCTGCAGGCCGGGTCGGGCGAAGACCTGAACTTTGCCTACTACGAGTCGTCTATGGTCGTGGAATTTCTGGTGCAGGAATTCGGGCTGGAAGCGCTGACCGACATTCTGAACGACCTGAACACCGGCATCGTCATCAACGATTCGCTCGAACGCCGCGCGAACGGCCTGGCCGCGCTGGACGCGGCATTCG
>CAZHET010000592.1:0-3998 GCA_964531585.1 uncultured Planctomycetaceae bacterium | reverse complement strand
CCTGGGGTATCGAAGCCGCGAAGGAAGCCAGTTTTGATCAAGCCGTGCGAACGATGTCTGACCTAGTCAGTGATGTGTTTGATTCCATTTTCGGCTCCGGAAAGTAGAAGCTGCCGGCAGCCTCGAAAGAAAAGTCCGGCGCTTTGACTGGCGTGACGCTGGCGTGAATGTCAGTCGGTGACCTGTTCCATGAGCATGACTCGCAGGGCCTCCGAGGCCGCGTTCCACTCGTCGTTGCGCGCCATAAGCACGACTTCCGACAACATGTCGGCTCCACGGGTGTCAATTGCCCCGGAAGCACGTGACTGTCGCAGCAGGTCGTCAAAGGCTTCCAGCCGGACGGCATCGCGACGATTGCAGATACTGAACAACGCGGTCGCGTGATCGTATGTTGAGTCACTGACGGGACCGTAAGTCTGGCAGCCGCGCAGCAGCACAAATGTCAGTAGCGAGACACAGGCGGCGATCGCGGCGATCGCGGGTCGTTGACGGGAAAACGCCATTTCAGAATTCTCCCGTCACTTCATTCTCACTGATGCTGGAAAGTTCCGCCCAGAGCAGCAGATCGATGTTCTCGGACACGAAACGCACCGACCCGTCGCCCATCGCCACGTGACCACCGCCGCTGTGTTCCGAATACATCTGTCCGACGTGCAGGGTCGGAAAGTTGACCGGGTGAATGATGGGGAAGCCGGTGATGTCGAGTTCTCCTCCGGAAGGCCCGGCGTGGACGAGCAGCAGAGTGGCCGCGGCATCCGGACCGTTTTCGGGCGAATGTCGCCGCGGATGAGTGTAGGCACCCGGAATCACGCCGACCCAGGTCTTGTCACTCAGCCGCGAGGAATGCTCACCCAGAAAAATCGTGCTGGAAGTGCCGTCCGTGACATCCCGAATCCGGACTCCGGAATTCCGATAGAAGGGACCGTCGGCAACACGGGAAACGTCCCCGTCAATTCGGACGGAGCGAGTTTCTGAGGTATAGATATTGGAAAACACGATGCCGGTCCGGCTGGCCCCGCATTCTCCCCAACAGGATTCCTGCCCGTGGCTCGCCACGTAATGCGAACGTCCGACGCGGACTTGCCGACCGTCTATGATCAACGTCGCACCGGATGCATCGAGAACTTCGAAGGGATCCGCACTGCCGCTGACCGATGGGCAAAGGAACACAGACAACCTGGTTGAGATCAGATCGGCCACCGACGGATGCCATGCCGGAAACTCCGGTCGCAGTGAACCAGCGAGGCTGCCCTGGTCAAGAAATGGCAACAGCGCCGTCCCCCAGCCCCAGCCTGGTGCCGCGTCCCAGGTCAGCGGGTCAATCCCCGCGTACAACGGACCGCTGCCGTCGCTGGTCGGCCAGGAGTAGTACCCGGCCGGAAACGTGCCGTGCGTATCGTGGTAGTTGTGTAGAGCCAGCCCGATCTGCCTCAGGTTATTGCGGCAGTGTGCCCGCCGGGCCGCTTCACGAGCCTGCTGCACGGCCGGCAACAGCAGTGCGATCAACACTGCCATGATGGCGATAACGACGAGAAGTTCGATCAGCGTGAACCCGAGGGTCCTCAACGACGGCTGGCGGCGATTCATCACAATGGCCTTGCAACAGGACAGACGCAACGGGAAGCGGCAAGGCTAATTTGTACCCTGCGCTACAATTCGGCGCAAGTGTAGCCTGTGCTACAATTCATGCAAGGCCGGTCTCGACGGAGGTCTGTGTGCGGTTGTTTCGTGACGAGGTGGTTCGGGCACATTGCGCCGGCGACGCTCAGGAGCATCCTCTGCGTGGCCGTGATGTTTCTGAAACCGCTGGAAGCCGCTCGCACGCGTGTGGCGCTGTTCGACAACATGGTCGCAGTCAGAAAGGGGCGAGAAACCTGAAGTCTGCGGAAATTTCAGGCTTTCACGGAAGGGCGTCGGACGCATCCCGGTCGCGTGGTGGTGAGCTTGCGTTCACAAGCGTCTGAGTTAGGATCGGGTTCTGCCTGTGTTTGACAGTGCGTGTTCGTGCGTTGCGTTCCTCGTTCTTTTTGGTCGGGGGGTGTTGCCGTGGATGTTGTGTTGTTGACGATCTCGGCACGGGATGTTCAGCTCCGTGTCCGCCAGCGTCTCCTGGGACTGAACGCGAACGCTCGTCGCGTTGTCTGGCAGTCAGGATCGCACGCGGTGCTGATCCACGCCGAACGCACTCAGGCGCGGCTGCTGGACGGCTGGCTGGTTGTTGGTCTGCTGCTTGAGACGGAACAAACCGGGCTGCGTTCGCTGGAGATCGTCTACTTTCTCGGCGCACCCAAAGACGCGGATGGAACAACCGCTGCTGCTCGCGTCAATGCGGCAGATCGCGAAGCCGCAATGCTGGCTGAAGTCTGGGGGGACGATCTGCAGCGAGTGGTCTGGGATGCCGTTCTCGACGCCATTCAAATTGCGCTGCAGACGGCGCGTCGCACACACTCGAATGAGCCGCTCACGCTGCGAGGCTTTACAGCGTCACCGGAAGGTATCGATGTCAGTCTCGTTGCGGGAGCAATCTAATGCCTGCATTCGATGTTGCCCTGGTTGAACTGGGACACCTGCTCGGCTTGTTCAAGTCTGACGGCGAGGTTGACTGGAGCTGGTTCGGCGATCCATTCGGAAAAGCGCTGAACGCTCTGCCGGCCGAACGCGAACGCATCGGTGCTCTGGTGCGGGCACTGCTTGAACGGCCCGCGCCGACCGGTGAGTTCAATTCCGCGGCGAATTGGGAACCGGTTGTCGATACGAACAACGTTGGTCTCGGCTTTGCGTGGACCAAGGCTGGTCCGCTGCAGATTGGACTTGGCGCGAAGGCGAATGTTCCCGTTGCCGGACAGCAGATCA
This sequence comes from uncultured Planctomycetaceae bacterium, assembly GCA_964531585.1. GTDB lineage: Bacteria > Planctomycetota > Planctomycetia > Planctomycetales > Planctomycetaceae > JAWKUA01. The sequence goes on along the minus strand of CAZHET010000592.1, from coordinate 1,145 downwards.
CTCTGGCGACGCTGGCCCGGCTGATTCAGATTGCCGGCCAGGTGACTCCGCAGCTTGGACAGGTTGTGTTCGCCGGAGCGTTTCCTGTGCCCGACTTTCTGGCGTCGGGTGAGCTGACGGGGGAAGTTGGCACGGCTGCAAACACCATCGGTTTGAAGGCGAGCCGCTCGGCGACGGATTCGCGGCAGCTTGATTTTCCGAATCCGGTGATCGCATGGGACACGGCGCGGCTGGCCGTTTACGTGCTGAAATCGTGGATCGCGCAGCGTGCTGCCGCCAACGAAGAATTCTTCCGGCGCATCAACGACCATTTGTTTCCGATGCTCGGAGACCCGGCGGGCGTGATTGCCGCGTTCCCGCTGGTTGCGCCGATGAAGACTTCGCCGAACTTTGACGCGTGGCGGTCCAGCGTGCTGACGACCGATAACAACGCCACCGGAGCACTCACGTTTCTGTGGCATTTGCGGGCGCTGTTGACGGGAAATGAAGATCCCAGCTTTCTCGACGGGTCCTTCTTCTTCCCTCTGTCCGGTATGCCGCAGGCCGGTGCGCCACCGGTGCTCGCCGATGCCGCGGGCAATTACACTCGACCGACAGAAACGAACGGCGCCTGGGTCGGTCTGCTGACTCCGCCTGGCGAACCGGCGAACACGATCACTCTGGTGCTTGATCTGGAGACTGTCGCACCGGCTCGCACCTGCCGCATTCCGCTTGGCCGGTTCGATGGTGCGACGTTTACTCGCCCGAATCTCGATGCAACCTGGCAGAACATCGTACAGTTTATCGCGTCGGGAGCCGGCTTTTCGATTGGCAACGAACTGCTGACGGCAATCGTCGACGGTGCCGGTTTCAAACTCAGCCTGTTGCGCACAAGCGTGGCGGGTTCCGGACTTGCCGGGTTTGACGGGAACTACGATCTGTCACTGCGGCTGGAAAACGGCAAGCCGCCGGAGTTTGTGCTGGGCACTCCTGCGCTGAACATCGTGTTTCCGCCGGAAGCAAATGTACCTGACCAGTTGCTCGGCGATATCGTCGTCTGGGCTTTGAAGGCCGCCGCGCCGAACACGGATTTCGGTCAGTTGATCACAACCGCTGCGGAGTTCATCAAAGCGGAAGTGACCAACGGCAGTCCGGATGCTGTTGGC
>CAZHET010000591.1:0-4001 GCA_964531585.1 uncultured Planctomycetaceae bacterium | reverse complement strand
CCTGATGCAAGCCGCCGAGGATGATTCGCAGTCGCAATTCTGAATCGTGATGAATAGACTCTGCGACTTCGCAGGGCCGAATTCTGGGGATTCGGTCAGGCAGAACTGGGTTTTTGTGTGAGGTGCTGTCGCCGACCTCACGCGAAATGCCAACGACGGGCGACAGTATTCCGCAGCAGGGCGCAGAGCACCTGGCTGCGGAAGCAGGAGAAGTTTACTGATGGCATCTGATGAAGAGATCTTTGATACCGTTCGCGAAACGCTCGTTGATGCGCTGGGCGTTGACGACGACGAAGTAACCCCGGAAGCCACTCTGATCGGCGATCTGGGAGCTGAGTCAATCGACTTTCTGGACATCGTTTTCCGGCTGGAAAAGAACTTTGACATCAAGATTCCGCGGGGAGAGCTGTTTCCCGAGAACCTGGCAGCCGCCGATTCCGGATTTGTGGCGGATGGTAAGGTCACCGAGGGAGGGATCGCCCAACTGCGGGAGAAAATGCCTCACGCCGACGTCGACGCATTCGCCAAAGATCCACAGGTCAGTAAGATTTCGGACCTGTTTACCGTCGACATGATTTGCCGTTTTATCAGATCAAGGCTTGGCTGATCGCGCGGGTCAGGCGACTGCTGCAGGACGACCCGACCGGCGGCCATGAGTCGCAGTCCGGCAACTTCGGGGTCAGGTGTTGCCCGGGCTGACTCATGGCGTTTCTGTGCCGTGCGGATTGTGAATTCGCGGACGTGACAAACCCGCGCTGCAGTTCTGCCCCAACGCCGACGCGCAGGTGTGGGGACCAAGTGTTTCGCGATGCAGCCTGACGGAAGTGCTCACTGCAACCGCGACTCATCATGAGACCGAACGGTGATCTTGTGAAGCGAGCGTGCAATCCATGAGGTGGTACTGGATCGACCGGTTCATCGAGTTTGAATCGGGCCGTCAGGCGAAAGCCGTGAAGAATGTGTCGCTCGCAGAGGAGCATCTGCACGATCACTTTCCGGGCTTCCCTGTGATGCCCGCTTCGCTGATGATCGAAGGCATGGCGCAGACCGGCGGGATCCTGCTGGGGGAAAAGAACAACTTCAAATACAACGTGATCCTGGCCAAGGTGCCAAAGGTGGAATTCCATAGTTGGGCGTGTCCCGGCGACCAGTTGATCTACTCAGCCGTGCTGCAGGATTCCCGCGATGAAGGTGGTTCCGTGACCGTCACCGCCAGGGTCGGTGAACGCCTGGTGGCGGACTGTGAAATCGTGTTTGTCCACCTGACATCAGACGACCCGCAACTGAGCCGGATTGATCAGAAGAATTTCGTGTTTCGCATGAATCTGCTCGACATCCTGACGGTCGGTGCCGCGGGTACCGGCGAATCGGGCCAGCTATCAGGTTCGTAGCACGGCGATCTGAGGGGATGAAAAAAGATGAAACGTCGAGTTGTCGTGACGGGGATCGGCTGTATCACACCGATTGGGAATTCCATCGACGCCATGTGGAATTCTCTGAAGGAAGGCATCAGCGGCGTCGGCCCGATCACGCACTTCGATGCCTCGACATTTCCAACGAAGTTCGCCGCAGAGGTCCATGACTTCAACTTCGACGACTATGTCGATGACCCCGCGCGCTTTGCCGATGCGGGACGCAACATCCGATTCGCCATCGGGGCCGCTTCCCAGGCCGTCGGCGATGCCGGCGTGACCGATGCCGGAAACTTCGATCCGACGCGGTTCGGTGTGTATCTTGGAGCCGGCGAAGGTCAGCAGGACTTCATGCAGTTCATGAATCTCGTCGCCGATGCCCAGCAGAACGGTGAGGTGGACCTGAAGAAGTTTACTCTGGATTTTCTGGAATCCATGAACCCGCGCTTCGAGCTGGAACTGGAACCCAACATGCCGGCGGCACACCTGGCCAGCCTGTTTAATGCTCAGGGACCCAACCTGAACTGTCTCACCGCATGCGCCGCGTCCAGTCAGGCAATCGGCGAGGCGACAGAGATCATCCGCCGCGGAGACGCTGATGTGATGCTGTCCGGCGGAGCTCACAGCATGATTCATCCGTTCGGCGTGACCGGGTTTAACCTGCTGACGGCACTGTCGGAAAACAACGCCGCACCCGAGAGAGCTTCACGGCCCTTCGACCTGAATCGAGACGGGTTTGTGCTTGGTGAGGGTGCCGGCATGCTGATCCTCGAAGACCTTGAACATGCCAGGGCACGCGGTGCCAGAATCTACGGTGAGATTCGCGGGTACGGTTCCACGGCAGACGCATACCGCATAACAGACATTCATCCGGAAGGCCGCGGCGCGATCAGCTGTATTCGCATGGCCCTCGCAGACGCAGAAGTCAACCCGGAAGAAGTCGGGTATGTCAATGCTCACGGGACCAGTACCAAGGTGAATGATCTCGTCGAAACGATGGCAATCAAGGGTGGTCTCGGTGAACATGCCCGTTCGACACCGGTCTCCAGTATCAAAAGCATGATGGGACACCTCATTGCCGCCGCAGGAAGTGTCGAAGCAATCACCTGCCTGCTGGCCATTCGCGACGGAGTCCTGCCGCCGACAATCAACTACGAAACTCCCGATCCGGACTGCGATCTCGATTACATTCCGAATCAGGCCCGAGAAACAAAGATCCGGGCCGCGCTGTCCAACAGTTTCGGTTTTGGCGGCCAGAACGTCTCGTTGATCGTTTCCGAGTTTAAGGCGTAGCGAATCGCATTGACCCGGCCTCATTGCCGGGCTATGCACCCTTCGGGCAGGCTGCCGTTGCGACTGCCCGGAGTCATGTCAGGCGGAGTTTCTTTGGTGATCTTCCTGTGGCCCATCCTGATCCTGATCGTACTGGCAGTCGCATCTGACGTCGTCTTTCGGCAGTTTGCCAGTCGCCGGATCCAGAAGATCTTTGAGAACGTGCCGCCTTTCGGACTGATTCCCGCGGAACACACAGCCGACGTCGAGAAGCTCCGGATTCCGACGGCCGACGGCCTGACTCTGGCCGCCGGTCTGCTGATGCCAGCGGGAGGAGAACCGCGTTCCCTGGTCATCTTCTTCCCGGAACTCAACGGAAATTGCTGGATGGCTCCGCGCTACTGCCAGGCGCTGATCGATGCTGGCCATGCTGTGCTGGGATTCGACTTTCGAAATCAGGGAGCCAGTGACAGGCAGCCCGACTATACACCGATTCACTGGATCACCGAATTCGAGATGACGGACGTCGCAGCGGTTCTGGAGTTCATTGAATCCCACCCGAAGCTCAGCACGATGCCGCTCGCCGCTTTCGGAGTCAGTCGCGGCGGAACGGCTGCTCTTGTCGCGGCCTGTCGGTATCCGAGAATTCGCGCTGTGATTGCCGACAGCGCATTCGGCACAACTTCGATGACACGACGGTTTGTCCGGCGTTTCGGACGCTACGTCATTCCGGAGCGATCCTTCGACGTCCTTCCGGAATGGCACGTCGACCTGACGCTGCGGCAGTCTGTGCGACGGAGCGAGGTCGCCCGAAGCTGCCGGTACGTCCATGTGGAACAGGAGTCACGGCACCGCGATGCACTTACACCGGTGCTGCTGATTTCAGGCACCCGCGACTCATATGTGACTCCGGACGTGGCAAAGGACCTGGCCGCCTGCTTCGGAGGCCCGGAGTGCCTGTGGATGGTGGACAAGGCTAAGCATAACATGGCTCGCACCATCAACCAGGCCGAGTACGATGCCCGCATCGTCAGCCATCTTGAGGCCACCGTCGCGCCGCTGCAGCCCTCTGTGAATGCTGCCCTGCTCAGCCCCTGATCCACTCCTGCGCTGGCATCCCAATCGTCGAGTTGCGCACCGGAACCTGCCGATCTGCCTGCTGGATCGCGATGCCGCCATCTGCTACGATGCCCGCCTCAATCGCACCCGTAGCTCAATTGGATAGAGCATCGGTCTTCGGAACCGAGGGTTGGGGGTTCGAATCCCTCCGGGTGTAATGGACTTACATCAATTTCTGTCTCCGATGCAGGAAACAAA
>CAZHET010000590.1:0-4015 GCA_964531585.1 uncultured Planctomycetaceae bacterium | reverse complement strand
GGCGTCGCGCTGTCGGGGTCTTTGTGATAGAACTCCGCGAGCTCTTTTTCCGCCTCTTCTTTGACCCACTGGCCCCACTTGCGGACTTCACCCGCCAGCCGCTGACCGTACTTGGGGATGTACTCCAGCACGACTTTGTTCAGCAGCACGGCCACGGGATTCAAGTCGCTGGCAAACGCATCGGCTCCGACGCGCAAAGCTTCCAGCGGAATCGAACCGCCCCCGGCAAATGGGTCCACCACCAGCGGCCGAGTCCCCGGCACGCCGCCCAAGGCTTCGTGCGCCGCCTGAGTCAGTGCCCGGCTGGTCTCCAGATACGCAGGGACCGTGCTGTTGTCCCAGTTGGCAAAGTCGGCGATGAAATCGAGCAGCGCTCCCTGCAACACCTGCTGATGAGACGGATCGGTCGGATCAAGCGGCAGCCCGTCCTTCTCGGTTTGAAGCAACCCCTCCCAGCGTCCCCGACTTTCCGGCGACGCCGTCGACTGCAACTGATGCCCCTCCTCGTTGATCTTCTTCGGAAACATCCGATTGGCAAACGCCATGAGCTGCGCAGCCGCCGCGTCGCGAAATGCCTGCGGACAAAGCTCATCCGCCGGATCGGGCCACAGCGAAGCACAAATGACCGCCCGACAAGCCGCCAACGGCCGCCGCGCCCACCAGATGTGCAGAGTCGAAATATGCCCATGCCGAATCGACTTCTCCCGCCGCGCGTGCGCGGAGATGCGGGCAATGGGCAGATCGACTTCAATGAGCCGTTTGGGGTATTGTTGAGTCACTTGGTATTCAATCCTTGGCAATCACCGACGCGAAAATGGAGTCGGTGATGGTTGATGTATTTGCTCCCTGAGCTTTCAAGGCTTCCAGTTGCCTCTCCCACATCCAAGTGTTTCTTTGGAAAAGATGTGAGAGGCTCGCCACATGGTTGTGTTCTGCCAGGGCGTCGAGAACAAAGAGCAAGGTTTGCTTCAGATAGTATTCAAGGTTGGCAGCGTAGAGCGCCAGCCGAAAACGCACAGGAGAACCGTGAACCAGACAGCATCGGATTCGATACAGGCGGTCAAGATGCCACTTCAATCTCTGAAGATGAGAAGCGATTTGTCCGGCCATCTTCGCGGGTTCGTTGACCCATCCCGCCAGTTCCTTGCCACGCTCTGCGATCAGCGGCCTGTCTTGGATCACAGTCCACAGTTCGCCAGCTTGGGTGACGTCCTGAAGCAACTTGACCAATCGAGGGACGTCAAGGTCAGCGAGCGTTTCAGCACCGCTCACCGACTGGAACCCGTCTTTCCATTCCGGCTTAAAAAACTGAAGCGTAATGACGTAGTCACGAATCAACCGGAACATATACCCAGTGAGCATCGCATGACTCACGTTCTCCGTCACCGTTCGCCCGATCTTTAGTCCCCCTACCGCAGCCAGGGCTTCAAGCCCCATCCACCAGTTGAGGAACTTGTCGGAATAGTTGTGATTATCGCGGCCAAAACGGTATCGCCGCAGAGCCGTTTCGATTCGGTTCTGTGATTCTGGTTCGATGGCCAGCGATTTCAGGACGGTTGAGAGTTTCTGGGAAAACGTGTTGAAGTCGTCCTGGTCGCGTGGTTCGACGGGATTGGGAACCGGATTGCTGACATTGACCAGCATGGCCCGATCATCACTGCCGCGAACAACGTAGCTGCGTTTGTCGATTTCGAGCAAATCAGGCTCAAACTCGAATCGCAACGCATCGATCAATGGCTCAATCTCATCTCTGGCGAGAATCGCCGCCGACGCAAAGTCGACTGATTGAAATGTCCCCATCGCGAATGTTGTGTAATCATCCTCCGCGGCAAACCGCTGTTCGTACTCCTTCTCTGAGGTGATACCGCTCTGAGGGGACAGCGTGAATTCACCATACGACCTGATCTCCTGAACTTTTTGCCCGCCACTGATCCGTAGCGTAACTTTGTATTCCTCAACTGGCCGCTTGAGTTGCCGAAGCATGAACTCCAGGTTTTGGCTGAAGGTCCTCCCATCTTCAGCCAAGAACTTGTGGTGCCACCTAAACAATTCGCGCAGCGTCCACCCCTGCGCAACCAAATCGCTAAGAATGGCATCAGTCAATGCGACGATGTCATCGCTTCGCCCGTGTTCGATTGCGTCTCGAAGTCGATTGCAGGCCGTAGCGAAATAGCGGTCGTCCAGGGCGGAAGCGAGGTCGGCTGCGGCGAACTTCAAGTTTCGCAAACGTGTCTCATTGTCCGACTTGTCTTTCTTCTGGCTGCTTCCAGGAAGCTGTGGCGGCTCCTTCAGATACGGCAGTAACACGGCAAAGCCGCGCTGGAAGCATGCAGAGACGACGGCATCGCCTTCGAGCAGAGACAGCGTCTCCTGACAGATTCCCTGAAACTCAAGATCGTCCAATCGTCCAATCTCGATTTCCTCGCAAAGTTCGCGCAAGCCAATCCTGGCGTTCAGGCAACGGACCCGGTACGAATCGAGTGAATGGTCGTGCGTAAGTCCGTACCACATATCGAGAAACAGTTTCTCGTGCGGTGCGAATGTGAATTTGGTGATCTTGGATTCAGGGACGAACCGCATTGGAATCGACTTGATTTTTCTCGGATTTTGTTCGATACTTGAAGCACAACTTCAAAAGAACTGGGGGTAAAGGGGCCTCGGTAGAAGTCGCAAGACTCACCGAACCAAACACCCCCTTATTTTTTGCGCTGCTCATTCCATCACGGGCCTCTCTTTGACGATGGCATCTGGCCCGATGCGGTAATGTTCAACAGCCATGACTGGCTGCCAGCCCAGACGAACAGGGTTCTGGACACTGTGCAGTTCGGGCGTTCCGGCACAGTTGAAAACGGCGTAGAGCCAGTAATCGGATTTCAGTCGCTCCGCTGTCCGGTATTCGTTCTCACTCAGGGCGACGACGCCCACGCCGGCCCGGCCTTTAACTTCGATGAACCGGACTTCGACCTGCCTGCCGGCAGGCAGGTGAACGTCTGCGGTCTTCGCCTTCAGCCATTCCCGCCCGGAACCAGATTTCCATTTCTTCTCAAGAGCGACGGCCTGTTGCAAAGACGACACTTCCTCGAAGTGAACAACGAATTTCACACCATGAGTCGCCGTCCACGTCGCGCCCTGTCCGGTACAGTGTTGATACCATCGCTTTGCGAGATCATCCGTCTGACCGATATAGAGGGAGTTGTCGTTGCAGCGGATTGCATACACGTACCAGACGCCCGGCGTCCTTCCGGGCAAGTCAAATCGACGCGAAATCAGGTCGAATCCGCGATTCTCCGATTCCACGCTCTCGACGACCCAGCCCCGCTCGCGTTCGTGACGCATCGCTTCTTCCACGGCAATGCGTTCGATCTCGTCGTCCCTGACCATCGGAGCAAACTGCGGATTGCTCCGCTCGGGATGCGGAGCGACCCAGACGCGGCCGAGATGCGTGATGTCGGAGATCGCGCTGTGCCGTTCGAGTTCCAGTTCGCGTTTCCGCAATTCGAGCCGGTTGTTGAGCTCGTCCAAATGCTGCTCTGCCTGTGCGATCAATCCGTCGAGTCCGGGCACCGTCTGACCGTCGATCTGCCGGCTGAGGTACTCCGCCTGCTGCATCTGGGCCCGGTCGATCAACGAGTTGAGGCTGATTTCCACATGCCGCCGAATTCGCTCCACTTCATCGAGTCGTTCCTCGGCGACGCTTTCCACCCACGGGGCGAGCGTGCGTTCGTAGAGGAACTGCTCAACCTGCCGACGATCCGGCAGTGTCACCGCGTCCGCAGGTCCGGGAGTCCCCTGTGGTGCCGGCGCAATGTCCAGCAGGACGGTCGGTTCATGCAGCTTCATCTGCCCGTTGAGGGACGTCCCCACCGCAAACAGCCTGCGATGCAGCGTGCGACCGCGACCATCCTTCACTGACGCCGCGAACAGATCGAGGAGTGCGGGATCGTTGCGATGGAGATCGAAGAAGACGGCCCCTTTGCCCAGATGCTGTTCGGTGCGACGGATGATGTCCTGCCGC
>CAZHET010000589.1:0-4063 GCA_964531585.1 uncultured Planctomycetaceae bacterium | reverse complement strand
GGCCGAAGCTCACACACCGGGCCGAAGCTCACACACCGGGCCGAAACACACACACCGGGCCGTTGAGATGTCAGATGGCGTGCCGAGAGCGTCGCATTTTCCCGAGACCGCACCCCGAAGGTCTCTGACGGCCATCGTACAGACTCGCCGATCTGTCCGCACGGCCGCGCGGAAGCCTGGTATTCCGAAACAACCTCGCAGGCCGTCGGCCGGACTCCACTATGCGGCCGGACCACGCAGCAGATCGATGGCTCGACGCACGTAGACCCAGCCGCTCCACACGGTGATCGCCACGGCGGCCCACAGCAGGATGTCCCGAGCAGGAACCAGCCACGGCCAGTGCATCGATGGAGCGACCGATAGCAGGCAGGCGGTGACGGCCACGCACTGCAGAGTCATCTTGGCCTTGCCGCTGAAGCTGGCCGAAAAGTCCTGGCCCTGCTGTTCCAGTATGCCACGAAGACTCGACACGAACATTTCACGCCCGATCACGATCAACACCATCCACGCATTCACGCCGGTGTTGATGTCTGGAGATTCGTTCGCTTCCACCAGAAACAGAAACGTGCCGCCGACGATAATCTTGTCGACGAAGGGATCCAGAATTCTGCCAAGGACGGTGATCTGCCCATAACGGCGAGCCAGGTAGCCATCCAGCGCATCCGTGGACGCGGCGAACACAAACAGAAAAGCACTGGTCACCCACCAGCCGCCGCGATCGATCAGCGCGAACAGCACGATGGCCAGCAGCAGACGACTGACGGTGATCAGGTTCGGCAGGTTCAGTGATTCCCGCCCCACGGCCGCGGGCATGGCAGGAGTCGATGGCGGCTGGCGTTCCGGATTCATGAAACAGAGCGGTTTACAGCAGCGTGAGACGGAGCAGCAGACTCAGGTGCGGCCAGTGTAGTGATCCAGGCAGCACGTGTCGCAGGCAGTGATGGAATTCACGTCATTCCGTCGAAGTGAGCGGAAAGCCGCTGGCCGAACGGCACTCAGTTTGTGAGCGGCACGGCGCTAGCCGCCGGTGTCTGCATTGAAAAAACGCTGAGAAAAATCGGCGGCTAGCGCCTTGCCGCTCACGAAGCCCGGTGCTGTCCAGGCAGGGAGCGTTGCAGTGCAATTGCTGACTGACCTCGTGCAGCTCGATTCGGTGAGTGGCCGGAATATCGCCAGCGAGTGGCCGGCACCTGTTTGTTTCGCAGCGGTTCGTTGCGTCACAGTTCGCGCAGGTAGGCGTACAGGTCCGCCAGTTCGTCCAGAGCAGCATCTTTCAGCAGCCCCGCCGGCATCAGGGATGATCGTTGCTGGTGGCGGCCGACGATCTCGTGAGCTTCGATGCGGAATGTATTGTGAGCCGCATCGCGCAGCAGCATTCCGTCCACCGATTCATAGACGATCAGACCGGAATAGACCTTTCCGGCTGTCGTTTCGATCGACGTCGTCTGATAGCGTGACGAAACGTCGCGGTTCGGTTCAATGATCGCCGCGAACAGGTCGCCTCGGGAAAACCGCTTCGCCACACCCTGCAGATCCGGCCCTAACGCCTGCCGACCGCCGTGACAGCGAGCACACGACAGCTTCGTAAACACCCGCTCGCCGCGTTTAGGGTTTCCTCGTTCCCACGGAACTTCCTCAAGAGCCGCGAGAAGCAGCGCCGCCGATTCCCCTTCATCCGCCGGCCGGTACTCTGGGAAACGTTCACGCAGATGAGCCTCCCACGCGGCCAGTGCATCCGGCTGCGGCGTATGACCCGCCAGACCGAACTCGAACCCGAAACTCTGATCGGTGTTTCTCTGAAGCAACTGCACGGCCAGTTCTCGCAGTTCGAATTCGCGGCTGTCGTTCATCAGGCGACGCGCGGCGCTCAGCAACGCAAACTGTTCGGCGGCATCATTGCTGCGCGGCAGCTGTTTCAGAGCGTTCAGGCACGCGTCGACCGCGTTGATCTGCGCCGATTCCAGCCCCTGGACGAACAAATCGCGATCCGCGTTGTCCGGTTTCTCGGCGATCACGATCAGCACCGCATCCTTCACGCTGAGATTCTCAAGCTGATCCCGCAGCAACTGCTGATGAGCGGAGTCTGGGGATTCGCCGATCAGAAACACGACCTCGTTGGACCACTTGTAGTCTTCGTCTTCGCTGATCTGCCTGACGAAGGCGGCGATCGCCTTGGGAACTTTGTCCTGACTGATTTCTCCGGTCAGCAGCACATGACCGGGAAGTCCCAGGCCCGGCTGGTCAACGATGACATGCGGCAGCGCCGGATCAACCTCAATCAGCGCTTTGTAAAGTTCACGGATTCGATCGTCCCAGTTGGAATCCTGCTTCAGGTTGTTCTGTCGAATCTTGACGTCGAGATTCACCAGTGCCGCGGCGGTCGCGACGGTCTGTTCGTAGGTGCGGTCGACGGCAATGCGTGCCAGAGCGGCCAGCCGATGAATATCCGCCGAGGGAGTGGATTCCGCGGTGATTTGTGCCAGCAGCGGGTCCAGCAGATCGCGATTCAGCGGAGCCAGCATCGCGATGACTCGGATCAGTTCGTAGTCCAGCTCGGCGTTCTCCGTGGGGAAAACCTGCGAGACTGACGTGCGAATGGGATTCAGTTTCAGGTCCGCTGCTTCGAGCGACAAACGCGGGGCATAGCTTTCGAAAATACCCGGCCGCCCGGGCACCGGTCCCACGTCACCCAGCGCAAGCTGCAGAAGGCGAATCGCATCGAATCGCAGGTCCGCCGGCTGACGTTTGTCTGCCAGGACAATGTTGGCCAGTTCTGCAGCTTCCAGATTGACTTCCGTGGGTCGCAGCTGCAGTCCCATTGCCAACGTCACGAGCGCTCGTGCGTTGCCGGTCGCCAGGTCGGTGACTTTCTTTCGTTGCACGTCCGTCAACTGGCCGATCAGACTGGCCGCGGCGAAACGGACGGATCGATCGTCAGACGCGAGTGCGCGAGCAATCTGTGGCAGCACGCGATCATAGACGGTCGCTTCGGTTGCCGTCGTCAGGGCTTCCAGCGCGTTGCGAACAACCTGCGGCTCGCTGTCGGCCAGGAACGCAGCCAGAGCGGCAGCATCCGGCTTTTCAGGATTCGAACGACCGATCGACCAAGCCGCACGAGCCCGGACGAACCGCGACTTCGACTGACTCAGCGTGCTGATCGTCTCGTTGTCGAGCCCGCCGAACAGTTCGGTCAGAATCTCCACCGCACGAACTCGTTCATCCGGACGGCGGCTTTCTTCCACCGCGGCTGCGGCAAACGGAGCGGCTCCCAGTTTCGTTGCCATCGGAACCCAGACACTGCGCGACCAGCTGCTGCCGGGCTGTGGGGCCTGAAGTGCCGTCGTCAGGCGTTCCGCATCCGACGTCGCGGCAATCTGAGTCAACAAAGTCTGCCGCGTTTCGTTCGCCTCATTGACGATGCGGTACACGCCGCCGCGAGTCCCCCGGCCGCCAACGCTGACGTACAGGCTGCCGTCGGGAGCGACTTCCATGTCGGTCGGCGCAAAGCCGAACTGACCGGTGCCAACGGCGAACTCAATTGGTTTCGCGGTCCACACGGCACCATCCGGTCGCAGCGGCAGCGCCAGAATCCGGCCGAACGTCCAGTCCTGAACAAACAACGCTCCGTAGTAAATCGCGGGAAAGTGACTGTGCCGGTAGCACACAACGCCGGTCGGCGATCCTCGCCCGAATTCCGCCACGGCGTGAGGCATGTCCGGGAACTCGTCGCGCCGCTTCCAGCTTCGAGTCACCCAGCCCGCATTCGATTTCGGCGTGACGTGAAATACGCGAGTCGGTTCGTACCACGGCAGCGAGACGTCGCGTTCTCCGTCACTGTCGTACGTGAATATGTCGCCGGAAATTGCGAAGGCAAAGTCGTACGCGTTGCGAAACCCGTCGGCGACAACTTCGCCGCCGAACAGATCCGGCTTCAGTCTCAGCAGCGTTCCCGCGTACGGAGTCTTCAGCGGTGACGTTGGCAGCGTGGCATAGGATCCTGTGACGCCCGACATGTTGCCCGCGATGATGTACCACCAGCCGTCCGGTCCCTGCTGAATGCTGT
>CAZHET010000588.1:0-4074 GCA_964531585.1 uncultured Planctomycetaceae bacterium | reverse complement strand
GGGAAATACCGGCGGCTAGCGCCGTGCCGCTCACGGAACCTGGCGCTGTCCAGCTGGTTTCCCCCGAACCGGCGGCCAAATCACCTCGGAACAGTCTGCCACAACGCAGCATGCGGCGAGCACGCAGACAGTTTGTCGCACCCGCCCGCGTAACGGGGCGGGAACGATAACTGACCTGCGATGCCAGCGGCAACGGAATCCTGCTCGTCTCAATGAGCCGGCGGAGGGCTGTTCTGGAAGGCGCGGTTGCGAAACAGAAAGTCGATGATGTTGCCTTCGTGTGGCTGCAGCCAGTTGAGCTGGATGGTTTTCACTTCACCGATATTCAGCCGGTCGATGTTTGTGGCGTCGATCAAATCGCGCGAAAACTTTTCGTCAGCCGTCAGGCACGAACCGACCAGCGTGTAGCCGATCTTTTTCAGCATCTGATCCTGCGGGCAATCAACGACCGAAACAAATGGAAACATGAACTCCGTGTTGGCCATCGGATCATCCGGGTTCGTCACATGCAGCACGGTCGGACGCAGGAAATCGCATCTTTCGTTCCTGACCAGCCGATCGCCGCCGCGGTACTTCGCCGTGACTTCCGTTACGGCTGGCGACTTGCAGCCGTCGTCGATCTGGTTGCTCATCGCCTCCGCGGCTCCCGGCATGGTGAACGCAGCAAGGCTGGACTCGGGGTCATCCATCGGCTTCGGCGTAATCGGTCCCAGCCGCTGAGCCAGCGCGTCGGCGATTTCCGCACCGTGCCGAGGTGTCCAGATGCCCGAACAACTGATGCAGCTTCGACCACTGTTGACGTAGACACTGTCAGCCATCAGGTCCAGGTACTTCTCCCATTCGTCGCACTTGTCTTCGCCAAGAATGACCTTCGAAAAGCCGGGACCGTGAGCTGACACTCGGGGGTTGCCCTGGTACTGCTCGACAGTGGCCAGTCCACCAAAAATGACGGATCGCTCGCACGTTTCCAGAACCGCTCCGCCAAGTTCTGCTCCCTTCGACGTGTCGCCAGGGTACAGACAGAACGCTTCGCGCGGGATTCCGGCCTGAGCAAAGGCTTCATACATGCGATAGGGCGTCCAGGGTTCCTGAGGCCCCGGCTTCAGCACCAGGCCGATCTGCAGCGGAATCACCGGCAGCCACAGCGTGTGAACACCGGGACTGTTCGAAGGCAGCACCCAGCCCGCCGCGCTGCAGTTGGCCTGGTAACTGACCATCACGCCGCGTTCTTCCATGCCGTAGCCGCGGCTGAAAATATCCAGCTGCAGTCCGCGCGTCAGCGAATCGAGAATCTTGTCCATGTTCTTCAACACGAACGCGTTCTTTGTCATGTTGAAGCGGCACATGTGTTCGGGCAGGCCTGTCGTCGCCGACTGCATCCTGCAGAAATCGTCGGGCGTCTGCTGGCCGTTTCCAAGCGGCAGCGTCGCGCTTTCGTACAGGTCCGCCGCCTTCGCACACATCTCGATCAGTTGTTCGATGGTGAACTGCCGCAGGACGTCGCGAGCGGCCTTCGCCTTGCGCATGTCCATCCTGATGATGCCGCCGTTGGCCTGATGAACTTTCGCCAGCGTTTCACCGGTTTCGAAGTGGACGACGTCCATCTTCTCCATCGATTCGTAAGGCTTGCCCCAGCGGACAATTGGGATTTCGATCATGGGAGGGGAGGAATCCGGGATTGAGGTTTCAGGGTAAGATCGGAAGGACAGCGCCGGCGCTGCATGCTCTGATGTCGTGACGGCCGACAGCAGTGACCGTCTGTCGTGCATGAAGTGTAGGCGCACCGCACTGGCATTCGAGCCACGGCATCGCAAACGCCGCTCGCCATGCCCGGCCGCGCACCGGCTGTCCGTTCAGGCGGAACTCTATACCAGCCAAACTCAGCGTCAAACGAAGTGCATCCAGCCGCAGCGCCGAACGAGCCGCGCCAGACGTCTGCTGCTGAGTGACCGTGCCAGACGTATTCGCCACCGACGTCACCCGAGCACGACCACGGCGGCACCCGTCCGGTGCTCACCGCGCTGTTGGTGCTGTTGACGTCGTGCTATCGCGTGCCGCGGAGCAAGGCAGCGGATTTCGCCAATCAGGTTTGCGGCGTGCCGTGCAGCGCCGCTGACGTGAGTGATCTGGAAGCGCGCACCCACGTCCTGCTGAACCCGGTGTCTCAGCAACTCCGCCAGGCCGCTCCCGCCGAAGCCCGTCTGAAGATTGATGAAACGCCCTGCCGCCGTGAAGACGTGGCTGTGGACGCTCGTGGCCGTCGAGTGCGCGCCACTCTGCACCGCTAAATGGGAAATCGCCGGAAAATCGTAGGTTGGGACCATTGTCCCGACCGAGTGAAACCCTGACGGACTGACGGACGGGACAATGGTCCCATCCTACGGCGAAACGTCCTTAACGGCGGCTGAAAGACCCGGCGCTCGAAACGCTGCTGCGGGAACTCGCCGCTGACAACCCCGGCCTGGTCGTCATCACCACTCGCGAACACCTGACGAACGTCGAGGCACACGCCACGACCGAGGAGCAGAAGCTCGACAAGCTGGCGAAGGAAGCGGCGGTCGAGCTGCTGCGGCACCTGCTGACCGCGTCGCTGTACCACTTCGTCCGCGGCGAGCACGACGTCGCGGAGAAGCACTTGGCGGAAGCCCAGCAGATCGCCGAGCGTGGCCCGATGCCCCACTTCCTCGCCGACATCCACCTCACCCGAGCCCGCTTCGCGGCAATCGCGAGCGGTAAAGCGGGAAGTGTGCGAGAAGCCGAAGTCGCCAAAGAATCGCTCGCCCAGGCCCGCTCCCTGATCGAACGCCACCACTACGGCCGCCGCCTGCCGGAACTCGCCATCAATGCCGCTGCCATGAGCATTCGTCCGCAGAACCTGATTGGAATGGTCATGGACTTTCCGTTTCCTTCGGGCGTGAGACGGCTGGCGCGTGAGATGGCGTGAGTCGATGGTCCGCGGCGGCCCGGCCGTACTGACTCGGTTCGGATGTTTGGCGAACCTGCCGTTCGGCGAGTCTGCCGGAACGCGATCTGCTCAGTCCGGCCTGCATCCGGGATTTCGCCGCGTTCGAGCCTGTCTCGTCAACGACCGCGTTGAATCCGGCGCATTGCCGCTCTGTCGACCAGCCGCTCTGTCGACCAGCCGCTCTGTCGACCAGCCGCTCTGTCGACGTTCGCACAGACGCGCAGACGACAAGCATGTACGGTACGCCCACTTTTAATTCGCGGATCCGCTGGCTTGCAGCGTCTCTCTGCATACCCCGCGCCAAAGTCGCGAATATGTCTGAGATCGGACAAACACGCAGCCTCAGCGGCGCTGCAGGATTCTTCCGCCGAGCCATTGCACAAGGTCGCACTTGCCTGCTGCATGACCTGGATCATACGCTTTCCTGCGGTTGTCTTTGAAAGAACGAGCAATGGATGAAGTTCAATGAATGCGAAACGCGGTCCGGGCGTTGTCAAATCCACAACCCGCGCGGCGGCCGGAGGCGTGCTTGTGATTGGCGCTCTGCTGGCATTGCTGTTCCTTCGCAGCGGCGGCACCGGGCAGGGTGACGCCGAAAATCCGGAAGGTGCTTCGCCCGATCGCCCCATGCTGGCGACTTCTGAAGCACCGACGGATCCCGCGCTCACGTCACTGCTGGAAGATGATGCTCCCGGCGGTTTAACGGCCGACGAAAAACAGGCGCTGACTGACGGCGTGCTGACGCTGCTGATTGACGAGTACGAGTATCTGATGAAGATTCCAGCCTCTGCCGATTCCGTCTACCGGCCTGTTGAACTGTCCCGTGCCGTGGCCCTGGCAAAGCAGGCGAAAGGAGACAGCAACGGGATTCGTGTCCGCGTGCAGCGCCGGGAAAGCTCACGGGCTTCCGCAGAACACCGGCTGATGAACGAGCTGCAGCACGGCGGAATCGGCAGCGACGCCGTCTACATGGCGTCTGAATTTGTGCCATGAAACTTAGGTGCGTTCCTGAAGATTTCACGGTCACGGAAATCACCAGCGTTGCTCCGTCCGTCGGCAGGTACGGCCTGTACCGCCTTCGCAAGCGCTCGATCGGAACGCCGGAAGCG
>CAZHET010000587.1:0-4097 GCA_964531585.1 uncultured Planctomycetaceae bacterium | reverse complement strand
TCAAGCTCGATTGCGGCATTAGTGGCAGATGGCGCTACGCCGTCTGGTTGGATCAAGCGGTTGGATTCCTCCCACGGCGAATCCGAGTTGACCTGGTGATTGATCCGGTACGGGACGAAAACACGACCGCGCAGTGGCGTGAGATTACTGTCACAGAATTTGAAACCGTGGCTGACCCGACACGTGGTCACCGCCAACTGCCACTGTTTGCTATATTCGAATCTCGAATGGATTCCAGAAGTGGAAAGTTCATCCACCAAAGGCGGAGCGTTTCTCTCATCGATGTTCAGGTTAACAACACAATTCCTGACGAAGTGTTTGCCATTGACATTCCACCGGGCACTACGGTCATTGACGCGCGCGACGCAACGACATTCCGCCAATACGTCGCGGGCACACCGGCAGAACTTGATCGTCTGGCGAGTGAGCAGCGAAGGCTTGTGGGAGAGGAGTTGGCAAGGCTCGAAAGCATAACCGACGGTCCGGTCGATGCGACGCCGAAGCGGATCAGTCTGTATCCGATACTTCTCGGTCTGTCGGTGGGTTGTCTGATTGTGGCCGTCGGACTTCGCTTGCGTCATTCGCGTGTGTGATAGTTCGTCCGGCATTGTATTTCTCAGGGCACGTAAAACTGAAAAAGGGAGATCGCCTGATGCAGCAAATCCTAATCGCAGCGGCAGTTGTTACGTCACTTCACGGAATCAGTGCATTGAACTGCTGGGCCACCGCCCCTGTGCCAACCGAATTGAGTATGGTCGCGCTCAGTGACGTTCGCGGTGGCAATCCCTATCCATGTACAGAAAACGCAATGCAGTGGACGGCTTGTACCACTTGCGTACAGATTGCGCCGGATGAAGTGTACAAATGCTCGGGAACGCCGTTTCAGTCGGATACCTGTGCTCCTGGAAGCTACTCCGGTCCCGCTCCGTCACCGACATGTACTGCCACGAACGTCGACTGCCCGAACCAGCAGGTTCGCTACGACAGTCTGATAGAATGCCAACAGTCAGTCGGTGGTGTTGTTCAGGGGCTTTGTGCGATTAAATACTCGACGGGCAGCGTTGCGCAGACGGGTGGAAACTGCGGGTCGACCGGGCCTTAGTGATACGTGGTCTGCAACTCTGAATTGATAGAGATCACTGTACTGCGCTATCAATCGGGATGTTGCGTGAGCATACGACGCGCGCCTGCAGCGAGGATTTCAATGCAGGCACGTCATAAGAGTGTAGTTTCGAAGCGACGAAGCGTGGAATCTGTACCGCGTGACATGGCACACGCGACTGAGAGTGGTGCCTTCCCGGTGAAACGGGTTCCGCAATGCATAGCTGAAATGCGTTGTGTCGCAGTAGACATTCAGAGAGGCAATTGGCCTGCTATTGAAGGCAAGGAAAATGGGGATATTCAGGCTGTTGGTCGCATGCGTATGCTGCGCTTTTGCACCTGCCACAGCTCGCTCAGAATTGAATGGGATGTCAACGGCAAATCAGTGCGGGCCGTTGACTGTTCATCTCTGCCTGACAATGCTTGATATGCCTGTCAGATTTGCGGAGATTCAGAAGTTGCTCCCACCAACCGGTGAGGAGTACAGTCTGGCAGAGCTTTCCGACGCCTGCGAGTCTCTCGGCCTGCATTGTCGGGGCTTGCAATGGGCTCACGGGCTGCCCGATTTTAGACCGACAAGTTCAACGGCAGTGATCCCAATCGTTCTCGCGAACGGACGACAGCACTTCGTTGCCATCCTGGCAGCACAGAAGAGTCGGTTGCTGATCGGCGACACACCAGGCCGGCCAACGTGGATCGAGGAAAGTGAGCTTCGCGATAAGTGGAAGTGGGACGGCACTGCCCTGCATCTCGGGACGAGCCCCGCAAGCGTCGAGAAGCTCGTAGAGCTGACTTCGGTGTCCAACGCGGTGAAGTGGGGACTGCCTGTCGCCATCATGCTTGCCAGTTCAGTTCTATGGCCGCGTCCTGCAC
Source organism: uncultured Planctomycetaceae bacterium (assembly GCA_964531585.1). GTDB lineage: Bacteria > Planctomycetota > Planctomycetia > Planctomycetales > Planctomycetaceae > JAWKUA01. The sequence continues at coordinate 2,123 of CAZHET010000587.1, read as the reverse complement.
GCGCAGTGCGCCGGCGGCGTGTGTCCGTCACTAAGCGACGTCCTGTAAAGGCTGCGGGGCGGGTGGGGTTCACGGCGGTGGAGCTTCTTGTGGCAATTGCGGTGGTCGGCTTACTGTTGTCGCTGATTCTTCCGGCCGTTCAGTCTGCGCGGGAGCGTAGTCGGAATGTGCAGTGCCTGAACAACCTGCGACAGGTCGGCATGGCCTGCCTGCAGTTTGAATCCGCGCACCGGCATCTGCCCTCGTATCGCGGCAAACGCAAGCCGGGGCCAAACCAGGGTCCGGTGAAGACGAATCTATCCGTGCAGGCTCAACTGCTGCCGTTTCTGGACCAGCAGAAACTGTTTGACCGGATCGACAGAAATGAGGATGGTCAGACACTCGGCGGTGAGCCACCGGGGAGTGAGTACAACGGCGACCTGCTGCGAATTCGCGTCCCTGTCTTCGTGTGCCCGACCGATCCGCTGGCGGACAACGGAATCAGCTACCTTGCCTGCGCGGGGACAACACCCGGTGTAAACACCTCAACCCCGGAGTCAGAACCCGGTGCGGCGAAAATGGGGATGTTCGTCCGCTTCAACGGAGCACGCCTGTCTTCCGTCCGTGACGGCCTGTCGAATACGGCGATGTTCAGCGAGCGGCTTGTCGGCGATCAGGACCAGGCGCGGTACACTCCCAGCCGTGATGTTGCGGATATTGCAGACATGCCGCCGGGCCACTGGAGCCTGGTGCTGCCGGAAGATGTCGTGCGCGCGTGCCGGCTGGTGACGTCGCTGGATATCCGGCATTCTTCGTATGTTGGTTACACGTGGCTTCTGGGTGGCTACCCGCAGACGCTGTACAACCATGTTCTGCCGCCCAACAGTGCGATTCCCGACTGTGGCTATGGATACTTCGGGGAGGGCCACGGCCAGGGAGCGATTTCCGCGCGCAGTCTGCACCCCGGGACTGTCAATGTCGTCATGGGTGATGGAGCCGCGCGACCAGTGAACGCTTCCATTGACCTGGCCGTGTGGCGCGCACTGGCCAGCATTCGCGGTGAAGAAGTGATTTCAGAGTTCTGAACCATCGCTGCGGGAGTCATGCTGATGCGATCCGTCTGTGTGGTGTGCGTGCTGCTCCTGCTGGCCGTGGCGTGCATTGTCTGGGTTGGGCAAGCGCGGTTTACCCCGGAGCTGTCGACAGCCGAACCCGAATCTGTCGGCAGCGATCTTCCGCCAGCGCACGCGTCGCCACGGCAGCTTGTCGCGAATCCATCGGAACTCACCGTCCACAGGACAACCGGGAGTGCCGAGGCTGTCACCATCAGTCTGCTCAATCCGACTGAGAGTCCCATTCGAATCCTTGGCATCGACAAGTCGTGTGAATGCACTATTCCGGAGGCACTGAAAATTGACGAACTTGCTCCGGGAGAATCGACGGACTTGCAACTGTCGCTGCATCCGCCGCAAGTCGGGCAACTGGTCTCGATGGTTCGAGTTCGCACGGATGCGGACGCTCCGGAACTTGAAATTCCGATCACGCTGATCGGACAGGAGGCTCCGGACCTCGAACCTTATTCAGATGTACGGCCGATCCCCGACCGGGTCGAGTTTCGCGGATTTCAGCCCGGAGAAACGGTCACACGTCACATCACGATCTACGCGAATGAAAACCCAGGCTCGTCGCCGTGGCTTGTCGGTGTGGTGAGTGATGACGAACGTCTCGCCTGTGCGCTGCTTCCCGACGTCAAAGATCAGCGACATCAGGATGTGCCGGACGGACGTGTCATTTCCCGTGTGTACACCGCGCGGTTCGAAACTCAAATGCCGCATTGGGATGACGGCCGAGTCCGCACGAAGGCCCGTTTCATCACTGCTGACGGAACTCCCGAGTCGCAGGCGTTTGTGAACGTGGAGGCGATCTGCGAGATCCCCGTCGGCGTTGCTCCAAAAACGCTGTTCATTTCGGGAGCGGATCTCGCCGTTGGACCGGTCAGACGTACAATCATCCTCCGGTCAAACGACGGACAGAACGTGGCCGTCGTCAGCGCTGCCTGCGACGCTTCGGGCGTTGGTGTTTCCATTGTTCAGCCAACATCGGACAGCGAGCCTGTCCACGTCGTCGTGGAAGTCAGTTCAGTG
>CAZHET010000586.1:0-4102 GCA_964531585.1 uncultured Planctomycetaceae bacterium | reverse complement strand
ATGCCGCAGGCGAGAACCTGCCTGCCTGTGCCGCAAAATTGGCGAAGGACTTGTCTGCCGGCCTTTTAGTAGATGCCGCGGTAGTTCCAGTACGGAAAGTAGAAGTAGTAGTTCAGGCCCCAGGCCGGATTGTTGTAGCGATACGGAATCGCGTTGATCGGCCCGACGGGCGGCCGTGGAGCTGCCGGCTGAGTCGAGTGCTGCACTGTTGTCTGGTGACGTGCGTTACCAGTCAGCAGTTCCATCACAGTATCGTGCCGGTACGACGGATTGGCGTTGTATTCGGCCCGGATGAACGGGATTCGACTGTAAATGTGGCGGTAAATCGCGGCAGCTTCCACCGCATCGTGATCCTCTTCCGACCCCGTCGCAGCGGCTCGCTCTGTGGCGATGATGACCGGTTCGTCGCCGGAACTCAGCGTAAGGACATCGTGATCGTCCAACGCAAACTCGTTGACCACCGCTTCGTCCACCACCACTTCGTTGACGGGCGCGTCGTTGACAGATGGCGCGTCAACAGGCAGTTCGAGAGGCGCCTCAGGAACCGCCGGATTCTCATCGACCGTCAGCACGGTCAGTGAGGTTTTGTGGGGTTTTGGAACGTTTGCACGCCGGTTGGGCTTCCCCGGTTCGACAACCGCCTTTTTCGGTGCGGCAGCGGCCTGTTCGGGAGCGGCAGAATCTGCGGCCCTGGGAACTTTCGCGGCGGGAGTGATTTCCATTTTCCAGCCGGACTCGAATTCAAACACTTCGGCATCGGCCAGCTTGCTGAAACCGATCACGGCGATCCACGCCGCCAGGCACAATCGAAAACGGACAGACATGATTTTCCCCCCTCTTGCAAAGCCGCGGAAATGTGTGTCGCGGTGTTCTTCTGAAACAGCATTGACTGTGAAACAGCATTGACTGCCGTTGAAGATGAGGGGCACTGATACCCGGTGTCAATAAATCAAAAGTCAAACGGCGATATTTGATTTTGCGGGCTCGCGAGCGACATCGTGTTCCGATTGTGCCGGCTTGTGGCCAATGTACAGCGTGGCGATGCCGCCGGTCAGAGGAAGATACGAAGTCCTTTCCAGACCTGCTTCTTCCATTAACTGCGTCAACTGATCACCGGACGGGAATTCGGAAACCGACTGAGGCAGGTATTCGTAAGCCGCCTGGCGGTTGCGAGTCACCAGTTGCCCCAGTTTCGGCAGCACGTTTCGAAAGTACCACTGGTAGACTCCGCTGATCAGCCGGTTATCGGGCAGCGAAAATTCCAGCACCACAACACGACCGCCCGGCCGGACCACGCGGGTCATTTCTTCCAGTCCGCCGATTGTGCTGCTGACGTTTCTTAAGCCAAACGCGACCGAAACAATTTGAAACGTGTCATCGGCGAACGGCAGTTCCTGAGTATCCGCTTCCATGAACATGACATCTCGCGTCCCGCGTTTGCGCTCCGCAATTTCCAGCATTCCGTGAGTGAAATCTGTGGCGACGACCGGTGCTGCGGAATCGGCTGCGGCACGCCACGCGAAGGCCAGATCGCCGGTGCCGGTACAGACGTCCAGAATCGGACCGGTGCCTGACGGTGCGGCGGACTTCACAGTTTTCCGTCGCCAGTACACGTCGGTGCCCGCGGACAGGAAGTGATTCATGAAGTCATAGCGTCCGGCGATTTCGCCGAACATCTGGCGAATGCGGATTCCGGACTTGTCGACAGGCATGGGAACGAACTCGAACAGAAAACTCTTAAGGTGACGACGTGGTCTGGTGCGCCAGACCAGCTTGCAGTCGGGAAGTCGCCATGCGTCGGCCGCGGGCTCGACGGAATCTCGCAGCCTGCGGCCCTGCAACATGGCACTCGGCCAGCCGTTCCCCGAACTCACTGCACTCCGCCGCTTCACCGCGGAATTAACTCGGCGCGACTCAGCGAATCAATGCTCGGAATCCTTTGCGTCGCAGTGGCTCAGCGCCAGCAGGCAATAGGCCGTCACCAGGTTTGGATCACCTTCGTACCAGCGATCGGCCGGGTTGATCCAGCTTCCGTTGGGCTGCTGCAGAGCCATCAGACGGTCGACCAGTTCCGCTCGCCAGTCGTGACTCGTGCCGGATGAGTCAGTGAACTCATCGTGCCCCAGAACGTCCATCGTCTTCGCAAACGTGTTAAAGTAATAGTACAGGCCCTGCTGGCCCATGCCGGGATTCTCCGTCAGCGAATAATTGCGGCGAATCCATTCTTCCGCAGCCCTGACGCGCTGGTCATCGCGGTCCAGCCCGGCGTAGATCAGGCTCTTCAGGCCCGCGTAGGTCATGCTGGCGTACGATCGCAGACCGCCGTTGTCTGTCGTGCCGGCCTTCGAATCGCCTCCTGCCGCCGGAGTGTAATAGAAGCCGCCGTCGTTGATCTTGCCGGCGAAGGCTGTCGTGTTGTGTTCGGACTCCAGATTTTGAGAACGTGACAGGAAGACCAGCACGTTTTTCATTGCCGGGTCATCTTCTTTGACGCCGGCTTCCTTCAGCGCTTCGACCAGAAACTGCGTGTTGGACATGTCGGGGCGCTGGTGCGACCCGTACCCGCCGCCTCCCCAGGCCGGGTCAGACGATTCGATGCCTTCACCCTGATCCCACTGCAGCCCCTTCAGGAAAGCTTCCGCACTGCTGATGGTATCGGCGTAGCGTCCGTCACCGTTCGCGGCGGAAAATGCAAGAACGCTGATGCAGGTTTCGTAATTGCGGTGCAGGCTTCCGCTGGCATAGACGCCTCCGTCAGGCTTAATGTGACTTTCCAGCTGCTTCAGTCCGGCGGATACCTGGGAGTCGTCGGCCGGGCGTCCGGACTTCAGCAGCGCAACCGTGACCAGCCCGGTGACTCCGACCATTTTCTCGCTCGTCCACGAACCGTCCGCGTTCTGCGTCAGTTCCAGGAACTGAAACGCTTTACGCCGCATGTCGGATATCGATGCGTCGTCGGCGATGGCTGCTGATCCAAACAGTAACAGACCGCCAAGAACCAGGGTGAAGGAAGGCCGCAGCATTGCTATTCTCCGTGAGTTAAGTTCGCCCCGCGTTCCAATCTATCGTAGTCACGACGACGCCGCGCATCCACCATACGGTTCGCTCATGAATCAGAATCCGTCCCCATTGCCGCAGCTTACCGGCAATAACGCAGCGTCCGTACCAGTCTACTGCTGCCATGTCGTCCTTGGCATTGCGGACGCACAGGGTCGTCGCACGGGGCGCGTGGCGAATCTCTCCGGTATTCAGACCGCCGGGACTTCGGAACGCGAAATTCTGCTGAGCTTAACGCGGCAGTTCAAAGCGATCATTCAGCGGCATCACGCTGACGGGACGGAGATACCGTGGGTTGAAGCGCCCGTGGCGGCTCCCGGTGAAACCGAACGCTTCATCCCCGTGCATTTGTAGGTCCTCCGGTTTGGAGGCATAGTGCATCTGAAGACGTCGCTCATTCACACGGAAAGTTGCTCATGCTGTCTACAGAAACGTCCATCACTCGAAGTCGCAAGCTGGCGAAGACTCGCATCATCGCCACCGTGGGCCCGGCCAGCGCCGGTGCCGACACACTTCGACGGCTGGTCGTGGCCGGTGTCGACATTTTTCGACTGAACTTCGCTCACGGCACGCACGAAGCGCTGGGCGAGATCATGGAACGCATTCGCCAGATTTCTGCGGACCTCAACAGGCCCATCGGCGTGCTGGGTGATCTTTCCGGGCCGAAGATCCGACTTGGCGAAATCCCGGGCGGGGAAATCCGGTGCCAGCCGGACGCTGTCTTCCGCTTCATTCGTGGCTGTAAATCGTCTGTTGCGACTGACCTGACATGCACCTACGAGAACCTTATCGACGATGTTGACCAGGGAGACCGCATCCTGCTGGCCGATGGCACGGTGTCGATGCTGGTTACTCAGAAGTCGGACGATGGAAATTCCGTGACCTGCCTGGTCGTGGAACCGGGCATCATTCGCAGCCGTCAGGGCGTGAATTTGCCGGGAGTCGCGCTCAGTACTCCCAGTGTGACCGCCAGAGACGAAGCAGATCTTGCCTGGGCGATCGAACAGAAGCTGGACTTCATCGGTTTGAGCTTCGTTCGCAAGGC
>CAZHET010000585.1:0-4106 GCA_964531585.1 uncultured Planctomycetaceae bacterium | reverse complement strand
GGCAATGCATCCAACATGGCGCTGTCCGGGCTTCCCTTTTGGCCGCAGTCCGGGGAAGGGGTCGAACGAGCGAAGCAAGTTCGGGGGGAGAGGCCGACTTCGCGGTGGACGAGTTGCGTCATCGGGGCGTCGAATGCGCGTTCCCGCCCCGTCGTTTCAGCGAAGCCCGGCTTTGGGATTCCGATTGGAGCACCTCTGGACGGTCACGTGACGCTCACGTGTGTGGAACACAGCGTCAGAAACGTCTTATCGCACCTGCTCGCGCGCCTGCAGCACGCTGCTGACGAGCAGTTCGACATGCGACTCATCGATGAACGGTGACAGCATATAGGACTTCAGGGCGACGATTGGTTCGCCGTAATCGGTGTGGCGATAGCATTCGGTCATTGAAATACGTACGCCTTCGCCGCGCATTGCCTGCTGATGCAGAATCGCGAAGACTTTGCGGTTGAATTCGTTGTGAGCACGCAGTTCGTCGCGAGCCGCCGGATCGGTGCGTTCGCGTTCTTTGATCGTCCACGTGTCGACGCCGTCGGGATAAACACGGAACAGCGTGACGGTGCCGACGTTGTCGCTGTTCATGACGGTGGTGTTGCGGTGGCCTTCCAGGTGCTCGCGCAGCAGTTCGGCCATTTCGACCAGATGGCCCAGGATGACTCGCAGCCCCGTGCGCCCGAACAGCAGCAGATTCGCCAGAGCGGCCAGGACTCCGCCGCCGCCGCGTGATGTTTCCAGAGTGTAGATTCCCGGATGTCGCTCGCCCGTCTGAAACAGGTACGGCATATCTTCGCGGCCTCGCACCAGTGACTGCAGGTCGTTGCGGTCCTTGACCAGCACGAGGCTGGAAATGTACGGAGCGAATCCGGTTTTGTGGAAATCGATGCCAGCGGAATCTGCCAGGTGCAGGCAGGAAATTCGCCGGCACGCTCCCGCGAGTGCTCTCACCGTTCGGGGCCGAAAGCCCAGCGGATTCGTTTCGAAGTTGTAGTCGTTGAACACGGACCACGCCCAGCCGATGACGGCGTCGGCGTGGATGTGCGGGCGATAGTCAAGCCGGAATTCCTCAACAAGCCGGTCACGAATCCCGGCGATCGCCGCGATGTCGTCGATGCCCATGGCGTCTGTCGTTCCCATCGTCGCAATGATGGCGACGATCCGGCGACCGCTTTGCAGTACCTGCCGGGCGGCGGCTTCGAATGCGGAAACATTCATGTCATTGGCGGTCGATGTTGGCACGGTGACGACGTTTTTTTCACCGATACCCAGCCAGCCGGCGACGTTCAATCGGCAATAATGCCCCTGTTTCGATGTGATCAGCACGCCGTCCGAACCGACTCCGTTTTCCATCGCATCGGGGACTGCTTTTTCGATGCCGATCCTGACTCCGTACAGATTCGTGCCGGTACCGCCGAACGTGAAGACGCCGCCGGCCTGGTGCGGGTCGTAGCCGATCAAATGCGCCACCATCGCGGTCACGCGAGCCTCCGCAACTTCCACACCCTGGGCGCTGTCGTCGGAGACCAGGTTCGGATTGTAGATTGCCGGCAGCAGTGATCCGATGATTCCCGGAATCGTTGCCGGCGGAGTCACGTTAATCTGCGTTCGCGGGTGTCCCCAGATTGGCATTCCTTCCAGCGTGGAAACAAGCTGCTGACTGACAAGTTCAACCGTCGACGAATCTTCCGCGACGCGTGCCTGTTCGGCGGCGGCATAGTCGAGTTCGCCGACATTGCCGAGCAGCGGCACTTCCGATTTCATGCCGTCGACCAGATCGAGTGCTCGCAGAATCGAAAAAACGAAGTACGCATCATGCATGCGGTCCGACACGGGAGCCGGAAATGTCGTGCGAAGCTGTTGCAGCAGGCTTTGGTAAGCGGGGCTTGTCATGAATCGGGCGAACTCCGGTGCAGAGCAGGAAAGCAGCGCCGGACGGGTCGGCGCACGCCGGAGTCTGACGGAATTCTCAGCAGCCTGCGAATGCTCTGCGGCAACGCACGCAGCCAGCCGTACGTCCGCGGGAATCGAGGTTGTGGCATTCCGATCCTTCCCCTCGACGCGTTGTTCTGTCAATCTCTCCTGTCAGACCTTGTGACGCCTGCTGCCGGAACGCTTATTCGATGACCGCACCGTACACTGACGACGACCAGCGCATGATTCGTCTTCAGGAAGGCGATCCGAAAGCGTTCGACGAAATTGTCGCCGCGTGGCAGGGACCGCTGTTCGGTTTCTTTCTGCGAAACACCCGCGATGCTCAGCAGGCCGAAGATCTGATTCAGGACACGCTGCTGAAACTTTACCGCAACGCGTGGGATTACCTGCCGACCGGGCGATTTCGCGGCTGGCTGTTTCGGATCGCTCGCAATCTGCTGGTCGACAGCGTTCGCCGGGCGAAGCGAGACGCGCTGATTCATCGCGTTCAGGTTTCTTCACAATCCGGCGAAGATCCGGCAGATTTGCTCAACCTTTTGCCCGCCGACGTCGTTTCGCCCGTCCATCGAGCGGCGCAGGAGGAAATCGCGGCCGTCGTCAACCAACTGCTCAACGAACTGCCCGACGAACAGCGGCAGGCGTTCCTGCTGCACCACTTTCATTCGTTGTCTCTGTCCGAAGTCGCCGACGCTATGGAAACGTCGCTGCCCACTGCCAAAAGCCGACTACGACTGGCGAAAGAGAAACTTCGCTACCAGCTCGCCTGCCGCGGTTTCGCCGAAGAAACTGTTTCCGAACCTCAATGACGCCGAAAAGCCAACGAGATGCCTCATTTCAGCCGCCTGACCGACATCATCACCTGCAGCCTGACTCAGATGCTGGAAAACGCCGCCGACCCCGTCGCGATGCTGCGTGAAGTCATCGACGAAATGGAAGAAGGCATGTCCGGAGCACGGCGTGCCGTGCGTACGGCGGCGGCCAATCGCGATCGCCTGCACGACGAAATCGAGCAGCATTCCGAACTGATTCTGACCTGGCATGCAAAGGCCCGCACCGCTCTGACCGCGAAGGACGAAGCCGCCGCCCGCGATGCACTGATTCGCAAGGTGGAACTCGAAGATCTCGTCGCCGGGCTGAAGCCGGAACTCGACGCCGCCCAGTCGACTCACCAGCACATGCTGCGAATTCAGAAGGCTCTCGAAGCACGCCATGCCGAAGCGCTGCGGCGGTTGACCGATCTGACAGGAGAATCCGATCCGGTGCGACTGGAATCCGAAACGGCCATCCATTCCGCCGCTCAGGCCCTGCGGGAAAAATCGAACGAAGTCGAAGCCGAACTGGAAGCGTTGCGCAGGGAACTCGGCGGCTGATCGGCTGTCCGGATAGTGACGATCCCTTTTTCAACGGCCTTCGATTGCGGTCGCGCCCTGCTCCTGAAGAATGACGCGGCAAGCCAGGTGGATCCACTGGCAATCCGCAGCCCGACAGCTTCGCAGATCCCTCATTCGGAAGCGGTGTGACGGTTGTGACGACTGCGGTGTTTCGCGCGGTCAGGAAATTCCGGCATGGGGCGTTTTTGCAACGTCCCCGGCGTTTTTCTGAGCCAGGCTTGAGGACGCTTCGTTCCCTCGCCAATACCGTCAGTTCGCCGTTCGCAAAGAGCCGTCGCCGTGGAATCAGCAACTGAGCCGTCCCTGCCGCAACATGCCCCGACTGCATCCTTCCACGGGTGGGCGTACGCGTCGCTGATCGTCGCCGGACTGATTGGCTTCTGGCCGTCGGTCTGGTTCGACTTCGTCAACTGGGACGATCCGGCCTACGTCTGGCATAACGATTTGATCAAAAGCTGGTCGCTGACGAACCTGCACGGCGTCGCGACGGAAACCGTCACGCGAAATTATGCGCCGCTGACGATCTTCACGCTGCTGATCGATCACACGCTGTGGGGCATGAACCCCTGCGGATATCACGCGACCAACGTGCTGCTGCACCTGCTGAACGGAATTCTGGTGCTGCTGCTGGTGCGTCAACTGACGGGAAATCGCTTCGTCGCCTGGATGACTGCGGCATTGTTTCTGGTGCATCCCGTGCAGATCGAGACGGTGGCCTGGATTTCGTCTCGCAAGGGCCTGCTGTCGGCCACGTTCATGCTGGCAGCGCTGCTGGCCAGGCTGCGG
>CAZHET010000584.1:0-4112 GCA_964531585.1 uncultured Planctomycetaceae bacterium | reverse complement strand
CCCATGACAATCCTTTTCGCCTGATCATGCTGCAAATGTTTCCGCCGCTTGTAACGGGAGAAGGTCACGAAATGAATATGTTTATGCGTATCGTAAACGCGCCCCTTAACTATCCTGGTCCGCCGGAAGGTGTGGCGGGAGTGTCACGAAGAATCGGACCGGAATGATATCACATCCTGTCGCTACGCGACCCGACCGAACAAGTCGGTCGCGCCACCCTGCGGAAGGTGTGGCGGGAGTGTCACGAAGAATCGGACCGGAATGATATCACATCCTGTCGCTGCGCGACCCGACCGAACGAGTCGGTCGCGCCACCCTGCGGACGCTGTCAGCGTCCGTATCCGTCGATTCCTACCTGCCGCTCGCCTGAGGCGAGTTCCCGTCGAGATCGTGTTCAAAGGTTTCCAGAGTCAGCCAGATTGATACCAGAGTCACGATCGCCGCCGCGATCAGGTAGATCGATACCGGCCACGAACTGCCATCCGACCACTTCAGCAGCCATGTCGCTATCAACGGAGCCAGTCCGCCGGCGAAAGGCGACGCCAGTTGGTACCCGATGGACGCTCCGCTGTAGCGAACTCGAGTGCCGAACAATTCGGAAAAGAACGCGGCCTGCGGACCGTACATCGCCGCATGTCCGACCATGCCGAGAACGATGGCCAGCCAGCCCAGTGCCAGAACTTTGGTTTCGATCAGCCAGAAAAACGGAAACGCGAACGCGACCAGAAACATGGCACCGCACAGGTAGACTGGTCGACGGCCAACACGATCCGAAAGCAGCCCGAACGCCGGAATCGCGATTAACTGCACCGCAGCAGCGATCCAGACTCCCGTCAGCACATTTGCCTTCGCCATTTCAAGCTGTTCCGTCGCGTACGAAATCACCCAGACGCTGAAGATGTAGAAGCTGGCGTTTTCGGCGAATCGAGCACCCATCGCCAGCAGCACGTTCTTCTTGTAGTGACGGAACACGTCCAGAATCGGCAGCGGACTGACGTCGCGCTGATGCTGCACCTGTGCGAACAGCGGGCTTTCCATCACCCGCAAGCGAATGAACATGCCGATTCCCAGCAGCACGATTCCCAGCAGAAACGGCACGCGCCAGCCCCAGCTCAGGAACGCCTGTTCGTCCATGCGTGAAAAGAGCGCGAACGTTGCCGTTGCCAGCAGCAATCCGGCGGGGACTCCCATCTGCACACAACTGCCGTAGAAGCCGCGGCGATTTTTGTGTCCGTGTTCGACCGCCATCAGCACGGCACCACCCCATTCGCCACCGACACCGAAGCCCTGCACCAGTCTCAGCAGCGTCAGCAGAATCGGAGCGGCCACGCCAATGGAGCGGTAAGTCGGCAGGACTCCGATCAGGAACGTCGCCAGCCCCATCATCATCAGCGTCGTAAACAGCATCGCCTTGCGACCGATGCGGTCTCCGAAGTGCCCGAACACTACGCCGCCGACCGGCCGCGCGAAGAAGCCGATGGCGAACGTCCCGAACGCCGCCATGCGGCCCACGAATGCGTCCTCATTCGGAAAAAACAGTTCTCCGAACACCAGCGCCGACGCCGTGCCGTAGATGAAGAAGTCGTACCACTCAATCGCTGTGCCGACGAAACTGGCCAGCACGACCTGACGCACAGAATCTGCTGACGGCCCGCTGTCGGTGCTCATGGAATTCGTCACGGCTGAAACAAGTGGTCGGGCATGATTTTGATGTCGCGGATGACGGGGCGAAAATCCATCACGTCGAGTACGTGTTTCTGTAGGTCGATGCCGGGAGCGATTTCGATCAGTTCCGGCCCGTCGGCTGTCAGTCGAAAAACAGCCCGCTCGGTCACAAACAGAATTGGTCGACCGGATTCCATTCCCACAGCACCGCTGAACGAAACCTGATCCACAGCTTCGACAAACTTCCGTGTGCGGCCTTCCGCTTCGATCACGAGGCGGCCATCGCTGACTCGCGTGATCAGACCGTCGGACGTCATCGTGCCGCAGAAAATCAAGCGTTTGGCGTTCTGCGAAATATTAACAAACCCGCCGACACCCGCGAGTCGCGAGCCGAACTTCGACACGTTCACGTTGCCAAGGCGATCGATCTGCGCGGCTCCCAGCGCGCTGAAGTCCAGCCCGCCGCCGTCGTAGAAATCAAACTGGGCCGGCTGATCGATAATCGCCTGCGGATGCACGGACGCACCGAAGCTGAAACCCGCCGCCGGCATCCCGCCAATCGGTCCGCTTTCCAGCGTCAGCGTCACTTTGGTCAGCAGACCTCGCTCCGCCGCAATCCGGGCAACGCCTTCCGGCATGCCGATGCCGAGATTCGCGATGTCTCCCGGCCGCAGTTCATCGCAAGCGCGCGCAGCGATGATGCGGCGAGCCGTCATCGGCATCGGTTCGCAGTTCACGAAGTCATCGGCGTGTTCCGCCGCCGTGCAATAGGCCGGGTTCATGCGTTCGGCGAACGTTTGATCGTGTTCGTGTTCCTCGGCCAGAACGATGCGGTCCACGAGAATTCCGGGGACGCTGACATGTTGCGGTTTTGTTGGTCGGTCACTGATCCGTTTGACCTGCGCCAGCACGGTCCCGCCACTGTTGCGAACAGCCTGCGCGATCGGCAGAACTTCGCCGATGATCGCTTCGTCTTCCATGGACAGATTGCCGAAAGGATCCGCCGTTGTGGCTCGGATCAACCCGACGTTCACAGGAAACGCGGGGTAGAACAGCCATGTCCTGCCGCTGAGCGTCACCCGTTCCACCAACTGCTGAGTCGTTTTGGCATTGAGCCGTCCGCCACCAAATTCCGGGTCGATGAATGTTCCCAGGCCAACATGTGTGATGCATCCCGGACGTCCCGCGGCGATGTCGCGCATTAGCTGGCAGATGACTCCCTGCGGAAAGTTGTAGGCTTCGATCTGATTGTCGATCGCCAGCCGGCCGATTCCGGGAGCCAGTCCCCAGTGGCCGCCGATGACGCGGCGCACAAGTCCCGCGTGAGCCAGGTGATTCAGTCCGCGCGACTTGCCATCGCCCTGTCCGGCGGCGTACACCAGCGTCAGATTGCCTGGGGCTCGATGTGCAAGAAACCGGCGTTCGAGGGCCGATGTCAGTGCTTCGGGATGAGCGGCTCCGACGAATCCCCCGCTGACGATGGTGTCGCCGTCCTGAATCAACTGCACAGCCGCATCGGAGGAACAGACCTTTTGCGACAGCGGCGCGCTCACCCGGTGGCCCTCATCAGCGACAACGGATTCTCCCGCGTCGTCAGGGGCATTTGTACGGGTCCCGCGACGCGATGCGATTCAAACACGGCCGCGATCATTTCGATGATGGCCCGACTGTCCTCGGCAGAACACTTCGTCGGTCGCTGCTGTTCAACACTTTCGATCAGATCCGTAATCGCCGCAATGTGACCGCCTTCGTACGTGCCGTCCGTGCGAGGTTCCGGCTGGCCGATGCCGGCCGAGGTGACCGTTTCCCAGGCTTTGCCCGATCGTCCCGGTGACCAGCCCGCATCCCGCAGAATGTACGCCGGTGCCAGATAGCCGCTTTGCATTTCGATGATGCCACGCGAACCAAATACCTGCAGCCCGAATCGCGAAGGACTGCCGCCCATCCCGCGCCGGGATGCGAAGTCGCCCGTGATTCCGCCGTTGAACGTATAGCGCGCCCGGACGTCGTCTCCGGCCAGCAGTCCGATGCCTTCTGCACCCTCCGCGACATCTGCTTTCGTGACGGCATGTCCGTTGCTGGTGACCACAGCGCTGCAGCGGACGGCGTCACTGCCGGCAAGGCTGCGCATAAGCCCGAACACGTGCGAACCGAGCACCCACAGATCTTCACCGCCGCCGCGATGATCTTCCTTGCCGCGACCGCGAATCTCCAGCACGTCGCCGATCTCGCCATTGCGGATCAAAGCCCGCACCGTATCCAGCACCGGTGAATACTGGCTGACGTGAGCAATACCCAGCTTCAGATGCCGCATCTCCATTGCTCGCACGACATCGTCGCATTCCGCGAGAGTTCGGCAGAACGGCTTTTCCATATAAACGTGGCAGCCGTGTTCCGCAGCGGCCATCAGCATGTCATGATGCGCATCGATCCAGCGCGGGCAGATG
>CAZHET010000583.1:0-4130 GCA_964531585.1 uncultured Planctomycetaceae bacterium | reverse complement strand
CCGGCGACGACAGAATCTTCGGCAACGCAGGGAACGACTTCCTGCAGGGCGACGCCGGCAGTGACATGCTCAGCGGTGGTACCGGCGACGACGAAATCTACGGCGACGCTGCGCCGGACTAGCACGGCAAGCCGGTCAATCCCGAACACGACGGCGCGGACACGATCGACGGCGGTGCGGGCAACGATGTGATCCACGGCGGAGGCGGCCACGACATCCTGAACGGAGGCCCCGGCACCGACACATTCCCGGATGCCGATGGTCAGGACACTGTCTCCCAGAACGGCGACGGAGTATTCGAACGCGACGACAGAGACACCGCTCCTGAGTGCTGAACCACGCCGGTTATTGGCCGCCGCTTCGCAGCGACTCACGACTTCAAAAAATCGTGACAGACCCGTCTCGTTGTATGGGTATGCGCCGTGTAAGCGCCATCTCCGGCGCTGAGCGAGACATTCGGCTGATTGCGTGTTCCCGTCAGCCCCTGCTGAATCGGTTGCAGGCATAGTCATCACGACCGACGACGACATCGCCAGGTTTTCCGTGTCGCAATCCGGCGATGAGAGAACCGTCGACGAATCAGGTACGACAGACTCGTTTGAAGTCTCGCCCGCATGGAAGTGACAGTGACGACGAAGGACGATGAAGTTGCGTCCCTGGATCCTGACAACCATGCGCAGGCTGACCTGTTCACAGACGGCGACGGCGTCCTGATCGCCCGATATCTTGAGGACTCTACTGGCGAGAATTTGATCAGTGGAGCTTTGGGGCCGGGTGCCCGCGGTACTCCTCCGGATGACATTGCCGCGCATCTCAATTCGATGGCGGATCGTCTTGATGTGGACGCGAATTGCGAACGAGATGTGTTCACCGATGGAATCCTGATTGCTCGCTTTCTAGCTGGACAGCGCCATGTTCGGTGTGTTGAATTCCGTAAGTCGTTTAACCGCAACGCCATCGGCGTGCGCGTAACGCCACAGGGCTGAATATACGCGCTTCAACATAACTCGCGTAGCCCGTTGGGCTTACGGTTAAACGAGGTTAGGACCTGGCGCTGTCCGGCTAGTCAACATCACCGGGGCAAGCCTGATTCGCAACGCGATTGCTGAAGACGCAACCCGCACCGACGCGGCCGAGATTCACGCCGACCTGAGTCAGTTTCTACCGACCGCGGCGGCGGTGGCCTCCGCTGCTCCGTCTCCGGCTGGAGTGATGCATGACGCTGTCGCACGAAGACCTCTCTTCGGCGACGGCACGATCATGCGCAGGGAACAGTCGGATGACGCAACGAGACTTCAGGCCGCACGATTCAGTCGCGTCGAACCACATCAGGTCGCGGTACGTTCCGCGGCTGCGGAGTTTCGTTCGTGGGTGAACGCACCGCGCCATCGCGACACGATGAATCGCACCGACTTATCTCCAGATCATCCGGCTGTGAACGAGATCGATCGCCTGATGTCCGATGGCGGAGCATTCGCGGAGATCGTCGACTCGTTCACAAACGGCCGCTGAGTACAACGACGGCAGCTTACTTATCCGGGTACCGTACCGGGTTCCAGTCGGCGGACAACTCACAAAGCCGCTCCAGAACGTCGCGGCGTTCGCTGCAGGCGACGATGCCGGGGAATCGCAGCATGTCAGCTCGGTCGTCCAGCCACAGGTCGCGGTAGTGGACCGGTTCGCGATTGTGGACCCACACCGCGTCGCCTCCCAGCACACGAGCGATGTGCATGGAAACCGGGAAGTCGTAGATGTTCGGCGAATGGATCAGCGATCCGGCGTACTCACCCGTCGCCATGAACGGGTAGATGCTGCCCGGCATTTCGTCGGATGTGCGGCCTGCCAGACCGATGCCGTCGATATCGCGAGCTCGCGCGGGATCGTGTTGTTGGAAGCCGATGACGTAGATGCCGGTGGAATCGCTCGGGCGGTTGTGACGCAGGTTTGGGAGCTCGTCCAGCACCTGCCGAGCGGATCGCGTTGTGTCATCGGGACCGCAGACAATTCGGTCGGCAGTGACTTCGACCCATGTGCCCTGCTCCCCCATTTCCGGAGCGTACACCAGCGAGTACAGCGGCGTTTCCGGCGTGTGCAGATGGACCATGACGGAATAGCCGTTGCCGGTGCGGTCGCGAAACTGTTTGGTGCCGTCGATGGGGTCGATGGCGATAGCCAGTTCGGAGTCCTGGGCGAAGAGCGCCATGTCGCCGGTGGATTCTTCTCCTTCGACGCGACATTGCCTCAACACCGGATCAGCGTCTCGCAGAGCGGCGACGAGCAGTTCCTGAACGGACAAGTCGGCAAGCGTCAGAGCGTCTGTGTTGGCACTGCCCGATGACTTGCCTTCGACAGCGATGTTGAATTGCCGCAACCGCCTGGCAACGGCACCGCTCCAGCGCATGACGGACGGCAGCGAATTCGCAAGCGACTGGATGATATGTCGGGTGTCGGGCATGGGGTGATGGTCTTCGGTCGATTAACCTGGATTGTTCGTGGTATTCGTACGACGGGACTCCGATCCCGTCGAATCGCGGCGACGGGATCGGAGTCCCGTCGTACAGTTGTGATGCGCTGCGTGATATTGAAATACTCGGTGTTCGCGGGCTTTCTCTGTTTCGCAAAATCGTACTTTGGTCGCCGTCCGAATTCACGCGGCACGGCGGTGACGATGGGTCGGCAATGACGATAGAATAGGTCGGCGGCAGTCGCGATGCCGATACGCCTCAGGAGCAAAGAATGACAAGCAGCCCGTTTCCCGGCATGGACCCGTTTCTTGAAGACGAATGGCCGGAAGTTCACGCGAGCCTGATCGTGTACGCGAGGAACCAGATCAACGATCAACTGCCCGGCGACCTGCGGGCAAAGATCGAACGCACGCTTTCCGTCTTTGCGGATGATGCCGCTGATCGATCTGTCCGGCCGGACGTGCATGTCTCCGAGGTTTCGGAGGCCGGGGCCTTCCAGTCCGCACCGTCGGCAGTCGCGTTGGCGGAACCTGTTGTTGTGACTCGCGATCCCAACCGGTACCGGCACGTGGAAATCGTGGATTCCGCAGGCCGCGTGGTCACGGCCATCGAGTTTCTCAGCCCGTGGAACAAGGTCGGCAAACGCGGCCAGCAGCAGTACACCCGGAAGCAACTGGAGTTCATCGAGGCGGGCGTCAATCTTGTTGAGATTGATCTGGTGCGGCAGGGAGACTACGTCCTGGCTCCGCCATTGGCGGATATTCCCGAAAACCAGCGGACTTCGTACATGATCTGCGTCTATCGGGATATCACACCCGACCAGTACGCAATCTACCCGGTGAAGCTACAGGAGCGGCTGCCGAACATCGCAATCCCGCTGCGGCCCGACGATCGCGACGTTGTGCTGCAGTTGCAACCACTGATCGATGCCTGCTATCACGATGGCCGCTACAGCCGCAGGGTCTACGCTCGCGATTTGTCGAGCAGGTTCGATGCTGCGGACTCCGCATGGATCGATACCCGGTTGCGCGAAGCCGGTCAGCGGCAGTAGCCGAAGCGGTCAGCTGGGTACCGCTTCCAGCCATGCGAACAAGTCGTCCGTGACGGACATGCCGCAGGTGCGTTCGAGCGCCTTCCAGCCCGGCACGGCGTTGACTTCGATGAGGTTTGGACAGCCGCACTCGTCGTACATCAGATCCACACCGCAGAAAACGCAGCCGGTGACTTCAGCCGCTTTGCGAGCCAGAGCAAGTTCCTCGTCGGTTGGAATCCACGCCGAACACGTTCCTGCCTGAGCCGCGTTGGCTCGAAAGTCTCCGGTCGCCGGCTGGCGTTTCATGCTGCCAAGCACCCTGCCGTCCAGCAGCAGAATGCGGACGTCTTCGGGCGGACGTCCGTTTGCGGGCCTGATGAATCGCTGCACGTACAGAACCGCGCCGATCCGTTCCAGTGTGCGGAACACCCGCCAGGCGGTTTCCTTGTCAGTCAGACGGATGATGCCCCGGCCTTCGGCACCGAACAGCGGCTTCAACACGACGTCGCCGCCAAGTTCCTGAAACGCAGCGAGTGCCTGCTCCGATGATTCGCAGACGATGGTGTCCGGGACCGCAACGCCTGCGAGAGCCAGTCGTTGAGTCGTCAGGTACTTGTCGACAGCGCACTCGA
>CAZHET010000582.1:0-4140 GCA_964531585.1 uncultured Planctomycetaceae bacterium | reverse complement strand
ATCATGATTGGCGGCTTCCTTGGAGCAGGCAAGACCACCACAATTGCCCGACTCGCTCGACACTTCATGGACGACGGCAAACGGATTGGAATTGTCACCAATGACCAGACAACCGACCTTGTAGACACGCATCGCCTGCGGTCCCAGGGTTTTGATGTTGGTGAAGTTGCCGGATCGTGCTTCTGCTGCAACTTTGACGCACTCACGTCCACGGTTGAGGAGCTTGGCGAAGGCGAAATGCCTGAGATCATCCTTGCGGAACCCGTGGGAAGCTGCACCGACCTCGTGGCGACCGTGATTCGCCCGCTGACCGAGGTCTACGGCATTCCACTCGACATCGCCCCGTACGGCGTCATTCTGAAACCGGGTCACGGGCTGCGAATTCTGCGTGGCGAAAGCAGCAGCGGATTCTCCCCCAAGGCCAGTTACATTTTTCGCAAGCAGATCGAGGAAGCCGATTTTGTCGTCATCAACCGCATCGACGAACTGCCGGTCGATCAGGTTGATGAACTGCAGTCACTGATTGAAAATGAATATCCTGGCCGCCCTGTGCTGCGATGTTCCGCAAAATCCGGTGAAGGGTTTGACTCCCTTCTGGTCATGCTGGAACAGCGAGGAATGTTTGGAAGGCGAGTCATGGATGTGGACTACGATGTATACGCCGATGGCGAAGCCGAACTCGGCTGGCTGAACAGCCAGGTGTCTGTCAGCAGCGCAGCAGAGTTCGCTTTGGATGACCTGCTGTTTGACCTGATCAGCAGACTCCACGCCCGTCTGGTGGCCACGGCTTCTGAAGCAGCACATCTGAAGGTCATCGGCTTGTGCGACCAAAGCTACGCCGTGGCCAATCTGGTCAGCAATGCAACAGGACCGGAATTGTCGCTGGCTTCTTCCACAATGACACAGCAGGCCAATGTTGTGGTCAATGCACGAGTCGCCATGGATCCTGCTGACCTGGAAACAATTGTTCGCGAAGAACTGTCCGCCGTCAGCATTTCAGGAAACCTGAACCACGACGTCGTGTCACTTCAAAGTTTCCGGCCCGGTCGCCCCGTCCCGACTCATCGAATCGTTTCCTGACTGCCAGTGCATGGCGACGCCGGCTCGGTAAGATTCCGTCCCGGCTGGCCTCACAGAGTCGCTTCTCGCGGTCTCCGAAATCACCTCCGAGCGTCGCAGGAACATTCAGCGGGGCAAACCTGGGCCGGATGTTCCGAGACAGCCGTGTCGCCCGAAATGCGCTGCATCAGTCGCCGCCTCTGCAGGCAGACATCTCGCCGGATCAGGCGAATCGCGGGGACGACCGCTCGCGGGGACTCGAACGCGAAATTTCCAAACTTTCGTTTGCGAATCTGTTTGTATTCCGCGTAGCATCTCGGAACTGGTCGGACTCGGAGTCTCTTTTTCTGATTCACTCTGATGTCCAAAACGCTCTCACAATCCCGAACGGTCTTCGTCGGCCTCATCGCGCTGCTGCAGCTTTTTCTGCTGCCCGCGACGCAGGTGCTGCACGTTGGGTGTCGGCATTTGCACGACGATAAACCGGCTGCCGCTGTTTTCAATGCTGTTGAAACGGCGTGGAAATGGTGTTCATCGTCGCATTGCTGCGATCATTGTTCGCGGCAGGCTGTCGCTACTGACGATCAGCAGACCAATTCCGCGCCCGTTCATCCACCACACGATGAAGATTCGTGTCCTGTCTGTCAGGCTGTCTCTGCCGCTCGCATCGCGACAGCCTCCGCGGTCGACCTGGTCAGCACCGAGCCCGTCTGCGAAGTCCTTTCTGTGGATTCGCCGGCCGTTGATTCGACTCCCCGCTATCGCGTGTTGAGTCGCGGGCCGCCAGTGGCCTCTCTCGGATAGGCGGCTGCCTGCCCTCTTTTCTGCCTGACCTTCGTCTGCGTAGTTGCGCGCAGTCGCTTAACGCCCCGCCGAAGGCGCTGCCATTCCTGCGGACGTTCGCTGAATGCGGTTGCGCCGTTGACGCGCGTCGAAAAATCTCACGGCGCTCCTGCGTGAAAACGTCAAGCCGCCGACGCGGTGTGTGCCGCTACCGAACCGCGCTGCAGAAACGCTTCACTGTCGTCGTGATTCGACGGAATCAAGGAACCTCGGTTGCGCCCCGCATTGCTCTTCGGGTCCGACCAGTCTCAAGAGCTGCGAAGTTGCGCCGAGGTTCTGATTCTGTGACGAAAAGGACTGTTCGCACGCTGTCAGCTTCATTCCGCCAGCGAATTCGAAAGCGCGAGGCTGCGAGGTGTCGATCACGACTTCCAAACCACCACCGATGCGATCGAGGTTGCTCGTGAATACCGAACCCGACTCTGTACCCGGCTTGCCGAGAAGTTCGCGTCTGTTGACGGCGGCCAGCCAGTTGTTGTCCACCGACTTCTGCCCGTCATTCAACCGCTGGGTGTACTGGCTGAAGAATCCGTTCTGGGTGCTCGTGCTGGCGGTGGTCGGATCGCTGTTGTGCGGCGTGTTCCTGAATCCGTGGATCTTTGCTCTGACGGCGCTGTTGCTGGCTGTTGTTTCGGTCGGGACG
Organism: uncultured Planctomycetaceae bacterium; assembly: GCA_964531585.1. Taxonomy (GTDB): domain Bacteria; phylum Planctomycetota; class Planctomycetia; order Planctomycetales; family Planctomycetaceae; genus JAWKUA01. Next base: position 1,595 of record CAZHET010000582.1, on the reverse strand, counting down.
GTGCTGCCGTGGCTGGCGATGCGCGGCATCGACTGCCAGGTGATGTTTGATGTGCGGCGAGTTACCTACGGGCAGCCGGCTCTGGTGCGACTGCGAATTCAGAATCGGTGGCCGCTGCCTGTTTGGGGGCTGTCGCTGATCAATGGCTTCACATCGCGGGAAATGTCAGAAGATCGGCAACTGAACCACGGCAGCGAAGGCATCGCGTTCGCTCGAGTCCCCGGCTGGTCGACCATGGAATACACATGGTCATTTGTGGCAAAGCAGCGAGGACTCTACCCCACCAACGGGCGGGCGGAAGTGGAAACGTCGTTTCCGTTCGGTCTGTTTCGAGCTCGCCGACACGCCGAAGTTTCGGGGCAACTGATCGTCTGGCCCGAAACCACTTCGCTGATCGGCATGCCCGACGCGGCTGAAGCTCAAACGGCCGACGATACGTTTTCAGACCGGCGAGTCGGCGATTTCGGCGATGTGCTGGGAACGCGTCCCTTCCGCGAAGGCGACAGTCTGCGGCGAGTCCACTGGGCTCAGACAGCGCGCCAGCAATCGCTGATCGTTACGGAACGTCAGGCTCCACTGACAACATCCGTGCGAATTGTGCTGGATCTTTCACCGGGAAGTCATCCGCTGGAAACTCGCGAGGCCACGGTTGAACACTGCATCCGCGTCGCGGCAAGCTTGTGCGACTCGCTGCACCGGCAGCATTGCCGAGTCGAACTTCAGATCGGCGAACGACTGTTCGTTGTCGGCAACAGCGCCGCAGGATTGCATCGCGCGATGGATGCGCTGGCCGTCCTGGACATCGACGACCGTGGAATCGTGGCGAAAGCAAACCGGGCTGGTCGCAGTTCTCAGTTCACCATCACCGTGACGCCCGCTGACAACGCTGTTCCCGGCCGACGGCGGCAGATTCTGATCTGCGATGCCGACGACACAGCCACCAAAGCCAACGCATGGATTCAACTGAACGCCGGCCAGCCGCTTTCCGAACTGGCAACGGCGTGGAGAAAGATGTGTCATGCCTGAAGTCCATTCGCGCATTCTGTCGAATCGAAAGCGTCACAGCGTCGCCGCGAAACGGTCAGCGAGCCAGAACGCGGCCACCAACACTTCGTTCGCACCGACCACCAGTCTGCGACTGCACGTCATCTGCGTCATCGCCACACTGATTGCCGCCGGCATCTTCACGCTGACCGAACACGACGACCATCGGCACACGTTCTGGTGCGCCTTTGAAATCATCGTGCAGACGTTGCTGGTCATCGTCGGCATGGCCTTCTTCCGCACGCGACTGAAACTGCTGCACGATACTTCGGTGGTGCAGCCGATTCTGCTGATGGTGGTCACTCTGACATTGCTGTGCGAGCCCTTCCAGCGATTCTTCCTGGAACATGGGCATCCGTTCGAAGTGCTGGTGATGCACAGTCAGAGCAACCTGATGCTGGCTTTGGCGGTGTGCGGATTCCGCATCACGTTTCAGCGGCTGGCCATGCTGATTGCCGTTTTCCTGACCATCTTCAGTTGCACCATTTCAAACGCTGCCGGTCTGCTGCCTTTGACAGTTTTGTTTGCGATCGCATGTCTGGTGTGGCTGG
>CAZHET010000581.1:0-4154 GCA_964531585.1 uncultured Planctomycetaceae bacterium | reverse complement strand
ACGATCAGCAGGCTGGCGAAGGCAATTGGAACGGTCGAAAACACGCGCGGGTAGCGTCGCAACAGTTTCGGCAGCCGACTGCGGCGCAGGCTTTCTCGCGCGTGACGCAGCGGCTGGTTGGCGGCTTCGCGTTCCAGATCTTCCAGCAGTGAAGCGGCGCATTCGTAGCGGTCATCGGGCTGGAAAGCCAGGCACTTCAGAATGATGGCTCGCAGACCGTGCGTGGCCGCGGGTGAGTCCATCCGGCGGACGGGCGCGCCACGTTGTTTCAAAGCAGCCGCGATATCGCTGTCGGCGCAGGAAGCGGGCGCGGCAAACGGCAGGCTGCCTTCGGCCAGTTCGTACAGCAGCATGCCGAGCGAATAGATATCGGACGCGGGGCTCGCCAGCGACTTGCGGCCCAGCATCGATTCCAGTTGTTCCGGAGCCATGTAGGGCAGCGTCCCGCCGACGGCTGACGGATTGGTGGATTCCATATTTCGTGAGAGGTTGAAGTCGATCAGAGCGGGTTCACCGTCATTGCGAATGAGCACATTCGCCGGCTTGAGGTCACCATGCACGACGCCTCGCTGGTGAGCGTGATTCAGTGCAGCGGTCAGCCGCAGCGCCATCCACAGCGCCGACTGCTTCGAATCCAGGGCCGCCAGATTTCGCAGGGGCTGTGAGGCGGCCGCATTCCACCGGTGAATCTCGCTCAGGTCGTTGTCGAACCGTTTGCCACCATCGTCCGCTGACTCGCCCGCCGCGCGGTCGGACAGCGTGCGCTGAGCGTGTTCGACCGTATCCACCAGACTGCGACCGTCGCGCTGACTGCTGTCGTCCTGATGAGACAGCCAGTCCGCCAGTGTTGCCGAGCCATAGTACGGCATGCACAGCACGGAATAACCGTCAACGCGGTGGAACGAATACAGCGGCACGATTCCGGTGTGCTGCAGGCGAGCCAGATGCACGGGTTCCCGAAGTGACTGCCGCACAATTTTCAAGGCAACGTAGCGGCTGGCGAGTGATGTCTGAGTCGCCAGAAACACCTGGCTGAACGCTCCGCTGCCCAACAGGGTGATCAGATGAAAGTCGCCGAAGGAACCGCCGACTTCCGGCGGTGTCGGCAGAGCGGCAGACGTTGACGCAGCGTGTCCCGAGGCAGGTTCTGATGATTGACGGGCCGCTCTTCGGCTGGACCAGACACTGCTGCGACGGCTCAGCAACTGGAACCATGTGGCGGCTTGAACGTCCGGCACGGATTGCCAGCGATCCGGCGTCGCCTCAAGCCCGCGAGTTCGCCGCGCCCGAAAGTCCTCAAACGCGATGGCGGCCGCCACGTCCCGAGCCTGGTTCAGGATCGGGAACGCATTGAAATAGCGATCCAGAGCCACATCAAGGCCGACCGCATAGCGCCGATCGATGTCCGCCCGAACCAGTTCGCTCATCGCGGCGGCTGAGTCATGCAGATGGTTTCGTTGAGCAAACTCAGGCAGGTACTCATCTTCGTCGCTCCAGTTACGTTCAAACGCATCGAGTGCGCGGTCGATCAGTTCGTCGGGAATTGCATCGGTGTCGGGGTTCATCGCATCGCTCAACCCAGATTCCACTCATCGAGAACGCCCGGGGGCCCACGTCTGGAGCAGGCTGAATTGGTGCCGTGCTCCGCCGGAATTCCGCAAAAATTCACGTTTCGACGGGAAGTTCGTCAGCCAGCCGGCTGCGAATCCGCTGCAAAGTCCGTTCGACGCTGCGTCGCGAACGGTTGGACTGGTCGGCAATTTCTTCAACTGAGTAGCCCTGCACGCGAAGAGTCACGACCGCCTGTTCGAACTCGTCCAGTCCTTCGATGATCTCTCGAATTGCGCGCTCGAATTCATCAGAAGTCAGGCGGTCAGCGACCCGCGAAGTGTCGCTGGCAGTGAGCGGCTGAGTCCTGCCGCCGTCACGTTTGGCTGCCGACAGCCGCCTGGCGTTTCGTCGGACCTTGTGAATCGCAATCACCGCCAAAAGCTGCCACAGCGTTCCCGAGGCCGGGGCGTCATAGCTGCCCGAGTTCACCCCGCGAAAAATGCTCTTGAAGACGCTCTGAACAATGTCTTCCGCTTCAACCTGTGCCTTCAAGTGCGTCGACATGCTTCCGTGGACCAGCCCAAACACGCGACGGGCGTAGCGGTCGTAGAGTTCCGCCGCGGCCTGCTCGTCCCCGGCACGGACTCGCTGGATGAGCAGGTTATCGGACAGCGTAGGGACCATTGCGAATTCCGGGCACCGGTGCGAATGAAGTATCTGCCGTGAGAGGATCTTAGACAGAGCGCGAACTGCGGCAAGCCCCGCGAACTGGGCAATGCACCAGAATCGGGCACGCAGTCCCCGAAGGCAGTCCCCGAAGTAGGGATTCCACCACCGTCGCTGGGTGACCGGACCTGAGGAATGGTGGATGGGGCCGTAACGTAGCCGTCTATTCCAGCACAGGCAGGCTGGTCGGAGTGAATGCTGGCGGATGGTTAGCGGGGTTTGGCGCAGCGGAATGGATCAGCATTTTCGTTTGAAGGTTTCGGGAGCGGGACGAGCTTGTCGACAACGGATTCGGCCAGCGGATCGAGGCCGAACTTTGCCAGCAGCGACGCGAACGGGCTTTCCCCTGTTCGTAGCCATCGGCTGACTTCTTCGATCACGCTGCCCAGATGAAATTTCGAAAGGAGAAGTCGCAGCGATTCCAGGACGCTCATCAGGATCGCACTACTGTGCGCTCATCAATCGGAGAGCCGTGGCGGTGTCTGAGAGTGCCGTTGACAGGTGGAAAGTTCGCAATGGATGCAGTTCATTGATGGCGATCAACGAAGTGATTCAAAGAAGATCTCGAAATCTGGCGGATTGGCACATCGCCTTGGCCTTTGGCTTGAAGGGGCATCGCGAGACTTCCACAACAGGCTTCTGCGTTTCTGTTAACCCTGTTCTCTGATTGAGTGGTTGCCGGTCCGCGGAGCGGTCCTGGAAGTACTGCCAAAACTCACGCCGTAACGTCTTACACCCGTGTCAACTATCAAGAGCTATTCGATGACGATCACCAATTATGCCAGTCCGCACACTGCGACTCACACCAAACGGCACTCGGAACTTCGAGATACAGGTTGCTGCGCCGTGAAAACAGCGAGCCAGGCTGTCGATGGTGCGATCCAGTCCTGGTCCTGCCGGTCGATGAATCTTGATTCGGTCCGCGTTTCGTCAACAGATCAGGAACCGCCGCGAGTGGGTGATGTGGCACTGGTGTCGGTGGATTCCATTTCGAATCACAGTCACATTGTTACGTCTGCCAATGAGCGACGGCGGCTTTACCTCGGCGACCAAATGATCGGAGTGTTCGGAAACCGCTACGCCACGGATGCTTTCGAGGGCCAACTATTTCCGTCCGATGAGTTGAACATCCTGACTAATGCGGGAATGTTGGGGACGGTGGTTTCCCAAAACCGGAACATCAAGGACCCGACGCGCGTCAGCTTGAAAGGTTATCTGTGCGATTCGGCGGGCCAACGAATCAACCTGAAATCATTGTTGTTCCGGCCTTCATTTCCCGATCTAGTTGGGCCGCAAGTGATCCTGGTGGTTGGAACGGGCATGAATAGCGGAAAGACCACTACTGCTGTTCGGTTGGTCAGGGAACTCGTCTGTCGTCAGCATCGAGTCGCGGCTTGCAAGGTCACGGGCAGTGTGTCGCACCGCGACCTGTTCGAATACCGATCGGCCGGCCCCTTGCTGGCCACCGATTTTAGCGATTACGGTTTCCCCTCGACTTACCTGTGCGATCCCGACGAACTCTTCTCCCTGTTTTATTCCATGGTTGCCGATGCTCAACGGGATGATCCCGACGTCATCGTGATGGAGGTCGCCGACGGCGTACTTCAGCGAGAGACCGCCTTGCTATTGCAAGACCCGGCAATCGCAGCCCATGTCGCCGGGGTTGTCCTGGCAGCTCCGTGTGCGTTGTCCGCGATCGAGGGCGTCCGCAGGATCGAGGACGCCGGCCACTCGGTGGTCGCGGTATCGGGAATCATTACGAATTCGCCGTTGTTTGTCCGCGAGTTTCGGTCGCAGATTGCTGTTCCGGTTTGTAGTTTCGGCGGTGGAGCAGATTGTCTGACGGAAGTTCTGATGAATCATCTCGCTCAGATCGC
>CAZHET010000580.1:3880-4155 GCA_964531585.1 uncultured Planctomycetaceae bacterium | reverse complement strand
CGCCGGAAACCCCAGATTGTGCGAACGCACAACGCAGGACGTCCGCCGGTTGCTGCAGCGCGGGCCGCACCGGCTTTCCGACCGCTGCGCGGCGCAGCTTGCCTGAACGGCAAGATGTGGTACCCGGCTGCGCGAAAAGGATCGACGCGCAGGCGAGCGGCGCGACGTTAGTCCGCCATCAGCATGTCGACCGCAGGCGCGAAAGCCGCATGGGGCGGGCTTGAAGTGAGAAGCGTCCGTGAATCCATGCAGCACGGCCCTCCTGGGCTTTCCGA
>CAZHET010000580.1:0-3870 GCA_964531585.1 uncultured Planctomycetaceae bacterium | reverse complement strand
GCAAGATGCGGTACCCGGCGATTTCCGCTACGGCGAATCGCCTGTGCTTCAGGGGATGAAAAACCTTATCGGCATTGCTCTGACCCCACTCCGCGCGGGCGCTGTGCGTTATAGCGCAGGTGTGCGGTTGCAGTTGACGACGTCAGCCTCTGCGATTCGGTGAATGATCCCGCATCCGCGGTAATTTCCACCGAGTTCGCCCAATGCGAAAATTCGGAACGCCATGTGCCTTGTTCGCGAGATCAACAGGAGGCTTCCGAGAATGACTCACGACCCTTCGGCACTGACCGAGGCTGAGAAAACCGACAGGCGAGGATTTCTTGAACACGCGTCAACCGTCACGATGGCAGGCGGGCTGTTGGCCGGTTATGGAATGCTGGGCGCGCATGCCATTCGGTTTTTGTTTCCGGCACATGCCGGAGCGGCCATCTGGCAATACGTTTGCCGCGTGGAGGATCTGCAGTCCGGCGAAGCAATTCCGTTCACGATGCCAGGCGGAGCGAAAGTTGTCGTGGCGCGGCAGAACGACGGTGAGCGTGCTGATGCGTTTATCGCTCTGTCCAGCGTCTGCCCGCACCTGGGCTGCAAAGTACACTGGGAAGCCGTTAATGAACGTTTCTTCTGTCCGTGTCACAACGGAGCCTTTGATGCCGCTGGCAACCCCACCGAAGGGCCTCCCGCCGCGTCCGGCCAGTCGCTGACGCGCTATCCGCTGTCTGTTGAAGGCGGACTCCTGCTGATCGAAGTGCCCCTCGAATCTGTTCACGTCACAGGCGAGGCAATGGCATGAGCACCATGAAACAGTGGCTGGCGGAGCGCATCCCGGTGACCTCCGTGCAACTGCACGAATTCACGAACGAACCCGTTCCAAATCATCTGAAGCGTTGGTGGTTTTGCCTGGGCGGGACGCCTGCATACCTGTTCGTCGTACAGATTGTCACGGGAATCCTGCTGGCGTTTTATTACCAGCCGGCCGCCACAACCGCTTACGAATCGGTGCGCTACATTACGGAAGAAGCCGCGTTTGGCTGGTACCTGAGAAGTCTGCACAAGTGGGCGGCGACTCTGATGATCGCAGCCGTGATTCTGCATCAGATGCGAGTCTACTTCACTGCGGCCTATCAGCGTCCCCGCGAGCTGAACTGGGTGATCGGCATGTGCCTGCTGATGTGTACGCTGCTGACGGGATTCACCGGCTACAGCCTGGTCTTCGAACAACTCAGCTTCTGGGGAGCCACCGTGGCGGCCAATATCAGTGACGCCGTACCGGTGATTGGCACCTTTGCAAAACAAATGCTGCTGGCCGGTGATTCCTATAACGACCGGACGCTGTCACGGTTCTATATTCTGCATGCTGCGGTGCTGCCCACCACAATCATCCTGCTGGTCGCCGTGCATATTGCCTTCATCAGACTGCATGGCGTCACTGAACTGAAGTTTCCCGATGATCCCGACGACAAACCTGGCCATTTCAACTTCTTTCCGGATCACATCCTGTCTGAACTGATGATCGGTCTGGTGCTGATGATTCTGCTGAGTGCTTTGGCAACCATCTTCCCGGCCACAATGGGGCCGAAGGCAGATCCGCTGACAACGCCCGAAGTCATCAAGCCGGAATGGTTCTTCTATGTGTCATTCCGCTGGCTGAAGCTCTTTTCCCTGACTTTTGCCGTCATCAGCACGGGCTTCATCGTCGCGGCGATGTTTCTGTGGCCGTGGATCGACCGGCTGCTGAGAAAAATTACAGGCAACGAAGATATCAGCGTGTACATCGGAATTCTGGCAACCTTCCTGCTGGTCGGACTGACCGTCTGGGAAGCCGCCGTAGCTCATTAGACGAGCCACAATCCCCGTTTAATCCGTGGTTGCCGACCGGACTGCCTGCAAGCAGCTTGCCAGGTGGTGTGTCCCGGACAGCGACGACGATCGACGCAAGCCACCGGCAAGCACGACACTCAACGAGTCTCCCCAACAAGTACTGTGCCATGACCGTCAAGACGAAGCAGTTCATCATTGGATTTCTGGGCCTGGTCTTTCTGGCGTCCCTGATTTTTGTACAGGCAATGGAAGTTCTGCGGCGCAGGGAGGAGGCCGGCAACGGTGCTCGCCATGTTGCGATTCCTGCCAGTTCCCAGGGCTGCGTTGATTGTCACGCAAAATCTTCGCCCGGGATCATCGACCACTGGAAAGGCAGCACTCACGCTGTCAAGGGAGTGGGGTGCGTGGAATGCCATAAGGCAGCACACGGCGACATTGATGCCTTTGACCACTACGGAGCGACAATTGCCACGATTGTGACACCCAAAGACTGCGGTCGCTGCCACACAACGGAAACAGAAGAGTTCCTGGCGAGTCATCATGCCAAAGCCGGCAATATTCTGGCTTCACTGGACAATTTCCTGGCCGAGACCGTCGAAGGGGCTCGCGAACCGTTCAATCCCCATTCGCCGACGCCAGGCAGAAATATTGACATGGTCAACGGAATGGCCAGTGTCAACGTCGGCTGCAAGCAGTGCCACGGCAGCAAGGTGGCGCTGGAAGCGATCGATGGCAGCCTGATCACGGTCGACGACCTGAAGCCGGACAAGGACGGTCAGCCAACAAATGTTGAAGCACTGGCGCGGGTGAAAAAAGACGAGAATGGTCGACCGGTTCTGAGCGAAAGCAGTTGGCCAAACACGGGAATTGGTCGCCTGAATCTGGATGGCTCGCGAGGATCCTGCTCCGCCTGCCATTCACGCCACGATTTTTCGCCGCGACGAGCCCGGCAGCCGGAAAACTGCGGCAAGTGTCATCTGGGACCGGATCATCCGCAAAAGGAAATCTATGAAGAATCCAAGCACGGAGTTGCCTATCGTGACCTGAAGGACCACATGAACCTGGACGCTCATGACTGGGTTCTGGGCGAAGATTATACTCAGGCTCCCACGTGCGCGACGTGCCATATGTCCGGGCATTCCCGCAACGGTGGCAAGGTGACTCATGATCCGGGTGAACGAATCTCGTGGACAAATCGGCCTCCAGTCAGCCTGGTAATGGATACCGACATTGATGGAAAGATCATCACCGAAACGGATCCCGTAGAACGACAGAAGCTGACTGTCAGTTCCTGGCAGGACAAACGACAGGAGATGAAGAACGTTTGTCTGCACTGTCACACTCCCAACTACGTCAACGCGTTCTACAGCCAGTACGACGACTTTGTGGTGAACTACAACGAAAAGTTTGCAAAGCCAGGCAAACAGATCATCGCCGTGCTCCGGCAGCACGAACTGCTGACGGCTCAGGACTTCGACGAGGAAATCGAATGGACGTGGTTCTATTTGTGGCACCACGAAGGCCGCCGCGCGCGGCACGGAGCGTCGATGATGGCACCGGATTATGCTCACTGGCACGGCATGTATGAGGTGGCAGAACGGTTCTACATGGAACTGATTCCGCAGGCTCGGGAGATCGCCGAACATGCCGCAGCCGAAGGGAAGACCAAAGCCGCAGAGGCCGTCAACGCGGTCATCGAGGAACTTCTGGCCCGGCCGGAACATGAATGGTTCCAGCAGACAAAGACCGCAGCCACGGTCACGCCCCAGGCACCAGCGGATGACACCAACGATCCGCCACAAAATGATCCGGCCACCGCGGCGGATGCTCCAGCGGCGGATGCTCCAGCGACCGATGCTGATAGCCCGTCTGCGGCTGGCAACTCACCCGATGCTGATGACCCGGCCGATGCTGACAACTCGCGGAATGCTGACGACAGCAGTGGCGACGCGGGTACAGACGCCGACCAGTAGGCAAGCTAATCCTGGAGCTTCACCATGGATCGCCGGAATTTCCTGACAGCCTCGTCAACCAGCGCCGCGGCGCTGCTGG
>CAZHET010000579.1:0-4155 GCA_964531585.1 uncultured Planctomycetaceae bacterium | reverse complement strand
AGTCGCCGTTTTTTCTGTCGAAGCCCGTTGCCATCTCCCTGTCTCGCACGTTGCGGTCACAATATTCCCGGCGGCCGGGGTCGCCACTGTTGATGTAATTGTACAGGACATCAACATCTTCTCCGATGTACCCTCCGGGATGACGCACAAGGCCGTTGGAGCGATAGTAATGATAGTACGACGTGTTGGGGGCAATGGGAATGATGGCTTCCAGACCGTCGACTCCTGTTGTGGCAGCCGCCAGAGGAATTGTGCCGTTATAGGATGTTCCCGTCATCCCAACCTTTCCGGTGGACCAATAGGCGACCACACGTTTATTGCCGCGCGGTGTTGAGAAACCCGCGGCACGCCCGTTCAGCCAGTCGATAACGGCTTTGGGAGCCAGCGACTCGTTGTCGCCGCCGATTGTCGGGCATCCCTGAGACAGCCCTGTGCCCGGCGATGCCGAATGAACGACGGCAAATCCGCGGGGAACCCAGTCGTTCCAGTGCGAGCGCGAAATGACCAGCCGGCGGATTTCGTGCGGGATTGATGGTGGTTCGCTGTGATCGATTGGTTCCTCGCCCAGTTCCTGGCGTGGATCCCAGAAGAAATCGCGAGTGTCGGATGCGGTGCCGGAAAAATAGGGGCTCGAAATATAAATCACGGGAACCTTCAGGCCCTCCGTGTCGGTCTGACGCGGTCGCGTGACGCTGACATGCATTCGATCCGGTGTGCTGTCGCCATCCGTATTGAATTCCGTTTCGACCCACAGGTCATGGTGAATCCACTGCTCCGGATCCTGAAACGCCGGCACAACCTGTGCCTCGCCGTTTTCGAACCTTGGCGCCGCTTTCGGTTGCTGTTCATCGAGGCGTGAGCGGTACACAGGAGTCAGCCTCTCGATTCCCAGCGCGTCAGCTGTCTGCAGCATTTGGCTCAGCTTATCGACCAGAGGAAACTCCACTCCGGCTTCAAACAACGCCTTCACTTTGTCGGCGTCGTTTGCACAGCAATAGTTGATGCGAATACCGGCGTCTCGAAGCTGTCGCGTGTGTGCGGAATCGACTGTGTCGCCACCATAAAGCTGGATGAATCCGGCTTCGGCGGCAATCGTTTCATCGACGTATTGCTGCGAATTGCTTTGCCGATCCATATTGCAGATCAGAATCTCCGGAGCTACTGCTCGGGCGGCTGCAGCCTCGTCCCGGCCACAGGCGAGAAAACACTGATGAGCACGCCGGGCCTGGACAATGCTGCGAGCGGCTTTCTCCGCCAGTTCGGTGCCTCCTTTCAAATGCACGTTCAGCCAGACGTTCTCGGGCATGATTTCGAGAGTTTCGTCGAGGGTTGGGATGTGTTCACCGTTGTATTTCTCGTTCTTCCAGCTCCCGGCGTCGAGCCTGCGGACTTCTTCCAGTGTCAGGTCGGCGATCAGGCCCTTCCCGTCTGTTGTGCGGTCGACGGTCGCGTCATGCATGAGTACAAGGTGACCGTCCTTCGTCAGCGCGACATCGAATTCAATCATCGTGGCACCGAGCATTATGGCTTCGCGGAATGCCGCAAGCGTGTTCTCCGGATGAGTGTCGCTGGCCCCGCGATGAGCACAGATGCCGCGTTCAGGCATCTGGAAGGGAACCAAAGGTTCCGCGGCGTTTCCGGCACGACCGCCAATGAACAAAGCCATGCCGGCCGCGAACGTTGTGAAGACACGCAGGCACAGGAGCATCACGGGCACTCGCATTGCTGAAACAGAGGAACAGAGAAGGAGCACAGGCTTGCACAGCGTAGCCGATCCTGGTGGTGCCTTCGAACATTTCGCCACGATTGTTAGACTGCGACGCTGGTATCCCTGCCCAACCCGTCAACACCATCAATCCACGAAGAAGGCGAATCTGATGCACCGCTGTTTTCTGCTGTCTGCTGCGTTCCTGCTTGCTCTGTCGTCCGTCACGGCCGAAGAAATCAAGGCCCCGCCGGAATCTGACATGCACCAGCTTTTTAATGGCCGAAATCTGGACGGCTGGGACGGCGATCCGCGGTTGTGGAGTGTCAAAGACGGCGTCATTCGTGGTGAAACGACGGAAGAGAACAAGGCCAACGGCAACACGTTTCTGATCTTTCAGGATGCCCGGACGACCGACTTCGAACTGCGTCTGTCGTTTCGCTGCAACGCCACGAACAACTCAGGTATCCAGTACCGTTCGAAGCACATCACCGACGGCGACGTTCCCAACAAATGGGTCGTGCGTGGCTACCAGCACGAGGTCCGCAACGAAGTCGACTTCCCGAACATCTCCGGATTCATCTATGACGAAGGCGGTGCGACGGGTGGTCGCGGCCGGATTATCATGGTGGGAGAAAAGGGCCGATGGGAAGGCGATAAACTGGTCGTCGACGACGAACCGCTGATCAGCGCCGAGGAATTCAAGAAACTTTTCAAACTGGACGACTGGAACGAGGTGATCATCATCGCTCGTGGAAACCACATCCAGCACTACATGAATGGCCGGCTGATCCTTGACTTCACTGACAGCCCTCAGAAGGCTCTGACCGACGGAGTGCTCGCGCTGCAACTGCACGCCGGCAAGCCGATGTGGGCGGAATTCAAAGACATTCGCGGAAAGTACCTGAACTGAACCTGCGACATCGCGTGCCACTGGTTTCGGTCAGGTCAGGTGACGACTTGTCGGCGTCCCGCACGCGGATCCGTGTATGGGCTGACACGACATCAAGAACAGTACTGGCACAGGGGCGCGAGGCCTGTGTCAGTGCCGTTCAACGGATCTGGTGCTTCTGCACCGCCGTGCGGAGCCGTGGAGTTGCGATGGGCGGTGTGTCGTCGACGGCAGCAGGCGCGGTTGCGACGAGCTTCAATCACGAATCTCGACACCATTCCGGCATCATTCGCCCTCACGCGGCTGGCGAGCATCGCGTTCGAACAGGGGACCGTTGGGCCGAAATCCCATCAGTGAAAAATCGAACCAGCGTGTATTGCCCGAATCTCTCCGAAGTTGCTCGACCAGCATCGGCATACCGTCAGTGGCATAGGAGCGGTAGCGCCCCTGGGCATCGCCGTACGTCAGCAGGATAATGACGAGCGGTTTTGGTTCCGTGAACGCCTTGCTCGCTTCAAAGGCCCGCGTTACGAATTCGTTGGTCGATTCGAAGGAAACGTCGTGAGCCTGTTCGCCGTCCTGGAACCGGACCTGGCCGTTGTCCTGAACGTGAATTTCCCACAGCGACACGTGCTTTTGCATTTCGTCGAAGCGAATGACGAATCGCATCAGTTCGCTGCCGCGAGCCTGCAGCACTGTGCTCAGCCGCTGAACGGCCGCTTCCATCCGGTCCGCGTCGTCTGCTTGTCCCGCGGTTCGTAGTTTGAGCACCTGCTCCATCGCGGTCCCAGGCAGATTCATCGCCTTTGCCAGGGCGTTCCCGGCCTGCTGATGCTGATCCAGAATGCTCTGAAACTGTTCGCTGTATCGTCGGCGAGTTTCCTGCAGTTCGGTCGAATCATCTTCGAGCGTGGCTTCCAGTTCGGCGCGGCGGCGATCGAATTCCTGCTGCAGGCTTTCGCGCTGCAGCTGCAGTTCAACCTGCTGCCGCTGCAACTGATCCTGCGCCGATTCCGCTCGATCCTGCACTTCCATGTACTGTGCAAAGATCACGATGAGCAGGAGGTCCAGCAGTGGAGTCAGTTGAAACGTCAGTCGTCGCCGCTGGCTTTTCATCCGGCGGACTCCCCGGTCGCTGAAGCGTTCGCCCGCACGTCTTCGGGTGCGAGGCCGTTGCCGTTCGATGAAACTGTCGCTGTCATGGCCAGTTCACGTTTGGCCCCCGCAACCATGTCTCGCACGTGGGACCGGCTTTGTGTCAGGCGATCGAATCGTGTTTCCAACAGGCTGTTGATAAACATCAGAATGATGGCGGCCAGCAATCCGCAGAATGTGGACCAGATGGCGTCGCCGAAGCGTGCGACGATTCCGGACATCGTCGCAGCCACATCAGAGACAACGCCCGAGCCGACTGCAGCCGTCGCTGGTCGCTGAATGCCGGCTCCGATGGCCAGAATGGTTCCCAGCACGCCGGCCAGCGGGTAGGCCTCGATCATTGTGCGAGCCATGTTCCCTGCCGTTTCAAACGACAGCGAATCCAGATAACTGCGGCGTTCGT
>CAZHET010000578.1:0-4156 GCA_964531585.1 uncultured Planctomycetaceae bacterium | reverse complement strand
TGGGCAGTCATCTGTGCGATCGGCTGGTCGAACGCGGCGACGAAGTCATCTGCCTCGACAACTTCTTCACAGGAAGTAAACGTAACATCCGGCACCTGATCGGAAACCCGCAGTTTGAACTGGTGCGGCACGACATCGTGCATCCGTTCTTTCTGGAGGTCGATCGGATCTTCAATCTGGCGTGTCCGGCGTCACCCGAGGCATATCAATACAACCCGATCAAGACGATCAAGACGTCAACCGTCGGGATGGTCAACGTGATGGGGCTCGCCAAACGCTGCGGTGCGAGGGTCCTGCACGCTTCAACATCCGAGGTCTATGGCGACCCACAGGTTCATCCTCAGACGGAAGACTACTGGGGCCACGTGAACCCGATCGGTCCGCGAAGCTGCTACGACGAAGGCAAACGCATCGCCGAGTCGTTGCTGATGAATTACCACCAGGCTCACGGCATTGAGATCCGCATCATTCGCATCTTCAACACCTACGGTCCGCGGATGGACCCCAACGACGGCCGCGTGATCTCCAATTTCATCACCCAGGCACTGCGCGGCGACGATATCACCGTCTACGGCGACGGCACTCAGACGCGTTCTTTTTGCTACTGCGACGATTTGATTGAAGGCATGATCCGGCTTATGGATCAGGACGAACACACGGGGCCCGTCAATGTCGGCAATCCTGTGGAAAACACCATGCTGCAGCTTGCTGAAGCGGTGATCGCCGCCACGGGAAGTTCATCGAAGGTTGTACACAGGCCGTTGCCGCAGGACGATCCGAAGCAACGCTGCCCGGACATTACCCGCGCGCGGCAGTGGCTTGACTGGGAACCAAAGGTGACACTCAGGGACGGCCTGAGCCAGACTGTTGCGTGGTACAGCTCCCTGCTGCAGAAGTAGTGTCGCGCGATCACATCGCATTGGGGCCGCAGGTGATTGTGGCAATTCAATATCTGTGAGCAGGATTCCCAAATCCAATGAAACCCGACTCTTTGTGGCTGCTCTCCCTCCCGCCGGCATTGCTGCTGGTGTTCCACATCGCGGCACTGATCTTTTTGTTATCGCGAAGGAGTGACGGCAGTGCGGCAAAATCGCTTGCCACGACCGCCTTCGCGCTCTTCCTGATGACGGACGTGGCAGGGTTGTTGGCCAGGATGCTGGTCGTTCGCGTCGCAGCCGCAACCAGTGTGGCGTTCATTTTCGGAGTTCTCTCCTGGTGTTCAACTCTCGTCACTTTCCTCGCGTTCAGTCTGCTGATTGGTGCGGTCTGCACCGGACGATCGCGAATCGAAACGGGACATCGGTATTTTGACGCAGAGCATACCGACACAAACAATCCCTGTCTGCCACCATCCAACTGATATCGAACTATGGCTCAAGTACTTGTCACCGGCGCGGCCGGATTCATTGGCTTTCACACGGCGAATCGACTGCTGGATCGCGGCGACCAGGTGGTCGGTCTCGACAATCTGAATGCCTACTACAATGTGCAACTCAAGAAGGACCGGCTTCAGCGGCTACAGGGCTGCGAAGCTTTTGAATTCCAGCAACTTGCGCTGGAAGACCGGGACGGGATGTTCAGGCTGTTCGAGCAAAAGCAGTTCGACAGTGTCATTCACCTGGCAGCGCAGGCGGGAGTCCGCTATTCACTCACGAATCCGCACGCCTATGTGGATTCCAATCTCGTCGGCTTCATGAACATCCTGGAGGCGTGCCGTCACAACAAGGTCCGGCACCTGACGTACGCGTCCAGCAGTTCAGTGTACGGCTCCAACAGGAACATCCCGTTCAGTGTGGATGACCGGGTCGATCACCCGATCAGTCTGTATGCCGCTTCCAAAAAGGCCAACGAACTGATGGCGCACACCTACAGCCACCTGTTCGGACTTCCGACCACCGGGCTGCGGTTTTTCACGGTTTACGGTCCGTGGGGCAGGCCCGACATGGCGATGTGGCTGTTCACGGAAGCGATTCTGAAGGGCAAGCCGATCGACGTGTTCAACCACGGCAGGATGCGCCGGGATTTCACGTTTGTCGACGACATTGTCGAAGGCGTCGTGCGCGTCAACGACAATATTCCGCAGCCGAACGCGGACGCGGATCCAATGGACGACGCGACGACGGCAGCCCCGTACAGAATCTACAACATCGGCAACAATCAGCCGGTCGAACTGATGAAGATGATTGAGGTGCTGGAAGACTGCCTTGGCAGGAAGGCGGAAAAGAACATGCTGCCGATGCAGCCCGGTGACGTGCCGGAAACCTACGCGGACATCGACGCACTGCAGCGCGACGTTGGGTTTCGGCCAGCGACACCGATCGAAACCGGAATCAGGCGGTTCGTCGAGTGGTACAGGTCATACCACGGCGTGCAGTAGCTTGCGTTGCGGTTGACTTGTCAGCCTTCCCAGCGGCTCTTCATAAAGTTCAGACCTTCTTCGGCAAGCTTCAGTTCGGTATCGAACATGCGCCGCCAGATCTTCGTGGCTGCCGCCAGGTCGGGCAGGGCGAGACCGAAGGCTTCAATCATGAGGAACCCGTCGCTGTAGCCGCTGGCTTTCAAGGCGGCAAAGCTTTCGTCCCAGTTGACGCCACCCTTGCCGGGAGTCGACCGGTCGTTTTCCGAGATGTGGACGTGTACCAACTGGTCAGCGCAAGCCTTTACGGCATCCGTGATCGACTTTTCCTCGATATTGGCGTGGAACGTGTCGTACATCGTCTTGAGATTTGAGTGCCCGACCTCCCGGCAAAAGCGACCGGCGTCTGCGGCGCAATTCAGAAAATAGCATTCGAAGCGGTTCAGGTATTCCACGACCAAAGTGACGTTATTGGCCTTTGCGTGGTCTGCCGCGTGCGCGAGGACATCCTTCGCTCGGTCCCATTCGTCATGGGTTCGGCCACTACCGGAAAACTCACCGAGGGCCGAATGGATCGGGCCGCACAGATGAGTAGCTCCGGACAAGGCGCACATGTCGACGGCTTTCTTGAGGTGATCGAGTCCTGCCTGTCGAACCGACGCATCCGGTGAGATCGGATTGGACTCGGCGGTGCAAACGGTGACGGCAGTGGCTGCGAGTCCCAGATTTTTCAGCTCCGCGCCGACCTTTTGGAATTTGTTCGGGTCCAGGTCGAACATCGGCAGTTCGACGCCGTCGTAGCCGATTTTCTTGAGTTGTTCCAGGACCGGAAAATGGTCATCGGTGACATCTGATGTCCACAGCAGCAGGTTCATGCCGTATTTCACGAATCGTTCTCCTGAATGGAAGCTTGTTGCTCGACCGTCCTCAGTAACTCGCTGGCTCGCTTTCTCAGCAGGTCGCGTGCAAACGCCAGAACGTCGACCGCGGATGCGGGAAGAAGCGGCAGTGTGACCCGTCGCAGAACCTGATTCAAGCGAACCAGCAATGCCTGATCGTCGAGGTAATCGAACAGAAACCGTTCCTCGCGAAAGCGGTCGATCCACCACGACAGCCGCTGCGTCTGACGTGACGCCATCGTGTTTACGACGGCCTCGATGAAGCTTCCGTCAATGTCATTCATCGCCGCGTAGTAGGTGTCGAGCAGCGTTGAATCGTTCTCGGCAAGCACAGCGTCCAGCATCAGCTCGACAACAATGTGACCGAGAAAGCCCGGTCGATGGTCGAAGCGATCCGGCATGTCTTTGCGGAATTCAATCGCCAGATCTGCGGACAGTTGCTGAAACAGCTCGCAGCGGTGGAAGACGTCGTCGTCGGAGTGATGCTGCAGGATGCCAAGTCCGACGGTGCGGATCTCAGCGGACGTTGTTTCGGCGACAACGGGCTTTACGAACCGGCGACGAGCACGCACTTTGCGGTCGGCGACACTAAGCCAGTCCGGGACGGCAGTTCCGGCCAGAAACAACGGGTCATCAAGGAAGCGGTAGCCATGTGCAAGATAATTCATGAACGGATCGTAGCAGGTGAATCAGCCGCCCCGACTGCCCCGCTCCCCGTCATGTGCGCAAAGTTGCAAACCAGAGTTTCGCCTCCAATCGAGGCGACGGAGCCTGTCGCGGGGTGTGCGCACAGGGCCGATTGCGGTTGGCGGTGGGTATGGGGGAGTCCGCAGCGATTTCGATCAGGAAGTGTCCGCCGAACTGGTGAATTCGTCGGGCATCTCGCGCGGTCTGGCGAACA
>CAZHET010000577.1:0-4163 GCA_964531585.1 uncultured Planctomycetaceae bacterium | reverse complement strand
GGCAGAACTGATCGATCTGGGCGTCGACGGAGCACGCCTGATCGCCAAAGCCGACGGGACAGTCTTCGAAGAGGCAACGCTGCGCAAGGTCGTCGACATCGTGGCACAGATGGAACGCCCGCTGGAACTGCTCGAACGACGCGGCATCGATATGCGTTACCTGCAGACTCACGGCGTCGCAGAAAAGGACCGCCTGCCGCGATATCGTGTCCTCTTCGGTGATTCGGAACGCTGGTTCTTCGATCGCAACGACGCCGACGCGCTGGTTAAGGAACTGGAAGCCAAACACGCGGCCGAAATCGCTGCACAGCCCGTCGCGGACACGGACGATCCCAAAGACAAGCCGCAGGAAGTCATCGTGCCTGCGTGCCAGCTTGTCGACCTGCATGAAATCAAAACGCTCAACGAACGTTTCGCCGAACTGAAGGACTACGGCTTTTTCATCGCCGACTTCGTTCCGGCCGGAGTTCAAAATGCGGAACAGGTCTATCCGTTCCGCATCGAACGCGACGATCACGTCGTGCAGCTGACAAGCCTCCGCGAACTGCTGCCCGATCTTCGCACGCTCGGCGAACGAGGCCTCACGCTGACTCGCTTCAAGGGGCTGGGCGAAATGAATTCGGAAGAGCTTTGGGACACCAGCATGGACCCGGAAAAGCGAGTGCTGCTGCAGGTCCGCATGGAAGACGCCGCCGCCGCCGATGAAATCTTTCGCGTGCTGATGGGTGACCAGGTTGAACCTCGCCGCGAATTCATCGAAAAACACGCCCTGGATGTGAAGGAACTGGATATCTGATTGTGGTCGCGTCTCGCCGAGACGTGACATGCTGTCCTGCGGCATAGGAATCGCTGATGCGGTTCATGTCAGTCGGGCCGGAATGATACCGTTTAACCCGTGGTCGAAGACCAGGCCGCCAATCGGGTTGCAAGTCTCAAGACGGCCTGGTCCTCGACCAACGGTTAAACGACGATGCAAATGCACTCCAAATTCCCCGACGACATCCTCCACCGCATACAGACCAGCGGCGTCATCGCCGTTCTTGTTCTCGACAACGCCGACGACGCAGTGCCGCTTGCGGAAGCGCTGCTGGCCGGTGGAGTCGACGCAATGGAACTCACGCTGCGGACCGACGCGGCGATCGACGGTCTGAAGAACATCCGCCGAGCCGTTCCTGGCATGCTGGCAGGCATCGGCACCGTGCTTACCTGCCAGCAGGTGGATGATGTTGTCGCCGCCGGAGCACACTTTGCCGTGTCTCCCGGCCTGAACCGGCGAGTTGTCGAACGTGCCGGGCAGCAGAATCTTCCCTTCGCTCCGGGAATCATGACGCCGTCCGACATCGAGGCCGCGCTGGAACTCGGTTGCCGCGAACTCAAGTTCTTTCCTGCCGAACCAGCGGGCGGCCTGAAGACGCTCGACAGCATTCGAGCACCCTATGCTCATCTGGGAATCCGCTTCGTTCCGCTGGGAGGCATCAACGCGGCCAACATGGCGACGTGGCTGCGGAATCCCGGAGTCTTCGCCGTTGGCGGTTCATGGCTGGCTCCTCGCGATCTGATCAAGGCTCGCGACTGGTCCGAGATTACTCGCCGCGCCGCCGAAGCCCGCCGCATCGCCGAAATGGTGGCGGAAGAGAAGTAGGTGCTGACCGCCGGCCCCGGATTTTTCACGGTTGCGAGGCGAAAGGGGACTGGCTCGTTGCGTCAGCAAAGGAATCGAAGGAGTTGACGGCGAAATCGCAACGTGCCTGTCCCCTTTCGTCGGGCGCGCTGTGTGCGCACCGGAAAGGGGACAGCACCGAGCGGAAGCGGGCGGTATGTCTGTTGCCGTCGCAACTTGCGCCCGGAGCCAGTCCCCATTCCTCGGTCACTACGAATAATCAGGGCTAACGCATTCCGGCTGATCAGTTCACTTGATTGCGAACGAGTCGCAGGCGGCTGGCTGAAGCCGACACGATCCCGCACGCGCGCCGTGGAACGCGAACTGACGCCGCAGCACGGCTCCCTGTTCCGCGCGGCGTGGCAGCGGCCTTGTCACTTGCCGAGCCTTCGCTGAATTGCGACCGTATGAACTCCCGCGGTTGCTCGCGCCTCGTCAAATCATCCTGATCGGATGCCCAGCCATGAATTTCGCCCGCCCCATGACTCTCGTTGCTGTGCTGTTCATCGCCACACGCGCGTTCGCTCAGTCGCCGACCGGCAGTCATCAGGATCTCACGTGGTTTCCCGCCGAAGACGGCAAGCTGCACACGATCGAAACACAGAGCGACTGGCCGCGTCGGCGCAGTGCAATTCTGGATGGCATGATGCAGGCGATGGGACCGCTGCCGCAGCGCAACGACCTGCCGGAACTCGATGTCCGCATTGTTGAAGAAAAGCCGGGTGCCGGTTACCTGCGCCAAACGATTTCGTTCACGTCGGGTGACGGAGACCGCATTCCGGCGGATCTCTACATCCCCGTCGATGCTTCTTCAAAGGAACCTCGCGCTGCGATGCTCGCGCTGCATCCGACGGGGCCACTCGGCAAGCGAATCGTTGCCGGTGAAGGACCGCGAGTGAATCGGCAGTACGCGGTTGAACTGGCTCAGCGAGGCTACGTCGTCATTGCACCCGACTATCCTTCGTTCGGCGATTCTGCAGACTACGACTTTGCGTCCGACGACTACGTGTCCGGCACGATGAAGGGCATCGCCAGCCACATGCGCTGCGTTGATCTGCTGCAGTCGCGCGACGACGTTGACGGCGACCGCATCGGAGTCATCGGACATTCGCTCGGCGGACACAACGCGATGTTTGTCGGAGTCTTCGACGAACGGCTGAAGGTGATGGTCAGCAGTTGCGGCTGGACTCCGTTTCATGACTACTACGGCGGAAAGATCGAAGGCTGGACCAGCGACCGGTACATGCCTCGGCTGCGAGACAGCTACGGTCTGGACCCGAACCGCGTGCCGTTCGATTTCTATGAGGTCGTTGCGGCACTGGCTCCGCGAGCGTTCTTTTCCTCGTCACCTGTTGCCGATGACAACTTCGATGTCGCCGGTGTGCAGAAAGCCATTCCGAAGGCTGCTGCAATCTACAAGCTGTTCGACGCCGAAGAGTTGCTGCAGGTGCGCTACCCGGAATGCGATCACGACTTCCCGACAGAAACGCGAGCCGACGCGTACCGGTTCATCGATTCCGTGCTGAACCATACGCCAGCCTCCGATATCGATTACTCCGCCGAGCTGCCGCGCATTCCGCCGACAGACCCGGCCGATGCATTGCAGACCTTCGAACTGGTCGATGGCTTTCGCATTGAACAAACGGCCGCGGAGCCGCTTGTGACGGACCCCGTCGCAATGAGCTTCGACGCTGACAGCCGGTTGTATGTCGCCGAAATGAAGGACTACTCCGAAGAGGAAAATGATTTTCTCGGCCAGGTCCGTCGGCTGGAAGACAACGACGGCGACGGTCGCTTCGACAGCAGCACAATCTTCGCCGATGGATTCAGTTGGCCGACGGCGATCATCTGCTACGACGACGGAGTCTTTGTCGGAGCGCCTCCCGACATCTTCTACCTGAAGGACACCGACGGTGACGGCAAGGCTGATGAAACGAAAACGGTCCTGACTGGTTTTGGTCGCGGCAACGTGCAGGGTCTGCTGAACAGTTTCCGCTGGGGTCTTGACAACCGGATTCACGGAGCCGCGAGTTCCGCGGCCGGAGTTGTGCGACGTCCTGACCAGCCGGAATCCGCAGGCGTCGATCTGCGCGGCCACGACTTTTCGTTCGATCCGCGCACGTTCGATGTGCGCGCCGAAGGCGGAGGTGCTCAGCACGGCATGTGTTTTGACGACTGGGGCCGCAAGTTTGTGTGTTCGAACAGCGACCATGCTCAGATGGTCGTGTACGACGAACGCTACACGGCTCGTAATCCGTCGCTGAACGCTCGCCCGCCGCGAATTTCGATTGCGGATGACGGAGGTCAGGCTCCCGTGTTTCGCACCAGCCCGGTTGAACCGTGGCGCATCGTGAGAACTCGCCTGCGAGTCTCCGGCCAGGTTCGTGGTCCCATCGAAGGCGGCGGCCGCGCGGCAGGCTACTTCACCGGAGCCACCGGCATCACGATTTATCGAGGCGACGCGTATCCGCCCGACATGCTTGGCACCGCGTTCATTGCCGAC
>CAZHET010000576.1:0-4171 GCA_964531585.1 uncultured Planctomycetaceae bacterium | reverse complement strand
GCACACAGACTTGCCGCCGTCACCGAATCGCTACAAGGCGGCCTAACCGCATTTAGCCGATCGATAGGTGTCGCGGACACCCAGGACTGTTCTCTTGAAGGACTGGAGAGATTCAGCCGCGTGGCCCGTGGTCTGCTGGTAACCGCCGACGGTGATTACCGTATCATTTTTGATAAGAAATTCGCAAAGCTGCCGGCGGCAGTCGATCAGCTCGAAAACGCGGTGTCGGCGTACCAGTCGGCGCGTGAGCAGGCGAGTGCTGCGTACGACAAAGATACCGTGATGCGTATTCCAGTGGACGACCTGGATCGGCAATGGCGTGAGGCCAACGCAACGCTCTGGCCGAAGTCTTTCTTCGCAAAACGTCGCGTTCAAAAGATGCTGCAAACGTATGCGGCGAACGGCACGTCCGATCCGCAGCGCGACCTGTCGCAGATCCGCTTGATGCAGACGCAGCTTGAATGCGTCGCTGAGAACGGATTGGCGGGCAAGACACACTTCTGGAATGGACTTCAAACAGACACCGCCGCACTCCGTGATCATCTGGCCAAAGCAAAGCTGGCACGTCAGGCGATCATCGATCTTGGTAAGAGTACCGGAGGGCTTCCGTCGGTTTCCTCAAAGCTTGCCCCGGCACTGTCCGATGCGTCGTCGAACCATCCGCTGCTTGCGAAGGCGCAGTTGTTCCTGGATTCGACTCAGGACTTCATGAAAGCGTTGCAGTCACTGAAGGACGTCGCCGGTGCGGCTCCGTTCAGCCGAACCAGCGGGCACCTGATCGCGGACGCAGCTCGTGGGGCCGCACAAATCAAGGCCAGTCGACCGGAATTGCAGCGATGGACGGCGTGGTGCAGCGTCAGAAGGCGGGCCGCGGCCCACTCATTAACTGTCTTTGTCGACGCATTGCAGTCCGGACAGATCGCACCGGCACAACTCGCATCCGCTTTCGAACTGGCCTATGTGCGCTGGTGGCTGCCCAAAGCGATCGATCGCAGCGAAGTCCTCCGGACCTTTCAGCGTTACAGGCATGAGGACGCGGTTCAGGATTTTCGTGATCTGGACGACAAGGCGCGAACCGCCGCGTCGTCACATGTCCGCCGTTCCCTCGCGCATGGTCTGCCTCGACCGGACCAGGTGCCTCGTAAGTCGGAACTGGGACTGCTGCGCCACCAGATGCAGCTTCAGCGCCCAAGCAAGACAATTCGTGAAGTCATTACCGGAATGCCCGAATCATTCGGCAAGCTGGCCCCATGTTTGCTGATGTCTCCCCTGTCGATTTCCCAATACCTGCCGCCGGATCAGGCGTTGTTTGACGTGGTCATCTTTGACGAGGCGTCTCAAATCACGACGTGGGATGCGATCGGTGCGATTGCCCGCGGACGGCAAACCGTCATTGTCGGCGACCCCAAACAGTTGCCTCCCACGAACTTCTTCGGACGCACCGAAAGCGATGAGGACAATAATGAACTGGAGGACCACGAACGCGACCTGGAAAGTATTCTCGATGAGGCCAAGGCGTCGGGCCTGCCGACGATGCAGTTGAACTGGCACTACCGCAGCAGCCATGAATCACTGATCGCGTTTTCTAACTGGCACTACTACAACAACGAACTGGTCACGTTTCCGTCCGCATTGACAGAGGACCAGGCGGTCTCGCTGAAGTACCTGCCGTCCGGGATTTATGACCGAGGGAAGAGTCGCACGAATCGCGGCGAAGCTGAAGCGATTGCCGCGGACGCAGTGGCCCGTATGAAGGAATGGCTGCGGCTTCCGGAACCGGATCGTCGGACGCTGGGAGTCATCACATTTAACAGCCAGCAGCAGTCGTTGATTCAGGACTTGTTCGATCAGGCACAGCGAGATGATCCCGATTTGGAGTGGTTTTTCGCGGACGAGCGAATCGAACCAACGATTGTCAAGAATCTGGAGAACGTTCAGGGTGACGAACGCGACGTTATGCTGTTCTCAATCACATTCGGCCCGAATCAGTCGGGAAAGATCCCGCTGAGTTTCGGTGCTCTCAATCGCGCCGGCGGTGGACGACGTCTGAATGTCGCCGTAACGCGGGCGCGGCAGCAACTGATCGTGTATTGTTCATTCAAGGCCGACCAACTGAACGTTGAAAGGACGCAGGCGCGTGGCGTCCATGATCTGAAGAACTTTCTCGACTATGCCGAACGCGGTTCAATCGCTTTGGCGGCGCAACAATCCGGTTCGATGGGCGAATACGAATCGCCGTTCGAAGAAGCGGTCGCCGAGAGGCTGATCGAGAAAGGCTGGCAGGTTGTGCCCCAGATTGGTGTGTCGGGTTTCCGAGTCGATCTGGGAGTCGTGCATCCGGACAAGCCAGGAATCTATCTGGCGGGAATCGAATGCGACGGCGCAACCTATCACCGCTCCGCGACGGCCAGAGATCGCGACAAGGTCCGCGAACAGGTACTTCGCCATCTCGGGTGGGAAATCATCCGAATCTGGTCGCCGGACTGGTGGTATGACTGCGACGGTGCGACGGAACAGGCTCACGGCGAATTGTCGGAGTTGCTGGAAGCTGAGCGCGTACGGGACAAGACGCCGGAACCGGACCACACGACAACCGATGGCCGCAAAGAACTAATCGCTGATTCGGCAACCGCCGCTCCTTCTCATGGAGTCATCTACACTCGGGCTCACCTTGATACATTCGCAATTGACGCAAACGCATTCTTCTCGCCGACCTACTCACCCATGCTTCGGAAGATGATCGATGCGATTCTCGCCGCCGAAGCGCCGATCCGGGACGACGTCCTTGCGCAACGCATCGCACGGGCGCACGGATTCCAGCGAACCGGCGGCAGAATCCGGGAACGAGTGGCGTCACTGCTCGACGGAGTCTGCTCGCAAACGGAAACAACCGGATGCTTTCTGTGGACATCGACCTTTCCTCTGGCTTTAATGGATTTTCGTCATCCGGTATCAGAGGCGGAACGTCGTCCGGTCGACCAAGTGTGCCTCGCCGAACTCTGTGGTCTGATTCTGGCCAATCGGGAGGTCCTGTTCGAAGATGACGCGGCCCTCGCAGTCGCTCGCCAGCTTGGTCTGGCGCGATTGACAGCCTCGTCTCGGGCACGAATCGAAGAAGCGATCTCCGCTGTTGCGGATGTGGCGAAGAGAGAATCTGCGGAAAGCGGCAAGCCCGCCAGCTAACGGCGCCGCTTCTCGCATCTTACGAGACCATTCTTCACTCGCCGTGATCTCTGCTATCCGGAAAGGCCTTCGGCACAGAAGCGTGGTTCGAACGGACTCAAACTCCGGACTGCCCAGCATCGACGAGAACAATCCATGGCAATTCACTGCATGTCCCGCTGCAACGAAATTGTGAACTCGGACGGCAAGGTCCAAAAACTAAAGTCTCCGGCGGCGTTCACGGCCTGGACCCACCAGCGGTAGTTTCCGGCGACCAGCGGTGTCGGGTTGATGTAGTTCGTGGCCGCCAGGAAGTCCTCGCGAATCACCACGCCGGCTCCGTCAAGCCTCGGCACATGCAGGATGTAGCGGACTGCTCCGCCGAACGTCTGCCATACGGAACTGCTCGACGCTCGCCGGAAAACAACGCGTCTGGGAATCCCGGAATCAAAGCAGTCGGCGCTCTGATCGCCCATGGAGAGCAGAACAACTGCAAGTTGAGGCAAGAATCGCTGTCGGAGGAGGCGGCGCCGTTGGCGAAATGGCGGTCAATCTTTCAGGAATGGGATCGGTCACTGAATTTCGCCACGGCCAGCAGACCGTCTCGGTAGAAACTCGTCGCGTGCATGCAGGTGCGACTCCGGCATACGTCGCCTTTCCTAGAATTTTCTTCGTCCACTGACCACCGCGGTATGGAAAAAACGGGAAATCACGATAAGGTTTCGTTGGTTGGGCAGCGGCGACTCTTCATTGACCGCGAGCAGCACCAACGCTGTCGCAATGCTATTGCACTGCGGAATTCAAGTGTCGGCGTCGGGCAAGAAAGCCACACTCAGCTCCTATAGCTCAATTGGCAGAGCAACTGACTCTTAAAGCGCAGGCAGAACACTGCCGCCCCAGAAAACACTGAGTCTCAGGCGTCGCAAAGTGTTCAGAAATGGCCACTTTGACCCCTCTGCTGGTATCGCGATACCAGCTCGTCGGTGCGCAGCCGACCGCATTCGACGCC
>CAZHET010000575.1:0-4173 GCA_964531585.1 uncultured Planctomycetaceae bacterium | reverse complement strand
AAGACAAGCCCAGGCCTGAGATCCCCGCCACCATATGGCACTGCTGTACGCTCACTGATGTGGAGCGGAATCCGCTGCGAGCGAACATGGTCCAGCGGAGTCAGGACTGGGAGTGGTCGAGCCTGAAGCCGACAGCTCGAAGTGGGCCGGATGGACTTCTTTGGGACGGCCCGATCCTGAAGCCCGCTCAGTGGACTCGCCATGTCAACGGAGTGGAAACAGAAGCCGAACTCAAGGCCCTGCGACACAGCCTTGCTCGCGGCACTCCACTGGGTGATACTCACTGGCAGACAAAAACCGCTGCGATCCTCGGCCTTGAATCCTCGCTTCGACCTCGAGGCAGGCCAAAGAAACAGGAAAAGTAGAATGTCCCCTGCTTTTGCTTCCTCATCTCGCAACTGAATGAAGGAGGCTCACCGATGGGTGCGTTTGGTTGGCAGACGTTTGAGAACGACGCGGCGCTCGATTGGATCGAGACGCTGTCCGCCGCGCGCGATGCTTCCGTTCTGACGCGAGCGTTCGCCGACGCAGGCCAGTCCCGCGATCCCGATCCCGATCGCGACTGCTGCTGCCTGGCGGCGGCGGAGGTGGTCGCCGCTTTGTGCGGTCGAGGATCTCCCGATCTCCCCGCAGAAGTCGTCGCTTGGGTTCAGCAGCGGTTCGCGAACGCCGCACCGTTCCTTGAGCAGGCTCGCCACAGCGTGAAATGCGTACTGGCGGACTCCGAGTTGAGCGACCTCTGGAGCGAGTCCGACCACCACGAATTGTGGCGCGCCGCGGTGGCGGACTTGCTGTCGCGACTATCGGCGGGCGATGGTCTGCGCGAACGGGCCGAGCGGTTTCTGACAGAACTCGTTCCGTTCGAGGGCTACTCGAGCGAGTCGGTCACCGAAGACGCGATCCGACATTACATCGCGAACGGTTCCTGGGACGCGGCGGAGTGGCGCGAGGATCTTCGCCTGTGCTACAGCGCCGTCCTGGACGAGATGGACGAGGGCGATTTCTCACGGTCTTCCGTCGCGCGGCAAGAGTATCTCCGCGGTTGTGCCGACCTGCTCCGCGAGATCATGCTCGAAGTTTTCGGCGCGGCGGAGCGTGAAGATCTGGGTTAACTCCAACGCCGCCTTCGCAGGCTGGAAACCTGCGCCACGGAGGGCCGCGCGGCGGGACGGTCGTTCACTTCAGTGGACAAGGGTCATGACTCGGACCCGCTGCGGGACGATGTGAAAGCAGAAGGATTGGAGCCGATTATTCCGCATCGGAAAAACCGTGTGCGGAATCGCGAAAGGGGACTGGCTCCGGGCGCAAGTTGCCACGACCGCAGACATACCGCGCACTTCCGCCCAGTGCCTGTTCCTCTTTCCGGTGCGCACACAGCACGCCCGACGAAAGGGGACAGCGACAGGTTTACGTCGAGTGGCGAAAAGCACACTGTACGACGGGACTCCGATCCCGTCGCTGCACTTCGACGGGATCGGTTATCTCCAGCGCGTATGAGTTGAACCGGGCAACGGCATAGCGCCAGCTTTGCCGATCCACGGTTTGATGAGCTTCGAGAATCAACAGCAGTTCGGAACGCATCTGCGGCCTGAGTCATTCGTTCAGCCCTGGTCGTCGCCGAAACTTCTTCTTTTCGGATTGCTCGCGCTTGCCCTGCAGCCGTCGCTGTTTGGCACCTTTGCTCGGTTGAGTCGGCCGACGTTTCTTCGGAGCGACCGCGACTTCCAGAATCAGCTCACGCAGTTTTTCCATACAGTCCAGGACATTGCGGCCCTGATCGCGGTAGCGCTGGCTGTTCAGCACCAGCACGCCCTCCGTCGTCAGCCGCCGCTGATAGCGATTCACAAACCGCTGCTTCACGGCCGATGGCAGCGACGGGCTGCGGGTCACGTCCCAGTGCAGCACCGCTTTTGAATTCACTTTGTTGACGTTTTGTCCGCCCGGGCCGCCGCTGCGCGCGAACGAAAAGCTGAACTCGGTGTCCGGGATCTCTATGGCATCGTTGACTGTCAGCATGCGCAGACTTCTCCGTGAACGTCTTCCGCGGCACCGTACAGCGGATCTCTGTGCCGAAGGACGTACTCAAACCGTTACGCCGGAATCGATGCGCGGCAACGCTGGTGAAAGTCCCTGACGGCAACTATCGTATTTGTTCGACAGCGTCATTCGCAATCGCGGGATCTTATGCCAACATTTTAACGGACGGACTGCATGGCCAAATCGGAAGAAAACCCATTCGCCTTCGACGCAAAACGACAGGATCCTTACAACCCGTACGCAGCTCCGCAGTCGGTCACAGAGCCGTCGACCGAGTCCGGGCCGGAACTTGCTGACCGGATGGCTCGCTTTGCCGGAGCATTGGTCGACGGGCTGACCATGATCCCCGTTTACGTCGTGGTCTTCATGCTCGCCTTTCGCGCGGGTGTCGATGGAGGATTAGTCGAGAACGAGATACTGAACCAGTTTGTGATGGGAATCATCGGCCTGGTGCTGGGGGCTGTTGCCTACCTGGTGATTAACGGATACCTGCTGGCAAAACGCGGGCAGACTGTGGGAAAACTGGTCGTCGGCACACGAATTGTTGACTCCAAGACGAATCAGATTCTGCCACTGGGGCCGCTGTTTCTGAAACGCTACCTGTACATTCAACTCATTGCGCTGATTCCCTTCGTCGGCGGTCTGATCGGCCTGCTGGACGCGCTGCTGATCTTCCGCGAGAACCGCCGCTGCCTGCACGACGATTTCGCCGGCACAAAAGTCATCAAGGTCTGAAGCTGCGAACTTGAACACGCCACTGGCTGCCATTCTTGCCTGCTACCTGCTGGGCATCTTTGCTCTGAGCATCTACGCCAGTCGGCGCATCACGACGGAAGAAGACTACGTCGTTGCCGGTCGCAAACTTCCATTGTGGCTGGCGTGGGGCACGCTGGTCGCCACATGGTTCGGAGCCGCGACGATTCTGGGAGCCGCCGAAGCCGCTCGATCCGAAGGCGTCCGCGGCACACTGCTGGATCCCTTCGCATCCGGACTATCGCTGATCCTTGCGGGGCTGTTTTTCGCCGGGCCGCTGTGGGACATGAAGCTGCTGACGATGGGCGACTTCTTCGGCCGGATCTACGGACCGCGCGCCGAACTTGTGGCGTCGTGTGTCCTGATTCCCGGCTACTTCGGCTGGATCGGTGCTCAGTTCGTCGCACTCGCCGGCCTGCAGCACTCGTTCTTCGCAATTCCACCCGGCTGGGGAATCATCATCGGAGCAACTCTGATTCTGGCGTACACGCTGATCGGCGGCATGTGGTCAGTGACGATGACAGACACGTGCCAACTGGTTGTGCTGCTGATCGGCGTCGTCATTCTGGCGGTGAGTGTCTTCGGCCAGATCGGCGACGGTTCTGCCGCGGCGGGCATCGGCAGACTGTTTCGCGAAACTGACGCCAGGCTGCTGACATTTCTGCCGGGACCGGGTGTTGTCGCCGGCATGGCGTGGCTCGCGACACTCAGCAGCGGATTCTTCGGAAACATTCCGGGGCAGGATCTGATGCAGCGCGTGTTTTCGTCGAAGGATGCCCGCACGGCAAAACTGGCCTGCATCCTTGCCGGAATCGCCTATCTGGCGTTCGGCCTGCTGCCCGTCGGCATGGGACTGGCGTCGCGCATCCTGATTCCGGAGGACAGACAGGGCACGATTCTCAGCCTGCTGGCGGAACAGTTCCTGTCACCGCTGCTGACTCCCGTCTTCGTCGTGTCTCTGGTGTCAATCATCGTGTCGACGGCGACCAGTGCGGTTCTCGCACCGGCAACGATTCTGGGGCACAACCTGCTGGCGCGCCTGCGCCCGTTTCAACGCAACAAGCTGTTTGTGGAACGGCTTTCGGTGGGTCTGATGGTTCTCGGCGGCGTTGCGATGGCGTTCACCGGCGACACAATTCTGGGACTTCTGGAGATGTCCGTGGCGACCGTTCTGGTCGGCCTGTTTGTGCCGCTGGTGACAGGACTTTACGGTCGCCCGCGCAGTGAGTGGTCGGCGCTGCTCGCAATCGGACTGGGTTCCGCCGCGTGGCTGCTCCGCGAATTGTTCGAGGGCCTGTTGTGTCCGATGCCCGAAGCCCTTGCAGCGACGGGAACCGCCTTCGCGGACTACATCGCCAACCAGTTTCCGCCGCACGTCAGCGG
>CAZHET010000574.1:0-4177 GCA_964531585.1 uncultured Planctomycetaceae bacterium | reverse complement strand
ACCTGAGCAAACTGTTCGGGCGAACCATCGGCAAGAAACTCTTCCGCCAGAGCGATCTCGTCATCTGTCGGCGGTCGGCCGAAGACGAGTGCGTATGTCCTGCGGATGCGTTCCACGGCTGAGTCGGTGTCGACGCGTGCCGCCAGAGCCTTTGCCGCCTGAATCATGAACGGTGAATTCATCGCAAACAGGGCCTGCTGAGGCACCGTCGTGGTGACTCGACGCGACGTTGACGTATCGGCGTTGGCGAAGTCGAACGTCTGCACGACAGCCGGAACGTTCTGGCGTTCCACGAACGCGTACACCGTGCGGCGCGTGTTGTCCGCATCGGTGATCAGCGGCGGTCGCCCGTACATCGTGGTGTCCAGCCGGCCGGAAACTGCCAGCACCGTGTCACGCATTTGTTCCAGATCGAGCCGGCGACGATTTGCGCGCCACAGGAACTGATTGTCCGGATCGCGCTGCAGTTGGTCGTGCCATTGAGCGTCGTCAGGAATCCGGGACGCTCGCTGATAAGCTCGCGATGACAAAATCAGTTCGTGCAGCGGCTTGGTGTGCCAGCCGTTGTCGATGAAAGACGCCGCCAGAAAATCCAGCAGTTCGTGATGCACGGGACGGGGTGTCCGCAGTCCGAAGTCGCCCGGGTTTTCGACGAGCGGTTCGCCAAAATGATGCATCCACACGCGATTCACCCACACGCGAGCCGTCAGCGGGTTCTCCGGCGACGCGATCGCATTCGCGAGTTCCAGCCGTCCGCTGCCTTCGGCGAACGGCACTCGATCCGAACCCGCTACGGCGACCAGGTATCGTCGCGGCACCGGCGCGCCGCGAGCCGTCGGGTCGCCACGCTGGAAGATCACCGGATCGTACAGAGCATCGGAATCCACCAGCACCATCGCTCGCGCGGCGGCCGTGTTGTGCTTGACCGAAATCGCATCCAGTTGAGCAACAAGTCCTCGAAAGGCGTCGGCCTGCTGACGTTCCAGGTAGCGAGCGGTGTCGTCGATCGGAAACCAGACCGGGCCGGAAGGCGACACCAGTAACTCTCCCAGCGGGTCGTCGTCCCGCATTTCGGCGGCACGTATGATTTCGCCATACGCGCGAGCGACCTGTTCGGGTGTCGTCGGCGCGGCCTTGACGAGCCCGTCGATGACTCGCTGATCGATTTCCCGCTGCCGCCACTCGTCGGCGCGCAGAACCGGTTCGCGCATCAGGTCGTGCCATGGACCGAACACGGGATCGTCCGGGAATGCTCGCCGAGCGATCAACTGACGCCACCGCCACGTGATCTGCGGCCGAAGCTGATCGGGCAACAGCGACAGGAAGAAGATCGTGGTTTCGGCAATGTCAGGTTCCGTCGTGGCGACCTGCACCAGGTAGTCGGATGTGCGTTCGCGAGCGATTCGGAGTGTCTCGTCATAGTGGGCCTGAAGCGCCGTGCGGACTTCCTTCAGCTTGGCGTCGAATTCCGTTTCGTAGGCCGTGCCGGCTTCAGAAACGTCTGCAATGCGGGGCGGTTCCAGCGGTTCCCTGCAGCTCGCGAAGATGCCATACAGCGAGTAATAGTCAGCGGTGGGAACTGGATCGAACTTGTGATCGTGGCAGCGAGCACAACTGACGGTCAGCCCCTGAAACCCGCGAGTCACCACGTCGATCTGGTCGTCAATGACGTCGTGACGATTGCCGTCGAACATGCGTCCCAGAGTCAGCAGCCCCATGGCGGCCAGGTCCGGCGAGTCGTCCGGAAGATGCAACTGATCGGCGGCAAGCTGCTCGCGGATGAAGCGATCGAACTGCTTGTCATCGTTGAACGTACGAATCACGTAGTCGCGGTAGGTGTAGGCAAAGGGCCGGATACGAGCGTCGCCGTACATCAGCACGCCGTCCTTGGCGTCCGAATACCGAGCGACGTCCAGCCAGTGCCGCCCCCAGCGTTCGCCGTATCGTGGCGACGCCAGAAGTTGCTTCACCAGTTCCGGAAACTGTTCACGCGGCGTTTGCAGTTGTTCGGCAGTTGGCGGCAGCCCGGTCAGGTCGAACGCGGCGCGGCGAATCAGAGTCCGCATGTCGGCCGGTTCCGTCGCCGCGAATCCGTGTTCGTTCCGTTTGCGGTCGATCAGAACGTCGATCGGGTTTTCGCCGGCGTCGAAGGAAGGCGGCCGAATCGGTTGAAACGCCCAGTGATCGCGAGTGGCGGTTTCGATGTCGGAATACACGTCGTCGCGGCCATGAGAGTCGCCATCGCGAGGATCGACGGCCCCGTTGCGAACCCACGTCACCAGATCCTGAATCTGACGTTCGCTAAGTTTGCCGCCTTCGTCGGCTGGCGGCATCTTCAGGTCTGCGTCGACATAGGAAACCGCTCGAATCAGCACGCTGGCCACGGGATCGCCGGGCACAACAGCCGGCCCGCTCTGCCCGCCTCGCTGCCAGCCGCTCTTTGAATCCAGTCGCAGTTTTCCGGACGCTTCGTCGGCACCGTGACAATGCAGGCAGTGCTCGACAAGGATGGGCCGAATCTGTTTTTCGAAGAATTCGACACGTTCCTGCGTCTCACGCTGATCATCGGCAAACACGGCACTCGGCAGGCATACGGCGACCAGGACCAGGCGAATCACATGAGCAGGCAGGGCGAGCAGGCGCGACATGGTCGGCATTCCGGAGGTGGGCAAAGGGCGGTCTGCAAATTGTCACGACATGTGAGGTCATTGTGAAGTGGCAACAACGAATCAGTCCGCGCCGAACACGATTTCCGGCCGCCGCGCAGTCGCCGGCACCTTTCCATCGACACTCAATTGTTGTATGACCCTTCTCATGCTTTTGGCAGTTGAAACATCCGGGTTCGAAGGTTCCATCGCTCTTGTCGACGGTCGGACGCTGATCGAAGAACGCGTCCTGCAGACGGAAGGGCGGCGTCACGCTCAGACACTGGTCGCGGAAGTCGACCTGCTGTTGAAAACACACGCTCTGTCACCGAACGGACTCGACGCCGTGGCCGTCAGCGTCGGACCGGGAAGTTTCACCGGCCTGCGAGTCGGCGTTGTGTTTGCCAAGACGTTCGCGTGGGTGAATGACGCGAAGCTGATCGCCGTAGACACGCTGCAGGGGATCGCTCAGCGAGTTCCCGCGAATTCGTTTTCATCGCCCGTCACCGTCATCATCGACGCTCAGCGCGGCGAAGTGTTCGTCAACGAATACTCATGGAATGCCGATGCCGCGATCTGGCAGCCCGTTGGCGACGTTCGCATCGAACCGGTCGACGATGTCGCCCGTCGGGCCACAGCCGTGACCGGACCGGGGCTGAGGAAGTTCGGTGCAGCGTTTTCCGAGAACGTTCAGCGAACCGATGAATCGCTTTGGGAACCGCGAGCGTCTGCGGTGGCAGAAATCGGTCACCATCTGCTGAGGCAGCATCAGGTCGCAGATGTCTACGCACTGGAACCAGTCTACATCCGCCGCAGCTACGCTGAAGAGAAGCGACTTCCCGCGATGTAGCACTTTCCTCGTTCCAGGGCTCTGCCCTTTCCTCGTTCCAGCGCTCTGCCCTGGAACGCACTGCCTTGAAGGCTCAGCCTTCGCAACACTCCGCAGACGGCAATGCCATGCCTCCCTACCAAGGCCGCCACCAAACCACCTCAACGCCACCGCCCGCAGCGCACACCATCAATCCGGCCATTTTCCAGGAGGACACTGAAACGCTCTGCCCCGGGCTTTAACCAATAGCTGGCACCCGCAGCTCATACAGCGGTTGCCGCGGCGCTGTTCGCAGTCTTCGCAGATCTCGGCCGTCACCATCCCGCGGGCCGCGCGGACCAGCGAGTGCGAACAGTGATACAACACAGACTCAGCAACGGCCGTGCGGTGAGAACACTCAGGCAATGTCGCCGACCCACGCTCCACGATGCTTCTCCCGATACCGTCGCGAGAATTCTGACCGGCACCATCCGCCGCCGGAATCCATCCGCCAACTGGCGTCAACCTGACGCGGAGCCGAAACTCAAACCGAAGCCCCCAGCTTGACGACCTGCTTGAAGAGTCGGTTCCTTCGTGGAATGGCGGTGCTTGTTCAATAATCATTGAGGCCCGGCGGGCCAACACAACGTTCGCCGGTGGCGTTAGCCAAATGTCACTCACTTTAGCTCTGATCTGTGAGCGGCACGGCGCTAGCCGCCGGTTT
>CAZHET010000573.1:0-4183 GCA_964531585.1 uncultured Planctomycetaceae bacterium | reverse complement strand
CGCTCCCCGCCGACTTTCTGACCCAACCGGCAAACGTAACGCGAACCACCGCGGAAGTCGTTCTGCTGCTGGTTCCAAAGGCAGATGCCCTGCAGTCGTCTTCGAAGATTGCCAAGGAGTATCTTGGTATTCTTGTCGGTCGTTAGAGGTTTGGTAACAAAGGCGGGGCAGGCACCCTGAGCGCCATTGATTCAACGCGACTCCTTAGTCGCATCCCGGCCGGAACTTTCATACACGGAAAATTTCCATGACACACTGCTGCCACGAACGCGATAAGTCCTCTGTTCCCACGTCGACGGCTTCACCGGTCGGTGCCCTGGTGAGTCGCCGCAGCGCACTGCGTGCCGGTGCCGTGGCAGCGGTGGCCGCACTTTCAGCAAGCGGTCGCGTTGCCTCAGGCGCGACGCTGGCCGAGCGCCGATTCACGATGGATCTGCAGTGTGGTTCGATCGGAGTCTCGGCGAATCAGCAGCAGGCAATCGACTTTGCTTCCCGGTTCGGTTTTGAATCCGTCGGTGCCATTGCCGGCACTCTGGCTGAACTGTCGGACGGACAGCGGGATGAACTGCTTGCGGACATGCAGAAAAAGGACGTCGCCTGGGGAGCCGCCGGACTGCCCGTGGATTTTCGCAACGACGACCAGACATTCCGCGACCAGTTGATGCAGTTGCCGAGACTTGCCGCCGGGCTGCAGAAAGCCGGGGTGACTCGCGTGAGCACATGGCTGTCGCCTCGTCACGATGAACTGACTTATGTGGCCAACTTCCGCCGGCACGCCAACCGGCTGAGGGAGTGCGTGAAGATACTCGGCGACCACGGCCAGCGGTTCGGCATGGAATATGTCGGCCCGAAAACCTTGTGGGCAACGGGGCGGCAGCCCTTCATTCACACGCTGGCTGAAACTCGCGACCTGATTGCCGAAATCGGGCTCGATAACGTGGGAGTCGTGTTGGACAGTTGGCACTGGTACACGGCTCACGAAACTGTCGACGATCTGAGGACGCTGACGAATACCGACATCGTCGCCTGCGATCTAAACGACGCACCGGCGGGTATTGCAATCGACGAACAGATCGACAATCAGCGCGAACTGCCGGCGGCAACGGGCGTGATTGATCTGAAAACGTTTCTGACGGCGCTCGTGGAAATCGGCTACGACGGGCCAGTGCGAGCCGAGCCATTTAATGCCGTGCTGAACGCAATGGACGACGCGGATGCCGTCGAAGCCACGGCACACGCCATGAAAAAAGCGTTCGCCCTTGCGGAGTAAGTACCTGTCCAATTTCAAATCCGTGTTTTCGTACGCTGGCCTTCCAGGGCCGTCGCGTTAGTCCCGACGGCCCTGGATGGCCAGCGTACGGTATTGTTCCTGGACAGATTCTAAGTCGGCGCGACGATCGGCCGAACCAAATGGCCTTCGCCAATCAACGCAGCAGCCGTGGCGGAGTGCGGCTCTTGCCGGACCTGCATGTAGGGAATTTCCGCATTCCTCCGGAATCCGCCTGAAAATTGGGGGATTTTCGGCACAGGATGCAAGGAATCGTGTGTCATACACGTCAGGGGCAGGTCAATCGGCAGATTCTGCCGTACGCCGGTTCGAATTCAGGTAACCGCGGATTGCCTTCTGCGGATAACACAGCCTGAGGAGCGGCGTATTCGAAGGTGGTCCTCGCCAGCCAACAATTCAGGGAAGACTTCGACGGACGACCTCTGTTCTCAAGGAGACGCATGATGCTTGTACTGAGTCGAAAAAAGGGTGAATCCATCCAGATCGCCGGCAACATCACGGTCACGGTTTCAGATGTTCGCGGCGGACGTGTTCGGCTTTCGATCGATGCACCTCGGTCGGTGCCCGTGTTTCGCCAGGAAGTTCTGGAACGGCAGGGTGTTCAGGAACTCGATGGCCTGTCACTGCAGCTCTCCGGCAGTGATTTCTGTATCGAGCAACCCGTCTGACTCGATCTGACAAGCGTGGCTGGCTATGGACTCCTTCGCGGCCGGCCGGCGCTTTCGATCAGACCTCTGGCCGCGCGAGTCAGCCGTGGCGCGCCCGCTGGCGCAGTGTGGCAATAACTGCCGCATCGCTGCGCGGGCAGAGAAGCTGGGCAACGTGTACCTCTCGCAATCGTGCGCACCGGCGCGATCCGATCTTTCCGATCAAGTTGCGGAATTTGGGCCTCCGATATCGAACACAACGGGGGTTTCTACGATATCCCCTTGCGCCCACAGCTGCCCAACGAAGGATCGCCGGGATGAGACTCACAGCATTTGCTCGCGCTATTCGCACGGAACTCAGCAACCGGTTGCGGCATGACCGGATTGACCGCGGTTCGCTGCGGCGGATGGTGGGTCGCTCGGTCGTGGCCGGCCTGTCAGCCCTCGCTCTGCCGGCGTCCGGCGTTGCCGGTGATGCCCTGCTGACTCAGTCCACGACGTTCCGCATTCCGTTCACCGTCGATGCCATGCCGGGGACACCCGTCAGTGGCCACGCGATTCTGTTCACGTCTGTTGATGGTGGTCCGCTGGAGCAGACTCAGCGGGTCCCCGCGACGGCTCAGGGATTTCAGTTCACGGCTCCACGCGACGGCCACTATGCCTTCGCCGTTCGCATGACCGACGCGACCGGAAATCTTCGCGCGCCGACGGAACCCATGGCCCCGGAACTGGAGGTCATCGTGGACTCGGCCGCTCCACAACTGCAACTGGAACTCATCGAATCGGCTCCCGGACAGATTCAGGTCCGCTGGAATTCCGGCGAAACACAGATCAGCCTCGGCTCGCTGCGTCTGGAGTACGCCGAAGGTTCTGACGGACGCTGGAAGCCACTGCCCGTCCAGTCTGCTCCGGCCGGTCAGGCAACGATCACGACACAGCCCGGAACTGTCGTTTCCGTACGCGGGTCCGTAAATGACCTCGCAGGAAACCGGGGCGAGGGATCCGGCCAGCTTGTGCTGAGCAGTCCGGGCTTCGGTCATTCGGCTGGCGGACTGTCGACAGCAGCTCCCATGGGGCAGCCGATGCACAACGTGCGTTCGAATTCCGGTCCGCTGAACATCACACCCTGGGGAAACGGTTCGACGACGCATTCTCCCGCGACGATGCCCGTTGTGCAGAGCACGCCGGCTTCATCAGGTAACGTCCCGCAGATCATCCCGACGAAGCCCGTCAAGGTCATGCCGGTTTCGCAGCAGTCCGGGTCGCTGCCATCGGCTGCAGAACTGGTCAATAGTCAGACGTTTGACATTGCCTACGAAGTCGCCGGCGTTGGGCCGTCCGGAGTCGGCGGAGTTGATCTGTTTTTGACGGAAGACAACGGGCAGCAGTGGTTTCGCTACGGCGAAGACGCTGATCTGCAGAGTCCATTTCAGGTCGATGTGATGGGCGAGGGAACATTTGGGTTTGCGATTCGGGTTCGCAACGGGCTGGGCTTCGGTGACCCGCCGCCACAGCCCGGCGAGGCTCCGGAGATTCTGATTGCTGTTGACCAGACGGTTCCGGAAATCAACTTCGGTCAGCCGCAGGTCGTGGCAGAAAATCATGGGTCGGTGCAATTGAACTGGCGCGCCTCCGACAGCAGGAGTCACGTCGAAGCAGTCCGCCTGGAAGTCAGCAGCATGGCAGCCGGTCCGTGGACTCCGGTGTTCGACTGGCAGCAGGATCCTGGTCAGTACAACTGGCCGATTCAGCAGGGTACACCGCCGTCGGTTTACTTCCGTGTGCTGGCCCGGGACGCTGCCGGCAACGTGGCTTCTGCCCAGACGGCCCAGCCCGTCGTGATCGACCAGCAGCGCCCGACCGCTCGCGTGCTGCGAGTTCAGCCGACATCAAACAGCGGCACGGGCTTCTAAGAGACTTGTTCCCGCAGGCTGTTCAGGACGATGTCGCTGACTGGGCCGGTCGATGACACGTGAACGCTGCGGCTGGTCGGGCCAGTGTGTTCAATGCGAATGGACAGCCGGTCGGCGGGCAGGACTTCCCCGAACCGGTCTGCCCATTCGACGAAGCAAACAGCGTCCGGGTCGCTGAGATACTCATCCGCGCCGATGGCCAGAAACTCATCGACATCGCTGAGACGGTACGTGTCGAAGTGAAATACCGGCAGCCGACCATCGGTGTAGCACTGCAGCAGAACAAACGTCGGGCTGTTGACGAGCGACGTATCGGCTCCCAGACCGCTGCAGAC
>CAZHET010000572.1:0-4187 GCA_964531585.1 uncultured Planctomycetaceae bacterium | reverse complement strand
AGGGGGGAAGCATAGTTGGTGACGATGGCGAGCAAGACCGGGCGATTCCCTGGTGATGTTGGATTCCCGCCTTCGGGGGAATGACGGGCTGATTCCGTGTGGGCGGAATGTACCCAACTTTCGCCGTGATGTGACACAGTGTCCCGCGACGCACGTCAATTCAGGGAGAAGCTGCGGATCAGAATCGGCCGGCGCGGACGCCGGGACCGTCGTCACGTGGCCGATGCGTGCCAGCATCGGCGGATGTGTTCCCACCGGCCGATGGCTGAACGCGGACTCCGATCCCGTCAATTTGCGGCGACGGGATCGGAATCCCGTCGTACGAAGTGCGGCTACGGAGTGCGGATCCGCGGGCGTCAGGCTAAAAACAGCATGTTTGCGGCAGGGCAGCGGCCATCAGGCGCTTCTGTTGGTTAGCATCTTCTTGACAGATTGTTCAGCGGATGTTGCACAACGGCAACGTTGTCAATCGGCAACATTCCGTCAGATTCGGTCTTTCTGGCCGCGGGCAGCGTCTGGCAGCAGTGGCGCAGCAGTTGCAACTCTGTTCTCATCGGAACCGTTCCGCACCGCACCGCTTGTCATGCATCGCACCGCTTGTCACGCGTCTTTCATTGGAGCCTGACCGGCAACGCCCTTTGCGTGGCTGAACGTGACAGACAGGAAATCGCAAAATGGAAACGACGGGGAATGTCAAAACGCGGCCGCCTGCGTGGCTGAGGTGGCTCGCCAACGACGCAGCTCGCGGAATTCTGTCCGATGCATTCCAGGCTCCTATCGGATGCCATTTCTTCCACGATGCTGACCGAGACGAGTGGGAGGTCACGATCTTTGTTTCGTCGACGGAAGTGGTCGGCGGTCCGAAAGACGGCACTGTCCTGCCAAGCCAGATTCAACTGGATATCGTTCAGGTGATGCAGATTTTCGACGACGTTCCGCAGATCTACTGGCAGTCGGACGCTGTCGGCCCCGACGACGAACTGGGCCAGCACGTATCGTTCGAAGGTTCCGCGCGCGGCCACCTGGTCTGGCTGCGCATACTGCAGCGCCCGCCGCAATGGGCCGGTCCCGGTCGTCTGCTGCACGCTCACACGGGCTCGCTGGAAAATCTGTGGTAGTGCGGCGGTCGCTGGCACACGGGGCAGTAAAACGTCGAACGCTGGGCCTGCACGATTCGCCGGATGGTGCCACGATTGCAGGTTTTGCACATGTCGCCTGCCTTGTCGTAAACGCGGTGCTGATTCTGATAACCGCCGTCCCTGTTCAGGGCATTGCGGTATGTGCCATCGCTGAGCGTCGAGCCTTCGTAGCGAATCGCCTCCGTCATCACCGAATTCGTCGCCTCGGCCAGTCGGCGGATTGCGGCGGCAGGCAGTGAATTCGCCAGACGGAGCGGCGAAATCTTTGCCAGATGCAGAATTTCGCTGGCGTAGAGATTGCCGATTCCCGCGACAAGTGACTGATCGAGCAGCGCGACCTTGATCGCTCGCGCGGTCTTCGCCAGCCGCAGCTTCCAGTCGGTCATCGAAATTCGCAGAGCGTCCGGGCCAAGCCGCCGGTTCAGTTGTTCCATTTGCAGTGCATCCAGCAGCCGGATCGTTCCCAGCCCGCGGCGGTCCCAGAATTCAAATGACGAACGGCGCTGCTGTTCCGGCTGCAGGTGCCAGCAGACTCGGCGATGTGCAGTCGTGGGCGGATCAGACACCAGCAGCAGGCCCGTCATGCGAGGCTCGATGACGACACATTTCCCGGTGTCGAGTTCAAGGACAGCTCGCTTGGCAAGGCGTTCGACACGCAGAATCGTCGCGCCGCGCAGCTGGCGTCGAAACACGGCGCGAGACGGTGTGACCGTGAGCGGCAAACGCGTGCAGCGGCAGAATTCGACATCAGCGATTATCCGGCCTTCAATCTGTGACCGAACACCGCGGACCATCGTTTCGA
Source organism: uncultured Planctomycetaceae bacterium (assembly GCA_964531585.1). Lineage (GTDB taxonomy): Bacteria > Planctomycetota > Planctomycetia > Planctomycetales > Planctomycetaceae > JAWKUA01. The sequence goes on along the minus strand of CAZHET010000572.1, from coordinate 2,246 downwards.
CTTCGGGCAGTTCCGGCATAAGCAGTCATTTCGGGATCGGCGACAGGGAGCGCTCACATGAGTCGTCTTCGCTGAGTCATCTTCGGCGAGTCATCTTCGCTGAGTCATCTTCGCTGAGTCATCTTCGGCGAGTCATCTTCGGCGACCGGCAGGTGCGAGGCAGGTGAGAATTGATCAGTGCGGACGCCGGCAACGTCCGCCACGCGGCCCGATGCTGCCCCATGGCTGATGCTGCCCCGTGACTGATCCTGCCCCGTGCCTGATGCTGCCCCGTGACTGATCCTGCCCCGTGACTGATCCTGCCAGCGCCGGCAGGAAGGTCCACATCCACGGCACGACTTAGAACTTACAACCGTGCAGGCCTGCCCGATCGCGCAGGTCACCGTGGTATTTCTGACACGATCGTCGCAACCGTTCCGAGTGATGAATCCGTGCAGACGGGAGCGTTGTGGATTTGTCGGAATCTTCTTGACGCTGGGACTCAGCAGGACGATCCTAAAGCGGGGAGAATATCTCCGAACGTAGCGCACGCGCACTCCGGCAGCAGGGTTGTCGAACATTCTTCGTTTGCAGTCCTCCGTCTGATCCTCGCGTCGCTTATTCGATCTTACGGCCTTGTTATCCGTCAAGGCAACGTTCCCAGGCAAAGGCCCGTTCCATGCTGCGAGTAAGTCTGCCTTCCCGGTTGTCTAAGAACGCGTTCGCCGTCAAAAACTGTGTGGGCGCACTGCTGCTGGCATGTGTCGTCTGCAGTCCGGTGCGGGCAGCCGAGCCACCTGCCACCGATTCGTCTGCAGACCAGGATGCTCAAAAGCTTCGGTTGGAAGCGCGCGTCGCCGCGGAGAAAGGCGATTTCGTCACAGCGGTCAGAAACATCCGCACCGCGGCGAGAATGACGGGCGACCGGCAGACTGCTGAGAAAGCGGAGAGAATTGCCGAATCATTGAATCCGGCCCGTGGTGGCAGCCCGTTCGCAATGCCGCAGCAGTTGATTCAGCTCATTCAGAGTCAGACGGGCAGCGGCAGTCCGGAGGAGTGGGTCGACGAGAACGGCAATCAGCGAATCATGGCGTTCAGCGCCGGCCAGGGGGTCTTCCTGGGAGCCTACGCGGCGATGGCAGCTTTGTCTGTGCGCGAGGACAATTCCCGCATGATGACTGCGATCGAGCTTGCTCGCACGGCCAACCACAACGCCGACGTCCACGCGGCTTCGGATCTGCGAATGGTTTCGCTGCCGCGGCTGGAACAGCATGTCCGTGAACTGATTGCCCAGGGTACGCCGATTCCCGAAGACATTTCCAACCTGGCCGGAATCACCCGCGTCCAGTTCCTGTTCGTCTTTCCGGAAACCGGAGACGTTGTCATTGCCGGTCCGGCAGGAAGCTGGGTTGCCGACGAACGTGGTCAGGCCGTGAACGCCGCCTCCGGCCGGCCGACTCTGAAACTGGATGACCTGGTCACGCTGACGAGAACGTTTTCCGCCAGCGGTGATGGATTCTTCATGTGTACGATCGATCCGAAGCAGGATCAGGTGCAGCAGTTGCAGGAATTCGTCCGCAGCAACCGCCGTGAGCTGACTGCGGGCACGGTTGGCCGCTGGACTCAGGAACTGGAACAGCAGCTTGGTCTGCAGAATGTCGTCGTTCAGGGACTTCCGGCGGACTCGCGAGTCGCTTCGGTCATTGTTGAAGCCGACTACCGCATGAAAGAAATCGGTATCGGACGCCGCGAAGGTGTGCCGGGAATGAAGAGCTACTTCGACCTGCTGTCACGCTCCGAACGACGTGGCTCATCCCTGGATGCGCTCCGGTGGTGGATGACGGTTGGATATGAAGCAATCACGACCTCACCGGAAGGCAACGCATTCGAACTGACGGGACGCGCGGTCCAGTGCCTGTCAGAAGATCAGTTTGTGAACGATGACGGATCTCGTAAGGCCACTGGCAAGGCTCGCCGGCCGAATGCAGAATTCGCTCGCTTGTTCACCGAGCACCTGCCCGCGCTGGCACAGCAGGATCCGGTGTTCGCCGATCTTGAGAACGTATTCGACATCGCTGTGGTTTCCGCCCTGCTCCACTCGCACGGGCTGGCTCAGCACGTGGGCTGGGTGCCGCAGACGTTTGCTGCGAACGGTGATTTCCGGACGGCTTCCGTCGAAGTTCCCGCGGAACTGATGACGGCTGCGGCCTCACGGGTGTACGAAGATCGCAGCATTGTGATTCAGGTCGCCGGCGGCGTTCGCGGAG
>CAZHET010000571.1:0-4190 GCA_964531585.1 uncultured Planctomycetaceae bacterium | reverse complement strand
GCCTCCGGTGCGAAAGAAGTGAAGTCTTTTCCCACCCTTCCTACGCACCCGCAGCCGTTTGCGCTGAAGCGAGGTGCGCAATTCAGGCTAGCGCCGTGCCGCTCACAGATCAGAGTTTCCGCGAGACGCGACGACAGCCGGCGACATTCGATGTCCAATCACCGCACCACCTGAAACCCTGAACCTCTCAGTTGCTGTTTCCCGCGAAGCCATTAGAATGCGTGGCTTCGTTTCCCCGCCAGCCGACGTGGGCTGGTCCGTCGGGCGGTCGAGCTGCAATTCAAACCTGCAACCGGCTTTACGGGGACTGTTGCCCGCAGATTGACATCGGCCGCTGTGCCTTCCACCGCGACCCGTGCAGAAAGTGAGTGATTCGGCAGATGGCCACGATTTCGAAGAATGATCTCAGGAAGCTCCGTAAGCGTCGCGCGAAACTCAAAAAGAAGAAGATGAAGTGTCCATTCTGTCCGGACGGCATTGTGCCGCGTCCAGTGTACGTGGACTACAAGGATCTGAAGACGCTGCGAACACTGATCGACCGCGAAGGCCGCATTCTTCCCCGCCGCCGAACCGGCACGTCCGCTCTGTACCAGCGAGCTGTCCGCAAGGCCGTGCTGCGAGCCCGCTTCATCGGCCTGCTGCCGTTCGTCGCCGAAGAATAGCCGCACCACGATGAGTCTGCTGGCTGGCCATGCAGCCTTGATCACCGGCAGTTCGACGGGCATCGGCAGCGAAATCGCGAAAGCGGTTTCCGCCGCCGGAGCAACCGTCGTGCTGCACGGGCTGCATAACGATGAAGCCGCCGGGCAGGTGGCCGCCCGTTGCGGAAAAACCGGAACGCCAGCCGCCGTCGTGACCGGAGACCTGTCGTCGCCACTGCCCGACTGTGCGCTGCAGGTTGCCGACGCGGCACTGCAACATTCACCCGACATTGACCTGCTGGTCTGCAACGCCGGCACGTACATCGACCAGCCGTTTCTGGAGCTGGACTTCGACACATTCGATCGCACGATGCGGCTGAACGTCTATTCGCAGTTCGTCATCGCGCAGCATTTCGCTCGTCGGTGGGTCGAACGGGGAACGGCCGGAAGGATCATCCTGATCGGGTCGATCAACGGACGCCTGTCCGAACCGACTCACGTGGCCTACGACACATCGAAGGGTGCCGTCGAAGCAATGGTGCGGTCACTCAGCGTGTCACTGGCTCCGCACCGAATCCGAGTCAACGGGATTGCTCCCGGACTGTTCCGCACGCCGCTGACCGAATCAGCGCTGCGAAACGATCGGATTCGTCAATGGATGGAACTGCATACTCCAAACGGATCAGTTCCCGGTCCCGAGGCTGCCGCCGGAACCGCCGTCTTCCTGCTCAGCGATGCCGCTGAACACATTCACGGCCAGATGATCTTCGTCGACGGCGGCATGAGCATCTGGCAACAACCCGACCCGCCCAAAGACTGGCGCCCGTGAAGATCAGCAAGGCAATCGCGAGGGCGACCTACGACCAGCGATCTGGGAGGGCGAAGCTCCCGCTGAGCCGCTGCTGCCGAGTCGCATGCGATAGCACGCCTGTTTGACCCGTGGTCGCAGACCAGGCCGACGCAACAATCGCTTAACCGCCACACCATCGGCGTACAAGACCAGCGGCGTACAGGTCGAACCGGCTGCCGATCAGGCCGCTCGCCGACGGACTTCAGACTTCCCCGCCGCGCGGCGCTCTTCCCGAGCCAGTTCCCAGTCGCTGTCGACCATCTCTTCCACGAGTTCGCGGAAGGTTGTGCGAGGTTCCCAGCCCAGCTCTTCGCGAGCCTTCGTCGCATCACCCAGCAGCAAATCCACCTCGCTGGGGCGCAGAAACCGAGGATCAAGCTCGACGAAGTCGTCGGCGTCCAGGCCAACTCGTTCAAACGCAACGTCCAGGAACTCGCGGACCGAATGCGTCTCGCCGGTTCCGATGACGTAGTCGCGCGGCTCTTCCTGCTGCAGCATCAGCCACATCGCCTCAACATAATCGCGAGCGTGTCCCCAGTCGCGCTGAGCATCCAGATTTCCCAGCAGCAGTTTGTTCTGCAGCCCTTCACGAATGCGAGTGACGGCCCGGGTAATTTTGCGAGTGACGAAGGTCTCACCACGCCGCGGAGATTCGTGGTTGAACAGTATCCCGCTGCACGCGAACAGGCCGTAACTTTCGCGGTAGTTCTGCACGAGGTAGTGACTGAAGACCTTCGCACATCCATAGGGGCTGCGAGGATGAAACGGCGTCGTTTCGCGCTGCGGCACCTCGTGAACCTTGCCGAACATTTCGCTGGTCGACGCCTGATAGAAGCGAACCGGCTTCTGCTGATTCAGCTTCATCGCCGACTCCAGCAGCCGTGCCGTCCCCAGAGCATCGACATCGACGGTGTACACCGGATTGTCGAAAGACACGCGGACATGGCTTTGAGCCGCCAGATTGTAGATTTCATCCGGCTCAGCCCGCCGGACAATTTCGTCCAGGCAGTTGGCGTCGGTCAGATCTCCGTAATGAATCCTGACGCGCCCCAGCTCATGCAGTCGATCGATCCGAGCATCCCCGGACCCGCTCAGACGCCGGACGATTCCGTGAACCGTGTACCCTTTTTCGAGCAGCAGTTCACAAAGATAAGACCCATCCTGCCCGGTGATCCCCGTCACCAGAGCACACCGCCCCTCAGTCCTCAACATATCGCTTCCCTTCGATTTCACACGCGCCATCGTCCACAAGCACCGCAGCTTAAGCAAATCCACAAATCGCTCAAAGGGGAGTTTGGACACGGCAAGCCCGACGGGCCAACGGTCCCTGTGGCTGAATCCAGCGGGGCGCGGCACGCGTTCCGTGCCGGAGAAGGGCTTACCGCGGAGTAATCAGCCGCCAAGGGTCATTAATAGCGATACAATTCGTTCAGCAGCTCTGCCGTCCCATAAGTCCGGACACCTACCAGACTTGTAGCGGCCTTCGATGACCTCTGTCAGGTGTCGATGGAGCGATTCAGCACTGGAACCGCATAGCGTACTGGTTCCGACATCAACAGTCACCGGGCGTTCCGTGTTTTCCCGCATTGTGAGACACGGAATGCCGAGCGCCGTTGATTCTTCCTGCAGCCCACCAGAATCCGTCACAATGACCTTCGATTGCGATGTGAGCGCCAGGAAATCCAGATAGCCAAGCGGTTCCAGCAGCATAACGTTTTCGGCCACCTCCAGGTCTCGCAGCAGCCCAAAGGATTCCAGTCGGCTGCGGGTGCGAGGATGCACCGGGAATACGACCGGCAGCGACTTCGAGACGTCGATCAACACGTGAATAAGGCCCTGCAGAGTGTCCTGTCGATCAACATTGGACGGTCGATGTGCAGTCACGACAGCGTATTCGCCTTGTTGTACACCAAGGTCAGACAGAATCGTCTGCTGAGCAGCTCGTTTTACGTGTTTCACCAGGGTGTCGATCATGACGTTACCCACGAGCCGGATATGCTCGTGGGGATGTCCTTCTCGCCGAAGATTCTCAACCCCCGATTGCTCCGAAACCAACAACAGGTCCGACAGACTGTCGGTCACGATGCGATTGGCTTCTTCAGGCATCCGACGGTCGAAACTCCGAAGCCCCGCTTCGACATGGGCAACCGGAATGTTGAGTTTGACCGCCGCCAGGGTGGCTGCCATCGTTGAGTTGACATCTCCGACCACAACAACACGATCAAACGCTTCGCCCCGGTCGCTTGCGTCGATGAAACATTTTTCGAGTTCAATAATCAGCCGCCCTGTCTGCTCGCCGTGAGTTCCTGAGCCGATTCCCAGCGACACATCGGGCCGAGGAATCTCCAGTTCCTCAAAGAACACGTCAGAAAGGTTCTTGTCATAGTGTTGCCCCGTATGAATCAGAACCGGAACGGCGTCAGAGTGTCCGGCGAAAGCGTGTAGAATCGGCGCCATCTTCATGAAGTTGGGGCGGGCTCCAACAATGCATGCGAATCGTCTCATATCACCTGATCGTGTTGTAGTCGAAAAAAACGGAGTAGGCAGCTCGCAAGCAGTACAGCTAGCGCATCTGCCGGGTCACGACATCCAGAAACATTCTGGAATGTGTTTCACGGTCGAAGTTCTCGGCGACGTATTCTCGAGCTCTCGCCCCCATCGCAGCCGCACCATCTTTGGCGTCGACAAGCGTCAGCACC
>CAZHET010000570.1:0-4191 GCA_964531585.1 uncultured Planctomycetaceae bacterium | reverse complement strand
TGGCCACGGCTTCACTGGCCACGGCTTCACTGGCCACGGCTTGGTCACAAATGACAAATGCGTTCGCCGCTGATAACGGCGAACGCATTTTTTTGCCAGTGCCCGCGACCAATGACCAGCATCAGGCGTCGATGAAGCCTTCTCGAATTGCCCAGCGGCACAGATCAACGCGATCCGATGCGCCTATGGTTCGCATGATTCGGTATTTGTGACTCTCGACAGCCTTTTCTGTGATGTTCAGATCAGCGGCAACGTCGGCGACTCGACGACCTTCAGCGATTCTCAGCAGCACGTCCCACTGCCGATCCGAGAGCTTCTGCAGGCGGGCACTTACCAGACACTCGAACTCCCCGGTAGCCGTCAGTCGAACCCGGTCCGCCAGCATGGGGGAAACCACCGGAGTGCCGGCGGCAATGCGACTGAGTTGATCGGTGATGGTGCGCATCGGGTCCTGGGACGACAACAACCCGGTGATTCGGTTGTTGACCACCAGATCCAGCTTGCGGTCGGTCAGGGTGTCGGCGAAGACTGCCAGGCGGGTTTCTCCGAGACGGACGGCAAGCTCAGCAGCAACCTCGCGAAAACCCTGCACCGCGATGCTTGCACAGATCACAACCAGCGCGGGCCGCTGCTCGCGGATGTTTGCAGTCAGTTGTGCGACAGAAGAAACAAAACTTGACGAATGGAACGTACCGTACGCGCTCAGGTGCCACGAGAATGACTCGGCGTTCAGGCGGTTTGCGTCGGCAATGGTCACATCCGGCTTGTCAGTCCGGTTCTGGAGAGCGGTTGGCGGTGTCACTTCGGGCTTCAGGTCCGTCATGGGGGGTAACTCCTTGATGCGTTCTCATTGGTGAAAGTAAAAGGCTTCGACTTCGCCGCCAACAACGCGATCGCCGGTCCGGCTCCTCGAAGGAGCGGATTTTTACTCACGCACGCATCAAAAGTGTTATAGGAGTTTCACCCTTGGGAGATACCCTCACGTCTTCCCTTTGGACAGGCGCAGATACGTACAGGGCGACTGGTTATCGCACGTGCTGCAGCGACGACGGTTCTCTGACATTCTGTTCAAACTGACAGTGGTTCCAGTTGTGGAATCAGGCCGCTGTGCTCGGCGGCTCGGGCTTCGTCTCGGATGCCGAGAAAACCCTCACGCACGGTTTCGAGGACTCGGGCGGCAGCAGCCCACGCGTCAGCGGAGTCCGTTCGGATCTGGTCGAGTGCGAACACACACAGTCGCAGAATCTGCATGGGCGTGTCGCCATGATCCAGCGCGAGGCCGTCGGCGATCAGCAGAATCTTGCGTTGAGCATCAATTCGTGCCCCGATGCAATCGCCGGCTTCTTCCTGAAGAATTCGCTGTCCCGCTCGCAGGGAATCGATCGCGTGGTCATAGACGTGAATCAGCATGTCAATGCGGGTCCAGCCAAAAGACGAAGCGGTACGATAGCGGTCACGTGGATTCATCAGGTCAGTTTCCCCGTAAAAGCGGAAAAGGTGTTGCGGATCTGCCGAGAGGGGCCGCGAGTGGGCATTTACTGCTCTGTCAGAGCTAAGAACAGGGGTTTGTCATTCCTGGGCAGGCGGGAATCCAGACCGTCGAAAACCGGATTCCCGCCTGCGCGGGAATGACGATTAAGCAATGAGCGGAAAAAAAGTGTCTGACCCCAATTGCCGGGAACCGGCCCTTCGGGTGCTTCGCACAATTGGGGTCAGACACTTATTTTCCGCACGATCCTAACCACAGATTTAAGGTCTGACAAAGCACTACCGCCTGAGCTGCGGGATAGAGGCAAGTTGGGAACTCACAAACTGGCTGGTTGTCTGCAACTGGCTTAGCGACGATTCCAGAGCCACGAACTGTGAAATCAGCGATTCCTGCTGCGCGTCGAACAGCACCTGCTGACGGTCCAGCGCGACCTGCAGGCTGTCCAGTTGCTGATCAAATCCATCATCAATCGTGGCCAGGCCGCCATCGCCGGGTTGCAGCAGATCTCCAAGGACTTCGTCGAGTGTTGCTGCCAGACCGCGCGTCACGGTGAGTTCGCCCTCAACGCCGGCTGTGACCTGTGACGGCTGCAGCGTGACTCTAAGTCGCAGATCGGCTGTCGTGGCATTGTCCGGATCGCCGGTGAGAAACTGCCCGGACCCTTTGGCGACTTCGGTCTGGCCGTTGACTGTGAACGTTCCGGCGACGTCCCGGCCGACGTCGGCCGTTCCGGCGGTGAATCCAAGTGCCGCCAGTGATGTGCCGCCGGAAATCAGCAGGTCGGATGTCTTGCCGTAGGTCTCCGACGTGATAGTCAGAGCGTCGCTGTTCAGTCCGACTCGCACTGTGCGTCCTGGCAGGCTGGCCGAACCGTTGATCAGCGACTCCACATGATTGGCAAGTTCCTGTCGCGTGTAGGTTCCCTGATCGAGTGTGATGGTCCCGGTTGTTCCGTCGACTTTGATTTCCAGGGTGCGGTTTGTATCGTCGATAACTGTGGACTCGGCCAGTGCCGTGCCTGCGCTCACCGAGGCTCGTTCTGCGGCCTGAGTAATGTCGACCTGGATCGGATCCGTCGACGCCCGTGTGCGCGAGCTTCCCAGCAGGAACGAAATTCCGGAATTCGTGCTTTCGCCGTCCAGTGAAAACAGCCGGCGGACGTCGTCTGTGCTGACCCCTTCTTCGTTGCCGGCGATGACGCGTTCCAGTTGAGTTCGGTTCAGCACCAGCTTTCCATTGTCCGAGACAGTAATGCCGATCGCGGAGAGCCGGTTGGCAGACCTGTTGACTCCCGGCACAACAGACACCAGCGTCGACCGCAGTTTCTGCTGAATTCCAATGACCGCCCGGTTGCCCAGCAGAGGGCCGCCTTCGTTGGTTTCTGCGTTGAACAGGGACTGCCCGTCGATGAAATCCATCGTGGCGTTGAAGCCGTTGACGAAGTCTTCAACCGCGGTCACGGCTGTTGCCGTGTCGCGAACCACCGAGACGGTAATTTCACTGCCGCCGCTGTCATTCAACAGATCCAGCGTGACGCCGCCGATCAGGTCATCGATCCGGTTGTCGGTGCTTTCGACTGTGATGGCTCCCGCTCCGCTGCCAAGCGTCACCTGCGCGTTCGTCGCCGCCTGAACGGGGTTGTCCAGGTCGAACACGGGCTGCCCGGCACCGCCCCCGGAAGCTCCCAGGTTGCTGGTGATGCTGATCTGATTCTCGGTTCCGGTGTCGGACGCCGTCAGCAGCAGTCGGTAAGGTGTTCCACCCGCGGACGCGTCTTTGATCACCGAGGCACTCAGACCGGAATTGGTTGCGTTGATGGAATCGGCCAGCCCCTGCAGCGTGTTGTTGCTGTCATCAACGGTGATCGTCTGCAGTTCACCGGAACCCACGCGAAGTTCGATTGTTCCCTGAGTAATCTCGGAATCTGCATCGGCAAATCCCTGAGTGGCCAGCTGGTGCGCCCGAGCGACATTGTCGACTGTCAGACGATAGGTTCCGGGAATCGCCGCAGATGAACCGCTGGCCGCAATCACGCTTTCATCACTGATCGTCACTGTCTTCCGCGAGAACGGGCTGTTCTGCACGCGAGCCAATCTTGACGCATCAGTCCGCAGGCTGACCAGTGACGCTTCGAGATTCTTGAACACGGCCTGCTTCGCGACGATTTCCGAACGGCGCAGTGTGAAGCGGTCCAGTTGCTGCTGCTGGATTTCCAGCAGCCCGTTGACAATCGTCTCCGTGTCGATGCCTGAAACAAGGCCATCGATGGTGATCATAGTGAAACTCCGGATTGGGACTTCTGACTGAAGGTACCAGGAGACTCTGACAAAACCGGGACAGCGACCCTTGCGAGCCAATAGCTCGATGCGAATACCGCTTCGGCCGGGAGCCAGTTCCGGTTTTGTCAGGCGTTCAAAATCGAAAACAACCGAAAGGCCCGGCCGAGATTCTGGAGTTTCCAGTCTCAGCCGGACCTTTGCGGCCGCTCGTCTTCAGGCTGCCTGCGGAAACCGTCGGCCGGACAGGCACACCGTTTTCCGCGGGCGAAATGTCACTTCAGACCAATTGAAGGCTGAAGCGTTCGAGTGCCTATTGCAGCAGCGACAGTGCCAACTGCGGAATCTGGTTCGCGTTCCCCAGCACGCTTGTGCCGGCCTGAACAAGAACCTGTCCCTTCGTGAAGTTGGCAATCTCTTCAGCGA
>CAZHET010000569.1:0-4193 GCA_964531585.1 uncultured Planctomycetaceae bacterium | reverse complement strand
GAAACTGAAGTCGGCGGACGTCGGTGGAATCGGGCTGAGCGGCCAGATGCATGGCAGCGTGTTTCTCAGTAAGTCACACAGTGTCATTCGACCTGCACTGCTATGGAACGATCAGCGAACGGCTGCGGAATGTGAAGAAATCGAACGGCAGGCCGGGGGCCGACGTGCATTGATCGACATGGTTGCGAACCCGGCACTGACGGGATTCACGGCACCGAAGATTCTGTGGCTGCGCAACCACGAAAAGAAGAACTTCGACCGGACCGTGCAGGTGCTGCTGCCGAAGGACTACATTCGCTTCCGGCTGACGGGCGACTTTGCCACGGAAGTCAGCGACGCATCAGGCACACTGCTGCTCGACGTGGTCAACCGGTGCTGGTCAAAGGAACTGTTGACCCGCCTGGAACTCGACAAGGCACTTTTGCCGCAAGTCTTCGAATCTGAAGACGTTACCGGCGTGCTGACGGAAAGCGTGGCGAAGGAGCTTGGTCTCAAGACGGGAACGCCCGTCGTCGGCGGAGGCGGCGACCAGGCAGCCAGCGCGATCGGCAACGGAATCGTTCGGAAGGGCGTTGTGTCGGCGACGATGGGGACCAGCGGTGTCGTGTTCGCTCACAGTGATGAAGTTCAGGTGGATCCCGGCGGCAGGCTGCACACGTTCTGCCACGCGGTTCGAGGCAAGTGGCATATGATGGGCTGTGTGCTGTCCGCCGGCGGCAGCCTGCAGTGGTTTCGCAACCAGCTCTGTCAGACGGAGATCGCCGCAGCACGAAAACAAAAGGTTGACCCGTATGAACTCATCACTCAGCAGGCCGCAACTGCCCCGGCCGGATCGGAAGGCCTCTTCTTCCTGCCCTATCTGACCGGCGAACGCACGCCTCACGCCGACCCGGCCGCGCGAGCATGCTGGGTGGGCCTGAGCCTGCGGCACGACAAGGGCCACATGGCGCGGTCGGTCATGGAAGGTGCCACCTACGCAATGCGTGACTCCCTGGAAATCATCAAAGACATGGGTATCCCTGTGCAGGAGATCCGCTTGTCAGGCGGAGGTGCCCGCAGTCCCTTCTGGCGACAATTGCAGGCCGATATTTACGGACAGTCAGTCGTGACAATCAACGCCGAAGAAGGACCGGCTTACGGAGTCGCCCTGCTGGCAGCCGCCGGAACCGGTGCCTACAAGGACGTTGTGGAAGCCTGTAAAGCGACAATTTCCGTCGTGTCGAAAACCGCTGCCAATACCGCAGCGAAAAAAACCTACAACATGGCCTATCCGGTGTACGGGCAGTTGTACCGCTCTTTGAAAGATGATTTCCGCGCGATTCAGTCGCTGTTGTGAGGCCGCACGACCTCTTCAATGGCAGCTAACAGTGCTTCGCTGCTGAAGGGTTTTGCAAGGTAGCCATCGACGAGGTCCAGAGCATCCAATCTGTCCGTTTCGCCGACAAAGCCACTGCACAGAATCACGGGAGTCCTGTTCCCCAGCCGTCGCAGTTCACGGATCAGCTCCAGACCGCTCTGCTGCGGCATAATGTAGTCCAGAAGAATCGCGTCGAACCGCGTGTCGCGGCTCAGCAGTTCCAGCGCCGCCGCTGCGCCGTCGACGGTGACGACTTCCGTATGCATCACCGTCAGCATGGAGGACACGGAATGACGCACGCTGTCTTCGTCGTCGACAATCAGGATTCGTCGAGTTACGGGTGACGTCAGGGGCGCTGCGGCTTCCGCCACAACAGGCTGCTCGGCAGCTTCCGACACTGCAACAGGAAACTGAACCGTCACCGTCGTGCCGGCACCGGGCGTGCTGGTCACGTGGATGACTCCGTCGTGAGATCGAACGATGCCGTGGACGACGGCCAGCCCGAAGCCGTGGCCGGATGGTTTCGTCGTAAAGTAGGGATCAAACATCTGTTGAAGTGTGCTGTCGTCGATACCGCAGCCGTTGTCGGTGACTGCAATGGACACCACCCGGCTGGTGGAAGCCGGCACCGGGCTCGCGCTGTCGGCTGCCCCCTTCAGTTCTGCGACGTCACTCGTGCTGATCGTGACCGTGACGGTGCCGCCCGCCGGCTGTGTGGCGTCGGCCGCGTTGGCCACCAGATTCATCAGAACCTGGCGGATCTGTCCCGCGTTCGCGAAGATCGTCAGTGGCTCCTGGTTCAGACAGTCGACATGAAGCGCGACATTGTCCTTCGCCGAAGCCCGCAGCAATGGTCGCAGGTCCATTGTCAATTCGCCGACGTCTGTCACAACGCGCCGCTCATGGGACCTTCCGGAATAGACCAGCATCTGCGAGCAGATGTCCGCCGCATTGGCCGCCGCTCTGGTCACTTCCGCGGCGGTCTCACGAGTTCGCGGTTCGGCCGTCGTAATCTGAATCACCTCGGCGAATGCGGTGATCGCCTGCAGGACGTTGTTGAAATCGTGGGCAATGCCTCCGGCCATCAGCCCCAGACTTTCGACTTTCTGCCTTTCATACAGGCGCGATTCGGAATCCTCCCGCAGTTGCTTTTCGGCGGTCAGAGACTGCACGGATTCGTTCAGGCGGTCAATGGCTGTTTGTTCCCGCGCCGTGAGCTGAATTAGTGCGTTCACCAGGTGCTGCACCGAAAGCCGCACCACCATCGCGCAGGCAGGAGCCGTCACGAACAGATGCACCAGATCCTGTCGTGAGCAGTCGGCACCGGTCAGTTGCTGACCGATCAGCCAGATCGCGGCACCGCCAAAGGCCGACAACAGAAAGGCAAGTGTTGAAGAATACAGCAGACTGATCGTCACAATCAGCGCCGTGACGCCGGACGGTGACTCCGCCGTGGGAGCCAGCCGCATTGACCAGACCTGCATCAGAAATGCCGGCACAGCAGCACTTGTCACGAGCAGATCAAGATGCCCGGTGGTTCGGACACGAGGCAGAAGATGTCGGCGCTGCACGGCAAATAACAGGGCCAGTGCGACATCGCCGGCAGCCATCTTCCATCCGATCGCCCTGTCATAAACAGGCAGCACTGCTACCGCGGCCACCAGTGCTGCATAGGAACCCAGATGCAGCGCCAGTTCATTGTAGCGATAAGCCGGATGTTCCCGGATGCTGTTCGGTGTTGCTTCCAACAGCCCGGTGCCCCTCCTCCGCGTTCAGCGGTTTCGAGGTGTAACGGAACTCGTTTGTGACACGATACCCGCCGCGGCGCGATAGCTCAACCGCAGCGCTGCTCGCAGCATCCGTGCAGTCGGTCGGGCTCAGTGCAGATGGTCGGGCTCAATGAACGTAATCGCCCAGGCAAGCAGCACACCCAGCGCCAGCGCCAGCGACAGCCTCAGCCGGTGATGCGAATGGAACTCCATTTCCGGCAGCAGGTCGCTGAGCGAAATGCAGATGAACACGCCCGCGGAGAACGCCATGCCGCAGCCGATGATCGCTGATTCGTATTCAGAAAACCGAGCTGCCGTCAGCAGAAACAGTGCGGCACCCAGAGGACACATCATCGCGAATCCCGCATTCACGAGATTCTGAGCCCTCAGCCGCCAGCCGCCCGCTGCCATCAGCGCAGTGATCGAAACTGCGTCCAGCGGCTTGTGCAGGATGATTGCCAGAAACGTGCCAATGCCGTACAGCGACCAGTAGCTGGGGTGAAACGATCCTGCCGCGACACTCGCTCCCAGTGCAACGCCGTCGATCAGCGTATGCAGGCTGAGTCCGATGACAATTCCCAGCCAGCTCAACTGATGAACCTGTGCCTGCGGATGAGAATGCTGGTGACTGTGGCTGTGTTCGTGGTCATGTTCGCACGGCTTGCCTTCGTCACTTTCAGCGACGCCGTGATTGTGGAAGTGAAACATCCGCATCAGCAGAAACATGGCGATGATGCCTGCCATCATCCACCTGACGGCGGGGTCAACCGCCCCCAGCTCTGCGACAGAATGCGGCAGCAGGTGGAAAACGCCGATGCCCAGCATCAGACCGCCGACGAAGCTGATCATTGTCTGCATGCGGTTATGTGTCAGTTCGATCAGGCCCGGCAGCCAGCCGCCCACCAGCGAACTGAGCACGATGAGCGTGCAGTAAATTCCAATCAGCATGATGACCCAGGAGTCCGTCCGATACCCGTGTCGCGGCACACCCGCCACAGTCGCCGCTGCATCCGCGGCTGCATCCGCCTGTGCGGCAACATCAGCGGGTTCCGCGGCTGCGACGGCGG
>CAZHET010000568.1:0-4197 GCA_964531585.1 uncultured Planctomycetaceae bacterium | reverse complement strand
ACTGGGGAACTCCCGCGCAACAGCCCGTCGAGAATGCTCTGCGGCACGCGGTGTTCGTGAAGCTGCAGGACGGTACGTCACCCGAACAGATTGCGCAGGTTGAACAGGGATTCGCAGCCCTGCCAGCGAAAATCGATGCGATCAAAGCGTTCGAATGGGGCACGAACAACAGTCCGGAAAAACACGATGACGGATTTACTCACGCGTTTCTGGTGACGTTCGGTTCGGAAGACGACAGAGCTGCCTACCTGCCTCACGCTGACCATACGGCCTTCGTCGACGTGCTGAAACCGGTCCTGGACAAAGTCCGTGTGCTGGATTATTTCGCGCAGAAGTAGTGCCACGTGAGTGGCCGGAGGTTGCGGCGTCGCGTTTTGCGTTGGGGCATGGCTCCGGACGTTTTCGACCCGGCGGACCAGCAGATCCACCAGCAAGGAGCATCGCCCCTGGGAGGCTCGCACAAACACGAACCCGCAATCCGGAATGGGCCGTCACGCCACGATGGTTAACTACCGCAATGGCCAGTCCGCCCCGAATGCGTCCTGCTGAAGCTGCGTCAGTTGCCGGATGCCGTCCCTTGCCAGTGCAAGCTGCCGCTGCAGAGTTGCGTCGTCGAAGGGTTCGCCTTCGGCTGTTCCCTGCACTTCGATGAACCGGCCGCTGCCCGTCATTACGACGTTCATGTCGACTTCGGCGCGGCTGTCTTCGATGTAATCCAGATCCAGCACCGGCTGACCGCCGACGACTCCCACGCTGATCGCGGCCACGCTGTCTTTCAGAATCGGCCGCGCTGCCTCGATCTTCAGCACGGCATCGCACAGGGCGATGAAGCCTCCCGTGGTGCTGAGCGTGCGGGTTCCACCGTCGGCCTGCAGAACATCGCAGTCGATTGTGACGGTGTGCGCACCCAGCGCTTCGAAGTCCACGGCGGCTCGCAGACTGCGACCGATCAGCCGCTGAATTTCCGTCGTGCGACCGTCCACCTTCAGCCGGTCCCTTTGTTTGCGCGGCGACGTGCTGCCCGGAAGCATGCTGTATTCGGCGGTGACCCAGCCGAGCACCGGATCGTTTTCGTCGCGAGGCTTTCGCCAGGGCGGGACGCTGTTTTCCAGACTGGCGGTACACAGCACGATCGTGTTTCCTGCCTGAATCAGCACACTGGCGGCTGCGTTTTTCGTAAAGCCGCGCTGAATGCTGATGGAGCGAAGTTCGTTGGCAGCTCGGCCGTCGTGGCGAGTCATGCGATGCTTTCGTAAGGATCCTGTTGGAAAAATTGGGGCAGCGTTGCGCCGGAGCCACGCCGGTTACCGGGGCGACGTTCGTCGGTCAGAAACCGGCCGGTATTGCAGGACTTTGTCCCACGAATACATTCGCGAAGTGTCGTCGGAACGGCCGTGAATGGAAGGTCACGGACGGATACTGCTGACGCAGTCTGCGGAAGTTGTTTCGCCGTTTCACGCAACAGCGGTGGAGGAATCCTGATAATGGAAGTGCTGAGACAGGTTTCGTGAAGTCTCGGCGGCTTTTCCCCCCTCGGAATTCTTCAGGAGCGTCGTGGTCATGTGTACGTCAAATCCAGAGACTTGTGCGTGCGGATGTCAGGGCAGCAGGGCGGGCAGTCAGGAACTGCAGTTCGCCGACCGGAACAGGCTGTTTGAACCAGCGCCTGCCGTTCATTCTCAACTGGTTCACGAAGTGCTGCAGTCGCCCGGTGTCGCTCTGCCATCACCGCTGAAAGCCCGATTGGAGCAGCAGTTTCACACGAATCTGGATCACATCCGGATTCACATCGACGAACGGGCCTTTGAAGCGGCGTGGGAAATTCATGCGCTGGCATTCACGTATTCCAATCACATCGTCTTCGGCAAAGCTCACTTCGCGCCGCAGACATGGTCGGGCATGCGGCTGCTGGGTCACGAAGTCGCTCACGTGCTGCAGCAGACGCAACCTGAAAACGAACATCACGAAACCGCGGATGACGCGGAACTGGAAGCAGAAGCAGAAGCCGCCGGACAGCTTGTGCGGCTGGGAAGACTGAGCGTTGACGATGGCTTTCGGCTGCGCGGAGGGCCGAAGCAACTGCAGCTGCTGGGGACGACTCCCAACTGCTCGGACGGTCAGCGGCAGATGATTCATCAGTCAATCTACGATGCCAACAGCTGGGTTCTGAAGGCGATCCGGCAGATGGACGAACGGCCGTTGTCGCGTCGCGTGCTTTCCCGCCTGCGGCGTAATTTCGGCAGCAGCTATGGCGTCGCAGCGAATGCGGAACTGATCGCCGGCCGACTGCGACGGGCTCGCAACGAAATGCTGCGAATGCCGATGTCGTGCAATTCCACCGACCCGATCTGCGTGAACGGAAGCTGCGGATTCGCCGTAGCCGGTTCGCTGGCAACAACCATCTGCACCAACGTAACTCTGGCCGCCAGTGTGACGGCCGTGTTTCGCGCGGGCTGTGTGCTGCACGAATCTTTTCACGCAACCTTCAGCAAGTTCACCGTGGATGAGTACTCCGGCTGGCACGGCCACTCGGGCAACACAGCGACGTATCCCGGCAGCGGCACTGACCCGCTGCTGAATGCGGATTCGTACACGACGTTGTGCATGGATTTGTCGTAGGAAAGTGAGTCAGTCTGCAGCCTGGCGGGTCTGCTGCGTCAGAGTCGTCAGTGCCTGCTTCAGCATTCGGCAGAACGTGTCGCTGTCGAAATCAGTACGGTGCCCGAGCGACGTGTAGAAGCTGTGGCCTCCGTCGGCCCGTTTGTTGACCCATGCAACCGGTTCTGAGTCGGCGTCAGGAATCGTTCCCGTCAGCAGCACTGTTGCGGACGGAAGCAACGGGCTGACCTTGTACAGCGACCCGTGGCCTGTGATATCGCGGACATTGATCTTCGACAGGATCTCGTGAAAATCCGAGAATTCTTCGGCCAGCGTCACCGTTGTCGGCGGACCGGTACCGTGGTGATTCGTGTAGTTGCCTCCGAAGACGTCTTTATCGAAGTCCTGCCATGCGGAATGGCCTGGCGGCGGATCTTCGTTGCGAAGGCTGAACGCGTGACTGGCCGTGCGAATGCCGGCGACCGGTTTTCCCGCCGCCACGAAGTCCTTCACGACCTGCAGTTGATCCGGCGGCAGCGTGCGACGGCGCACGCTGATGAGGGCCACATCGGCGTCGCGGAGAACGTCGATGCCTGGAAGGCTGTTGCGATCATCGGCGGCATCCCACACAAAGTGAACTCGAAAGTCGTGGCCGAGATACTTCCGGGCGAAGACAGGCAGCGTCGCATTCGTTTCGTATTCCTGTTCAGCACACAGAATTGCCAGGTCTTTGCGGTCGTCGCCGGCAAAGCGGAATTCGTCGCCGCCGATCAGATCCGTGCTGAGCACCGTCGGGCACCAGAACTGTTCGATGTGTTCGACAACCAGATCCGTGCCCGTGAAATGACTCACGAACGGAGCCATATTCGGGTTGTACATCGTGTCGGTCATGTCCCGCATCAGCACAACGTTCTGACCCTGCTGGACCATTTGCCGAATGGAGAACGGCCGGCCCAGCACGCACATATTCGTGTGAACTCCCATCACGATGACGTTTTCAACACCGCGCTGCTTCATCAGATAGAACGCTTCGGCACTGTCGGTGATGGCGTCCTGATCGGCGATTTCGATGGCCGGATGCTGGCGGCTCCACGCTTTGTAGTTCTCCACGGGAACGTCGCAGTCGCAGCCACCGTCGGAATCATCAATCGGCAGAGTTTCGCCTTCGACGGACTTATCGAGATGACACCAGTTCTGCAGCGGAACTTTGGTTTCCACTTTTGGTGCCGACTCAGCAAGCCTGCGCTGCGGCCAGTCCTTGTAGAAATCGAGCGTATTGCTGGGGCAGTGAATGATCAGTACGCCTCTTTCGCGAGCGGCGCGGATGACTTCGTTCATGCGCGGAGCCATCTCGCCGACTCGCTCGGTCGCGTTCGGGCACCAGTGTTTGTCCCACATGTCGCAGACCACGATGGCCGTTTTCGCGGCGTCCCAGTTGAGCGGTTTCGTCAGCGAGTGGTACCGCCCGCTGCCTCGTTCGGTTTCGATGCGAGTGCGAGACTGCAGGGTCAGCGGCTCCGCGGCCGACGCCATCGAGGCCGACAACGTCACGGCCGACAACGTCGCGACAGCAAGCAGGGTGGCGCCGGCCACGGTCAG
>CAZHET010000567.1:2065-4208 GCA_964531585.1 uncultured Planctomycetaceae bacterium | reverse complement strand
GGGGTCAGACACTTATTTTCCGCACGATCCTTAACCTGCATTATCCATCGCCGGGAGGTGAAAATGGCCTGGCTCGCTGCACAAGTCTCGGGATCCAGAACCCGCACGGCAGAATCGAAATGTGCCTGATATGGTGATTCGAATGCTCGGTCGGTGCCCCGCCCTTCCGATCGCCTTGCGTTGCCCGGATCAGTTTCCTTCTTCAGCAGATGACTTTCTTCCATGAAAAAAATTCTCACCATCGCCCGGCGTGAATATCAGGCCATGGTCGGCACCAAGGCGTTCATTATTGGCCTGGCGATGATGCCCGTTCTGATGGCGGGCGGCATGGTCATTCCCGGCCTGCTGAAAGGACTGCGTGAATCCGAAGAGCGGCGGATCGCGGTCGTGGATCAAACCGGGCAGATGTTTGAGGCTCTGAATGCGGCTGCCGAGCAGAAGAATATTCTCACGCGGGCACTTGCCGGGACCGACGAAGAATCCGATGCCCAATTGCGTCCGGAAGATCGCGAGACGCAGGCGGCGCAGAAACAGTTTGGTCTCGACGACATCAACACATACGTTCTCGAAGAGTATCCGGCCGAAGACTTCGGCGACGAACAGCGACTGGAACTTTCCGAGCGCATCCGTTCCGGAAAACTTCATGCGTTTGTCGAGATCCCTGCCGACCTGACAAGTCCTGCTCCCGTCCGGCTGAGCGATCCGGCATCGTTCGCACTGCCTGAAACGAAATACTATTCCGAAGATGCGGCGTTGTCTGACGTCAAGCGCTGGGTGCAGACGACGATCAATCAGATCGTGCGGACGCGGCGACTGGCCGAATCCGGGATTTCCGCCGACGTTATCGTGGACCTGGAACGCCGCGCCGAAGTCGCCGCGGCCGGACTGTTCGCGCGGGATGATGCGGGCAACATTACCAGCGAAGCCAAACCGGATGAACTGACCAGTCTGTTTCTTCCCATGGGAGTCATGATGCTGATGTTCATGATCCTGATGATGTCCGCTCAGCCGATGCTGGAAAGCGTGCTGGAAGAAAAGACGCTGCGAATCACGGAGGTTCTGCTGGGTTCGGCGAATGCTCAGCAGTTGATGACAGGCAAGCTGCTCGGCAACGTCGGCGGTTCACTGACGGTGTTTACTCTGTACGGTCTGGGAGCCTTTGCGCTGGCCAGTTACAAGGGCTACGCCGAGACGATTCCGTTTCATGTTGTGCCGTGGTTTGTTGTTTACCAGGTGCTGGCCGTGTTGTTCTTCAGTTCGATCTTCATGGCAATCGGAGCTTCCGTGAATCAGTTGAAGGATGCTCAGAGTCTGCTGCTGCCGGTGTGGATGATGCTGGTGCTGCCGATGATGGTGTGGTTCAACGTGGTCCGCGAACCCAACGGAGCAGTGGCCACGGCGCTGTCATTCTTTCCACCGTCAACTCCCATGATGATGGTGCTGCGACTGGCCACGGGAGCCAACATTGCCGCCTGGGAAATCGTGCTGAGCATCGTCATCATGCTTCTGAGCACGGCGTTGATTCTGACCTGTGCCAGCCGCATCTATCGAGCGGGAATTCTGTGGCAGGGAAAATCGCCGAAGCTGCTGGACATGATCGCGTGGGTGGTTCGCAATCCAGCACGGTAATTTTTGGAGAGCATTGCAAGTCGCACCGGCATGACAGCGCTCACAGCGCGGACTGCTGATCCTGCTTCTTGAGTTCTTCGAAGACCTGCTGCACGGCGGTGGCGGGAACTGCGTAGCAGCTAATGCGAGCGAACCGGGAGATGTTGATGCCTATGGCCTTGCCGGAAAGATTCAACAGCGGGCCGCCGCATTGTTGCGGGAACAGATCCGTATCATGCTGAAACGCCTGAGGAAAACCTGAATTATGCACGCTGGCGTACTTGCCGAGCTGTGCGGTGTCCGCGTACCGTGGCAGCAGGACGTCCTGCCCTTCCTGGGCGATGAATCGTCCGGTCAGCAGGACATCGATTGTCAGAATCCTGTTCTCGCGAATCACCTTGACAGCGATCTTTTCGCCGGGGGAATACATCTGCAGATGGCGGACCAGGTGATCCGGGCCATCCATCCGCGTCGTGTTGATCTGTGTGACGATGTCACCGTTCTTCAGACCGGAGCGATCCGCGGCACCGCCGGC
>CAZHET010000567.1:175-2055 GCA_964531585.1 uncultured Planctomycetaceae bacterium | reverse complement strand
ACACGCTGAATCAGGACTCCTGACGCGTGATGCATGGGCTGTATTCCCAGAAAGGCCTTCGACGACGTCTGCAGTCGATGAGTGGCCACGCTGACAACTCCCGGCAGAATTGGATTGCCCTGAGCGTCCGTCGTGATGACCAGTTGCCCAGGCAGCGGATCGGTTTCCATGGCCCAGGCCACAGGAGTCAGGTCGGTGGCTTCTGTCTTCAGCAGGGCCAGGTCATACGCATCATCGACGGCTACCCGACGAAATTTGCGGCGAGTTCCGTCGGAAAAAATGCAATCCGGTTCAACAATGCGATGCAGTTCACTGGCCTTGGTCAGAATGTATCCGTCGCGGGACATCACCGTTCCGAAAGCCAGTGTTCTGCCCAGCTCTCTGATTTCGACGACGGCCCCTTTGGCGTCAGCGATTGCCGGAGCAAACTGCTGCAACTGTTCCGGCGAACGTTTTTCGAAGGGGCCGATCCGGCGATTGAAAGTCAGGTCTCGCTGAGCTTCTTCGCCTTCGGAATCATCGCCGTCGTGACCGAAGGAGTGCGGTTCGTCCTCTTCGTCGGGACGCTTGCCGGTGGTCAGATTCACGGTTTGTTCGGCGTTTTCGCGCCGCAGGACGACTGCGACTTCCTTGTTGTCGTCGATGTCATCGAGCAGCGTGCTAAGCTCCAGACGATCCGCGAAACGGCGGCCGTCGACGGAGATCAGTCTGTCGTTGGGACGAATTCCCGCGCGATCCGCCGGGCCGCCACGAGTGACGCTGCGAACTTCCGCGGAAAAGTGCCGCCAGCGCAGGTCGGTGCCGAAGAAGCCCGATTCGGCCAGCTCGTTGTCGAAGGCTCGCAGACGCCCCCACACTTCGCCGCTCTTTAGCCGATCCCATTCGCGATGCCAGACGTCGGTTGCCACGTGTCGGTTTTCCACAATGACTTCCGTGATCATGCTGTGAATGCCGATCAGCCGGCCGTCCAGATCGAACAGCGGGCCGCCGGAATCTCCCAGCACGATGGCGCAGTCAGAAATGATCGTCATGTCACCGGCCGACAACACGCGTCCGAAGCGCACGGGAGCCGGTCGTTCCTTCCGCAGTCCGCCGGGGTGCCCCAGCGCGAAACAGAAGTCACCGGGCGACACGTCGGACGAACGAGCCAGTTCAACATGCGGGAATTCGCTGCCATCGGCCAGCGGGCGTTTGATCTTCAGCATCGCCGCATCGGCTGATCGATTCTTGCCCAGCACTTCGCATTCGAACTCGCGACCGTCCGGAAAAACGACAAACGTCGGCGATGACGAGCGGCGACGGCGGAAATGCGAAGCTTCGACGACGTGAGCAGCCGTCAGCACAATTCCGTCGCCGGACACAACCACGCCACTGCCAAACCCAAGCCGGTCAGTGACTCCGACGACTGCCGGCTTGACCTTTTCCATCGCCCGATTCAAACGCTCCTGCCGCTGTGACAGCGAAACCTCTTCCGCAGCCACAGGAGCGGCCGCGACGGTTTCCGCCAAAAAGCCGAAACACAGAAACATCACCAGCGAAAGACAGAAGACGGGACGATTCATATGAGTTCCGCTTTTCAGAGAAGCCGCAGACGATCAGGAAAAGCACAGCGCGGGCACAAACTTTCGCGGGCACAAAAACTTCGGGGACACAATGTGCAAAGATGCCGAAACGAACACCGCGGGTCACAGGGAGTGTCGACACGAGTTTCCGTGCAACGCATTTTACGCGTCAACCGAGCGAATTCCAGACGAACGCTGTCGCAGTGACCACCTGGTGGCACCGTTGTGGTGTCGCTGCCAGCGGCGAGTGCCTTGTGAAGGCTTGCAACTGGGGTTGTCCGTCATTCCCGCGCGGGCCCGTCATTCCCGCGCAGGCGG
>CAZHET010000567.1:0-165 GCA_964531585.1 uncultured Planctomycetaceae bacterium | reverse complement strand
CGATCTGGATTCCCGCCTGCGCGGGAAGGACGGCGTCCAATGATCGGGTGCCGGCCCGCCGAATGCGACCTGGATTCCCGCCCCCGCCATTGCGAGGGCAGGACTTTGCGTCTGTCCAAAATTAGTTTCGTGTTCTCTTAGGATGGGACCATTGTCCCGTCCTGG
>CAZHET010000566.1:0-4212 GCA_964531585.1 uncultured Planctomycetaceae bacterium | reverse complement strand
CCCGTTTGACCGTGATCGGACGGGTCGGGCATTCTGGCAATGTGCTTCGGCGATGTCCAGCCCGAGACGACGTTGCGCGGGAATTCTGTTAAGTGATTTCGATTGCGAGCGAAATCTGCACCTGGAACACGGGGGAAGAACGTCGTTTTGCATTCTGCGGCAGCAGCGAATTCGCTCGCTGCACCTGCCAGGCCAACGAGACACCGCATACAGAAACAGGGTTCGGCTATTCCTGCGGCCGAGTCAGCGCATCAATCCGGTCCGCGTAGCACGCACAGCAATCAGGCCGGTCCGCGCAGCACGCACAGCAATCAGGAGCCGTTCATCAGAAATCCGTTCGGGGCGTGCTCACCGGTTCACAGGAAGCGAGATGACGCCTCTCAATACCATGACGCACACGGCCTCTTTTGTCGCGACAAAGGCCATTTCCATCGCGGTTCGGAGACTGCTGCCATTCGCGGCATCTTCGGGAGTTGCAGCCGGTCACTCTGGCGTCGAAACATCGTCCGGCAATATGATGCCGTGCCGAATCCGTCGGCAAACATGCTCCGGTTCGCACAGTGCGGACCGATCACCAGCAAGTAACGTTCACTTAGTCTTCGGGAAATCGAGATGAAAGATCCGCGTATCGACCTTCGGTCTCCTGCTTTTGCCGCGGTGATGGCATTTCTGCTGCCCGGAGCGGGCCACTTGTATCAGGGCAGGCGCCTGAAGGCGGGAATCTACGCGGTCTGCATTCTGGGCACGTTTTTTTTCGGAATGATTCTGGGAGACTGGCAGCCTGTTTACAGCCAGGTGATTGAAACTTCACATCCTTACACACCCGTGCAACTCAGAGAATCCGTGCCTCCGACGAGGTGGTCGATTGGCTATGCGGCCCAGGTACTTGTCGGGCTGCCGGCGGTTCCTGCGTTGATTCAGCAGGAACGGTTTCGAAATGGAGACGGCCCCGGTCGGGCGATTGCGGAACCGATTGACGCCCGATTTCAGGGGATTTTCTCGACATCGCGACAGGACGGCGAATCTCTCACCATGCCCGTCAAGGGGCGTCTGCAACTGACACCGGAAAATAATGGTCTCGTGACGGGATCGTTCGACGGAACCGATCGACACGGTGACAGCGTCGCAGTCGACATCATGGGAGGAGTCGAAATCGGACGTTCTGTGTTTGGTTCACCTGAGCGGCTGATGCGGTGCGTCATTTTTGCGAAGGAACCGGACGGCCGCCAGCAGGAACTGTACGGCACAATTCCCAGACCGTTTCTCGACTGGTATCAGGCACCGCGAGACGATGCGGAACTCGACCGGCTGCACGGAAAGCTGAGCCAGAAGTTCGACCTGGCACTCGTTTTCACATGGATCGCGGGGTTGTTGAATCTCATGGCCGTGTGGGACGCGTTTGACGGTCCGGCCTACGGCTACGGCGACGAAAAGCCCGGATCACGTGACGATAAGGATGCCCGGAAAGACAAGGATGCTCCCAGGAATCCCTGAATCGCCGCAGCCTGACGCCCGCCACGGGTCAGGGGTCAGCCTGCTGGCAGTCCTCGGCCGCTAATCGACGCCACCTGGAATTTGCGATGCCCACGATTTTCTATGCGATCCCGCTTTCCCTTGCGATCAGTCTCTCGTATTGCGCCAGCCGGTACGAACTGCCGTCTCGCATTTTTCGATCGGCAGCGGGAATGTTCGCGAAGATATTGCTGGGGTTGCTGGCGCTCTATGGCGTGCTGTGGTTCTTTTCGTCGTGACGCAGGTTGTTTGTCCGTGAGCTACCCGTCGAAGACAAAGCCTTCCGACGCTGCACGGCCGCTGTGCAGCATTGCACTGAAGGTTTCCGTATTCGCGGCGCGGACGCGCATCAGGCGGGTCGTGCCGCCACCGGACGATCCGTAGGCCACCTGACTGGCCTGCATGGCTTCGGTTTCCATCTCCGCCAGCCACTGCCGCAACTCGCTGATGTACTCGTTGGACAGGTCACTCTTGACGAGTTCACGCAGAAAGCCTGCCGCTCCTTCATCAGACAATTCGGCATCATCGGCCGTGGGAAATCTCTGCGCCGGGTCTGGGTTCACGAGTCGACGGAGCAGCAGGATCAGCGCCTCACTGAAGGCGAACTCATCCAGCGGCAGCATTCCGGGCAGGCGTTCGATCAGCGAGTTCTTCGCTTCCAGAAGCTCGCTGTATTTGAGCCCGGCGAAAGGTTTCGATCCTGTCAGCATTTCGAGCAGCATGTAACCAAGGCTGGCGAGATCAGACTGTGGAGTCGCCCGAAAACCTGCCAGAACCTCGGGAGCAGCGTATTCCAGCGTGCAGGGCTGCGCCTGAGGCGGTCGGCCTTCCCAGAACGCCGACCCAATATCAATGATTTTCACCTGCCCTGTTTTCTTGACCATGACGTTGGAGGGCTTCAGGTCACAGTGAATAATGCCCTCCCGGTGGAGTGCTGAAACGCCGGACAGGCATTCCCGCAGGATGGCGACCGCCATGCCGGGTTTCAGTCGACAGTCAACTTCTCCGGTTGTCACGATGTTTTCCGTGATGCTGGCCCAGCGCCTTTCGGTCACGGCATCCTGAACGATGTCCAGAGTATCCCGGCGCAGGATGTGCAACAGATCGAAGCCGTCGACCCACTCCATTTCCATGTAGTAGACGCCCTGATCCTTGATGAACGTGTGAACGTCGACAAGGTGGTCATCCTGAATTCGGGCGGCCATTGACGAGACTTCTGTCAGCCGCAGCATCTCGGCGTCGTATTCCTCAACCGTCTTGAATCGTTTCGGCGAGAAGAACTTCAGGGCCACGGGAAGACAAAAGCTGCCGGCACCGCGACGTTCGGCCAGCAGGACCGTACCCTGACCGCCGATTCCCAGTGTCTTCAGGAACGGACGGGCCGTCTGCCAGCCAATGCTGCCCTTCCTCAGGAATGCATCGAACGAACTTTGTCGTTCGATTATGTCGCTGCCCGGCTGAAATTCGTTCTCGTCCTGCGACTTGTCAGGACTGACGCGAGGAGTGTTCACAGGATGTGTGCTCGAGTGGCGGAAGCAGACACCACACGATCGGCATCTGGACGTCCGAAGTGTATGGCTTTCCGAACCGGTGGCTACGGGAGTCTTTCCGCATCCGGGGAATATGTGCCAAGTCGTTTCCGCGAATGCCATTAAGATGTTCTCTGGATTGACAACCAAACGCCTGAACACCCTCCGGACATTCAAACCCTGAACAACGCCGCCGTCTGGACTTGTTTCCCGGCGGCGGGAACATTACAGACCTCCGCAGATCGTCCCGCGCGTTCGCGGCGGCATATGTCAGGATCCCAGCCGTCCCGCGCCGTAGCGCGGGAGTCGTGCCATGGAATTTGCGGCGTCTGCAGCGGCAACCGGCGGATCCGGCACCAATCTCGTTCCTTCGTTAACTCGTTATTCAGCGATTCCATGTCCGTTCTGATTCAATTACTCGATGCCGAGAAGAGCTACGGCGACCAGAAACTGCTCGACGATGCCAGCGTCACTCTCCATGAGGACGTCAAAGTCGGCTTCATCGGCCGCAATGGAGCCGGAAAATCCACGCTGCTCCGCGTCCTGCTTGGCGATGAGGAACTCGACAGTGGCGAAGTTATCCGCGGGGCAAATCTGCGAGTCGGCTATCTGCGCCAGCATGATCCCTTCCTTCCGGGCGAATCGGCTCTGGATTTTCTCATGCGAGACAGCGGTCAGCCGGACTGGAAATGCGGCGAAGTGGCCGCCGAGTTCGAACTGAAAGGCGACTACCTGAACGGGCCTGTGTCAGACCTGTCCGGAGGCTGGCAGACTCGCGTCAAGCTGGCAGCCCTGCTGCTGCACGATCCGAATCTGCTGATGCTGGACGAACCGACCAACTTCCTGGACCTGCGCACTCAAATTCTGCTCGAACACTTTCTGAAGAGCTTTCCCGCAGCCTGTCTGATCGTATCGCACGATCGCGCCTTCCTGACCGAAACGTGCGAACAGACGCTGGACCTGTCTCGCGGCAAGCTGACTCTCTACCCCGGCAAGATTGAGCCGTACCTGAACAAGCTGGAAGAAGACAAGCTGGTCGCCGAACGAACCAACGCCGCGGTCATTGCCAAGCAGAAGCAGTTGCAGCGATTTATCGACAAGAACCGTGCCAGGGCGACCTCGGCCAGCCAGGCTCGTTCCAAGCAGAAGCAACTGGACCGGCTGCAGACCG
>CAZHET010000565.1:0-4214 GCA_964531585.1 uncultured Planctomycetaceae bacterium | reverse complement strand
TGCCTTGCGGGGGCGGCGAGCGCGGTGGACCACACCATATTTTTGAGTACCCGCCGGAGCCCGATCAGAAGTGGTGGCGAGCAGTCGAGGACAGATTGGATACCGCCAAGAACTGTTGTGAATATCTAAAAGACTTAGCCTCATTAATTGTAGACCGCTGGGAGACCATGCTTACTTTGACATACGGACCGGATTTCGTTGGGCCTCTCCCTCCATTAAGAATTGTGCATTATCGAACAGGCCAAGACAATACACGATTCTTCGGACTCCTTATCGACGCAATCTGTAACCCGCCTAATCCGCCAAATCGCCCAGTGTCTCCCCGTGACAGTCCCGTTCCCGATCCCAGATGCATTCTGCATGATCCTGTTGGCCGCCCTATTCCTTACTTCCCACCACTGCTCGACCCAGGCTTGCGAGGGAACCCGAGTCGACCGCTGCTGGAGCCAGTGACCCGACCTATCTTGCGAGGTATAGACCGAGTTCTGCGCGTACCGCTCATCTTCTTAATCCCGCCGGGGATGTTTGACACTCCGACGCCCGGATGTCCAATCTGGAGCTAGGATCGCCCTGATGGAGATCGCCATGGCATCATTCAATGCGCTGATACTAAACAAGGCGCTTTCCTTGTCCGCCCTGCGAGGTGGGATTGGACTCATCGCAACGAGAACCGCAGTGCATATGCGCTATTACCATGATCCGTCTCCGCAGTTCTAGCAGACCATAGTAATCTTAGGATATGAAAGAACGGCGGATGGCTGCCGAGCAGCAACATGAGTGGCGTCACAAGACCTTAGCGTACAGGGATGCCATTAACCAGCTGATCGCTGAGCGGCTACGCGGATCTGTCGCGTCGCGTGTCGACTTCAGTGTGTTCTCGCGCAACCATCTTGCCAAGGAAGCTCTCGAAGCAATCGAAAATGCAAATGTGTTCGGCCAGACTGAGCAGCTCAGAGATGAGTGGCCAGTCGATACCTCCCCACTTGAAAAGCTCCTGGCTTCGGATGGCGTCAATCTGGGTACGATCTCACGCATTGAGAGTGGGTTCGCTGTCAACTTATCCGACACAAGCGACGACCGAGTCTTGTTGGTGAGCGCCGCTGGCTACGAGTGGAGTTCTGGAACGAAGATCGCGGGAGTGAAGAACGGTGATTCGCGCGTAGCGATTGGAACGTCCGAAAGTATTTGTATCCGTGATGGGTGGAATGGGCCGATACTCAAGCGGTTTCGATGGCCATGGGTCGGCGAGCTGCTTCCCGAACTAACTTCCTGGATCGGCGAACACGAAGTGTGCAGTTGGCAGAAGGTCGTACCGTATGCTGACGGCCAGAAGCTTCTGCTGGTAGGACCGCTCGGTGTACACTTGACTGACGGGACAACGTTTCGCCGCCTTGTTCCCAATGGTGGCGTCGTTGAAGACTATGCATACTGCTACCACCGCGACGGATTGATTGAGCCGTTTCAGCTCGACTCAGTACACGCATCTGTCTCGCCAAATCACGAGACAATCGTTGCGGCGTGTGAACAGCAGGATCAGCATCTCGTTTTTGACGGGGATGGGGAGCTTAGGGCGCAGATTGCTCCAGTTCTGGATTATCCAAACCTTGCAACATTTTCGGAGTCCGGCCACGCTGTTCTTCTCGGATCCTGTTATTTCTCGGAAGGTGCCGCCCTGATCGCCTCGGCAGCTCAGGGGATCACCGCGTACAACGTTCTGGCGGATGCGGCAGCGCGCCGGGTGAGTGTATACGAAGGCTCGAAGATACACGCCGCAGCCTCATTTCGATCCCAGTGGATCATAGGTGATCGTTCCGGATATTTAGCAGGTTTGTCCGAGCAGGGTATTGTCAACTGGATTCACTACATCGGTCCTTCGATCTCAGATATCTGCGTCGCGCAGGATGGAACGCATGTGGCGGTCTCGACACGTAACGGCTTGGTCGTGATCCTGCGGCTGAATTCCCGCAATGAGCCTTCTGCTGCGATCGAAGTTTCGCCGCATTCGGAAATCTGCAGATGGATCGTGCTGAGGGGCCGCATGCCCATCAGGTGGTAAGCGATCTGGAACACGAATGGATCCTCCCGGAACCGCGTGATCTCATCGATCGACTGCCAGGGCTCGCCACGGATTTCTCGTGAGAGTCCAGAGAGTGCAGCATTTCTTCAGGCACGTTGTATTCCAGGTGGTTCTTCAGTCCGGCCATGCCCTCGGCGGCTCCGTCACCGGTCGCGTTGGAGTAACCGGCCATGTACGTCACCGCCTGCTCACGGCCCTGCACAAGCCACAGAAAGTTGCCGTCGGCCGTCTGGTCGCTGAATACCCGTTCGATTTCCTGCCGAACGGTCGTTCCGCATGCATTCAGCATCGACCTGTGGATCTGCAGCCCGTGTTCGGCTGTTCGCAGTGAGCCGCATGACACAACACGCCGCTTTTCTGATTGAAGCCCCGGTTGATTAAAGGGAAAAGGAGCGGTCAGGTCTCTGTCGCCGGCCTTCCGCACCGAGCGTTGGCTGACCCGAATCAAGTAAACGAAAAAAGAAGAGTCCCGTCCCCCGGTTCCTACTGCACTGTGATTCCCTCCGACAGCTTTTCCCACCAGGACTCACATTGCTCTGCCCGGTCCGGATGCACAAAATGCGCAAACCTCAAATGTTCGCCTTACTGCAAAAGAAAACCGGCACACGAAAAGGAAGAAAGTCCCATGCAGCGCCGAGAATTTCTGATGACATCCGCGGCGGCCGGGTTCCTCGCCGAAAGCGGTTCGGTCAGTGCCGGGTCCACAGATCGAGCTGAGTCTCTGTCCATCCCAAAAATCGATACGCACCAGCATCTTTGGGATCTGCAGAAGTTTCAGCCGCCGTGGCTCAGTTCCGCGCCGGAGGTTCTGTCTCGCAGCTATGTCACCAGCGACTACGTTGAGGCAACTCGCGGGCTGAACATCGTCAAGGCAATGTACATGGAAGTGGATGTCGCTGTCGCGGATCAGAACCGCGAAGCTCAGCATGTGACTGAGCTTTCGAAGAGCGACGAACATCCCACCAGCGCTGCCATCATTTCCGGCCGCCCGAATTCCGAAGGGTTTGAAAACTACATTCGGCAGTACGCCGCATCGCAGTACATCCGAGGTGTGCGACAGGTGCTGCATGTCGACAGTGCGAAGCGAGGGCTGTGTCTCGAACTGCAGTTCGTGAAGTCCGTGCAGTTGCTCGGGCAGCTTGGCAAGACGTTTGATCTCTGCATGCGACCAACCGAACTGGCCGATGCTGCCACTCTCGCCAGGCAGTGCCCCGACACCCGACTGATTCTGGACCACTGTGGCAACGCGGATCCCAAAGCCTTCATGAAGACCTCAACTGAGGAACCGTGGCACACCGTGGATGCATGGAAGCGCGGCCTGGCGGCGTTCGCAGAGAACGAGAACGCCTGCTGCAAGATCTCCGGGATTGTCGCTCGAGCCCCTCAGGGCTGGAACTCAGATCATCTTGCGCCCATCGTCGAGTTCTGCCTCGAAACGTTCGGCTTCGAGCGGGTTGTCTTCGGCAGCGACTGGCCGGTCTGCCTGCTCGGTGGCCCGCTCGCCAGTTGGGTTGCGGCGCTCAACGAAGTGATCGGGCACCATCCGGCTGCGAACAGAAAGAAGTTGTTCCACGACAACGCCATCCGCATCTACGGCCTGAGCTAACGTCGTGCCTCCGACAGATGGGCTCGATCTGGAGATGCGAATTCGGTCACGTTGAACCCGTGGCCGGCAGGCCAGGAAACTCGCGGCCTGGCCTGTCGGCCACGGGTTAAACGAAGATATTGGAAGGAACGACGCCGGCAGCGAAGTGGTTATCACCGCGGGCGTACCTGCGAGTGTGTCTGCCGGGGGCTCACGTCAGATCGAATCGGCCGGTGCTGTCGCTGAACGATTCCGTCTCAATGCCGAGGCGCTGCAGCATGGTGACGAACAGGTTGGACAGCGGGACGTCTTCGTTGGTGGCGTCTTTCTGCCACGGTTCTGTTCCTCCGTCCCAAGTGCCGCCCTGTGGGTTGGTTCCGGCTTTGTTGATGTAGCGACCGTGCTGCAGCCCCATGTTTTTTCCGCCGGCCAGAATCAGCGGGTAGTTGCGCGACAGATGGAAGGCGCTGGATGCGGAACCGAACAGCAGCAGGGAGTTATCAAGCATCGAGCCTTCGCCGGCCGGTTCCGGAGTGTTCTTCAGCTTCGTAA
>CAZHET010000564.1:0-4233 GCA_964531585.1 uncultured Planctomycetaceae bacterium | reverse complement strand
AGGCCCGGCGGGCCGACACACCGTTAGCCGGTGGCGTGAGCCACCGGTGAGGCAGTGAATCATGAAGAGCCCTGAAGGGGCGACATTTCCTCGTGTGAACCTCATGTGTCGGCCCTTCAGGCCTGCTCGTGCCAAATTGCCGACAACCGCAGCCTGCCGGCTCCGGTTGAGTTTGTGCCTGCACTCCGGGCAACAACACTCGGCCACACCGCAGACGTCTGCTCACGAAAGAAGCTTTCTTCGAAGCATCAACCCGATTCACGGCAGACATCGAAGGGCTCCAGCGACCGGACTGTCGGTAACGCCCCGAGTTTCCGGAAGAGCCCATAATCGGCCGTCTTCAACGATGAGTGGGCTGATGTCGCAGCGAAGCGAACGCAACGGACCTGGAAGTCCATCGTGCGAAGCGATTTCGAGTACTGCGACAGAACACAATCGCGTATTGTCACCCGACCCCGCCAAACCAATTGACGCACCTTGGTTATTCATGCGGCCGCTGGAATCCCGCGTCCGAGCGCGGTGCCGATGATCCGCAGAATGTCCCAGAGTCGACGAATCATTCCGCGCGAGGTGGCGGTGAATTGGACGCCGGCGTTCCGGCGCATTCCGCAGAAGTTGTGAAATCACGATCGATCCCGCAGTCGACGTCTTTCGGCCCCACTTGCCCACAAGCTACAGAGCGGCCGGGACGACTTCACACGGCCGCCCGATGACAACTTCTTGCTGTGTTTGAGTCGGATCGTGTGACACACTCAACATCAGGTAGTGAAACTATGACTCGCGTGCTGACTGCCGGGAAACTTCAATGACCAAGTTACGATCCGCTGCATTTCTGGCGGCTGCCATCGTCGCCGCAACCTGCCTGTCCCACAGTGTTTCGGGACAAGTCAAGCTGGTCGTTGAGCAGGTTGCGAACGACGACATGGTCCTTCCGGATGGAAGCGTACCAGACTTGCCCGTCGCGACGCCCTCTGCGGCCACTGCCGGTGTGAGTCTGCCCGAAGCGAAGTGGGACGCCGGCCCACACGCTGGACATGCAGCCTTCCCGGCTCCGGGTCAGGTGTTGTTTGAGCCAGGCCCGAATCCCGGGGCAGATGCGAATCTGTGCAGAAGCTCGGTCATCGGTGCTGGTCAATGGACCGTTTCCGGGCAGGGCGCCGCGGGGGCGCCCGAAGAGCCTGACCGGATTGAAGTCGACACAGTTGTTCGGACCGCCGTGTTCGATTCGCCATGTCGATTTGAATACTGCATTCACAACGCGGATGGTTCCTCGACAGTCGTCGATCAGTTGATCATCTACGAAGGCATGAGTGTCTGTTGCTTCGCCGACGGACGCTACAAAGTTTCCCTGGCGGCTGAAACTCCTCAGATGCCTGTGGTTGTGCGGCTGCAGCTCTCGTTCTCGCCAGCCGAATCCATTGACTTCGCGCGCGGCGGAACGATCACGCTGCCTCCGCTGACGCTGAATTCCGAGGACTACTCGGAGCGACATCAGCCGAGTCGCACGGTGCGTGCGACTCAGCGGGGATATTCATTCCGACTGAAACAACTGCTCACGACAAGCTCGACGGTGTTTCCCGGCCGGCAGTTGGAAATCAGCCTGTCTCGTGACGGCATCGCCAGATTCGGCAGTGTTCCGGAACGAGCCGAGTACTCCGTTCTGCCGCTGGAAAACTCGGAACCCGCCGCTCGGTAGCAACTAACGCGCGCCGCTGACCGCCCCGTCCCGCAACGGGTTCTCCGACACTGCACGCTGCGGCAGATCATGCTGATTCGCGGCTCGCGCCGGTGACTCGCCAGATGTCGTTCGCCGCGAGTTACCACCGTCGCCCAGCCTGTGCGACCGGAATAAACCGATCGGTCGGGTAAATCCGCAACGACGGAACATTCGTCAACCGATACATCCCATGGGATTGCTCTGAAAGAGTCCATTGGGGGGATCGGAATGGACCGCCATTCATCCGGATCGGTGACCGGCTGCATCATCGCCTGTGCTGTCTTTGCCACGCTTCATTTCTGTTCGCCGCGCTCAACCGAACCCGCACGTACTGCTGCGTCCGATCGGCCTGCTTTGGCGGACCGGGTGACGGAGGCTGGTGGCAGCGTCGGGGCGTTGGACGTTGTTGGAGAGACGCGCGCTGCCGATACGGAACTACTTCCAATACACCTCGCGTCGCCGACCGCGCTATCGCATCGCATAGCTTCGGCAGAACCAACTCCGAAAGCGGCAGTGACAGACGGTCATATCCGTCCCGCATCGCTGACAGTGCCTGTGATGCTGACGTCTGCCATGACGCAGCTTGACAGCGTGGAATATGTGATCGTCGTCGGTGGGCGAGAGTCTCAACGGATTGTACTGCCACTTGAGAACGGTAATGCCACGCTGAACCTGTACGCCGTGCCGTCTGGGTCAACCTCAGTGCCCACGCCGTTTGCATTGCGATTCCATTCCGGCGAGACCGAACTGATATTCGACAACCTCAAGCCGACTTCGCCGAATGCGTTGACCCCCGTCAACGCAAAAAAACAACTTGGCGTCACAGGATTCTCGGACGCGACCTTCGAATTGACTGGTGTGAATGCCGCCGGGGAAACTGTTCAAGGCACCATCCGCCTGCGCGTGATCAGGGCAGCCGCCCGCGCGTCGGGGCTTGAAGCACAGCATCCGGAATTACTGAAAATCAGTTCGCTGACAGTGGACGGACGTCAGATCGTTGCAGGCGGCACAGTCCCGACGAATGGTGCCGCCGCTGGTGCCGCCGCGCCGGAAGCGGCGCTGAACGTTACCGCCACTGGGGAGCTGGCGGCCAACACGGCCTTCAAGGTGGCTCCGGATGCAACCGCGACGCTTTTGAGCGACGGAGCGACCGCAAACGGCGGAATTCAACGAGTCGGAGCCTATAGAGTAACAGCGACCGCCCCTACGACTGGAACCATCGTGGCGTCCACCGGTGTGGCACCGGCGTCGCAGGTCACGGTTGTTGCCAGCCACGATTTCACCGTGAACCCGGTCAACCCGAGCAGGCTCCAGCCCCGGATTACCTTGCTGAAGCAGACGATGGATACTGCATCCGGGGGATCGCTGACCCGAGTCGTCATGCGGGATGAGGTTGCGGGGGCACCCTGGTTGCTGGCGGGAACGGACCTCACGATTGCGGCGGACACATCAGACGCATCGCGTCATCTGCAGGCGCTCGTTGCCGGGAAAGCGGCCGGGAACGCCGTGGTGGCCGCCGACGCGAAGTCCGGGTGGAAAATGGACGCTGCCTCTCTGTCTTCGCCGGGGAAGAAATTGATTCATGTGGAAGACGCGTTTATTGGATCAGGCAGCGCTTCCGTGCCCGTCACGGTGGTTGTGCCGGACAACTCGATTGCCCGTCCTCAGATCTCGCTCGTTCAGCAGACGAATGACGCCGGTCCGAACCAGCTCCAGGGTGGCACGGCAGAAATTATCGGTGATCGGCTTTACGCGACCGTGTACGGTCAGCCGGGCACAGAGATGGAGCTCTGGCTGCTGCAACTGACACCTGGGAACTCAGCAGAGGCGAACGAGTTCACGGTTGCTCCCCAGGGCGTGTTTCGACCCGTGCGGACTTCGAACACCGCGTACAGCTTTGACGTTCGTGTCGGCAGCGGCATCAACTCGGATCGGCCTGGCCAACTGGTGGCGCTGTCAACGCTCAACGGGCGGCACATGTTTTCCCGGGCTGTGGCCATCACGGTCGAACCAAATGAGGTTGACGCAGCGGCACTCGGCAGCGTTGCCGTGACGTTTCGTGACGCAGCGGATGGACAACTGAAGAAGCCGATCAATGAGAAGCTCGTGCCGACGTCCGGGATCACCGTGACCGTGTCGGAAATCATTGGAGGCAAACAAAGCGACGAAGTTCGCATTCTGAACGGAAAAGCGGTACTTGGATCCACGGAGCTTGCCAGCAACGATCAGGCTACGGTGACAATCGAAGCAAAGGGCCTGCAGCCGGGCCGGAACGCGCTGGTCGCGCAGCTCTATCGTGCCGGTGTCGCCGGGGCGAAGGCACGGCTGTCCTTCGAGGTCGAAGTGATCGGTGCTGATTCGCCGGATTCTCTGACGTCCCGTGATCTGCTGACGCGACGCGTGGGACTTCCGCAGACGACCGGCGAGCCCGTCGAATTCCCGGAGTTCAATCCGCCCCGACCACAGGTCGATGGATTCAATCCTTCCGACAAGGTTGTGACACGCGTCGCACGGCT
>CAZHET010000563.1:0-4233 GCA_964531585.1 uncultured Planctomycetaceae bacterium | reverse complement strand
CTCCGTTAGCCAAAACTCACAGACTCACATTCTCAACCAAATTGTCAAAGATCAAACTCCACAGCGACGCCGTTTTTAGTATCGCTCTGTGCCGGGTCTGGCATGTTAGCTCCACTCACCGGGTTGTCAACCTACCTGCGGCCGAAATTCTGCCGTGTTTGGCGCAGTCGCACATCAAGCGGGCACCAGGTGAGAACTTACCGGCGTGGCCGATGCTGCCAGCGTCAGTTATCCCGTCTGCGGCAGGTCGAGTACCTCGGAGAACCGCTCCAGCACAATCGTCTTGAGCGCGCGGAATTCCGGTTCATCGAACTGCCCGGTGCGAACCAGGTCCTGAGCCATCCGCCGGGCAATCTGCAGAATCGCCAGGTCGCGTTGAGGATTCGCACAACGCAGCGGCAGTTCCCCGCTCTGACGTGTGCCCAGGACATCACCGGGGCCACGGAGTTCGGCATCTTTCTCCGCGAGGGCAAAGCCGTCCGAAGACTGTTCCAGAGCCGTCAGTCGTTCGATCGCGTCAGTTCCATCCGTGTCGGACATCAGGAAACAGTAGCCCTGCAAGCTTCCTCGGCAGATGCGACCTCTGAGCTGGTGCAACTGAGCCAGGCCGAAGCGTTCCGGCTGCTGAATCACCATGAGGGTTGCGTTGGAAACGCTGACCCCGACTTCTATGACCGTCGTGCTGACCAGTACATCCGTGTGGCCTGCTCGGAATTTTTCCATCACCTGCTGCCGCAAGTTGCGATCCATGCGACCGTGCAGCAGGTCAACATTCAGGCCGGCCAGTTCGCGGTGCTGCAGAGTCTGAAAGACCGTTTCCGCTGCGGCGTCGTCTTCCTGGTCACGGCCTTCGACGCGAGGGCACACGACATACGCCTGTCGGCCGCTGGCAACCTGCTGTCTGATGAATTCCCATGCGCGATTCTGTTCGGCGACGGTTGCCAGACGCGATGTTATGACCTTTTGACGGCCCGGGGGAAGTTCACGAATCACCGAAACATCCAGATCTCCGAACTGAGTCAGGCACAGGCTGCGCGGAATCGGCGTGGCGGTCATTACCAGCACGTGGGGGCTGACTTCGCCACCGCCAAAGCTGGCTCGCTGCCGAACACCGAAGCGGTGCTGTTCATCAATCACGGCCAGACCCAGCCGCTGGAATTTTACCCCTTCCTGAATCACTGCCTGCGTGCCAATCACCAACTGGCAGTCACCGGACGCGATGCCGTGCAGCAGCTCGCGTTTTCTGGCCGCTGGAAGCCCGCCCAGCAGAAAGCCTCGCCTCACCCGGCTGTGTGCCAGCAGTTCTTCAAACGTCTGCCAGTGCTGCGTGGCCAGGACTTCTGTCGGTACCATCAGCACGGCCTGAAAACCTGCTGCGATGACCGCCAGCAGGGCGTAGGCGGCGATCGCGGTCTTGCCGGCTCCGACGTCGGCCTGCAGCAGGCGGTGCATCGGCTGGTCCTGCGCCAGATCGGTCACCAGTTCCTTGACGGCGGCGTTCTGGCCGTTGGTAAAGCGAAAGCCGAACAGCCGCCGAATACGGGCATCAACCTTCGCACTGACTTCGACGGGAAATGCCTTTGATGTGTGGCTCCACACGCGCCGCCGCAGTGCCAGGCCAAGCTGAAATTCGAACAGGTCATCCAGCAGAACCCGCTGCCGTCCGAAATCAAACTGTTTTCTCGACGGTGGCGTGTGCAGCCACTGCAGTGCGGTTCGGAGTTTCGGCAGCCGATGGTGTTCACGAAAGGGCTCCGGCAGGGGATCCGGCACGAATTCTGCGAAGTTCTCGACAGCCGCTTTTGTCATGCGGCGCATCTGATCCATCTTTATGCCGTCGGTCAACGCATAGCGTGGCAGGACACCTGCCGCATTTTCGATGTCATCGTCGGCCGCAAGGACATGAACGAGCGGATTGCCGAATTCCCAGCGCCCCTGCCGCCGCGATGGCTTGCCACTGAACACCAGGTGGTCGCCGTCCTGGTATTTCCTGAGCATCCATGGCTGGTTGAACCACACTCCTCTCGCAAAATGGCCGTTGCAGTCCAGCAGCACGCCGACGACCGTCCGGCCTTTTGTCAGCTTGCGGTGATCGCGATCGACAACAATACCGTGGATCGACTGTTCGACATCCGCTTCCAAGCGCGGCACCGGCCGCATGTCGCTGAAGTCGTTTACGCTGTGCGGAACGTGGAACAGCAGGTCCAGCACCGTTTTGATGCCAAGTTTCGCCAGCAGTTTCGCGTTTTGCGGGCCAACGGCTGGAACGAACTGCACCGGTGTGGCCAGCGGATCGTCAGTGGTATTGGCGACTGGCTGAGACATGTCGGCAGTTTCGGGACTCCCGGGGCGACGAGGGGTGCAGTGTCGCAGGTTCCGAACGCCATTCAACAAACGCGCGATCGGCGAGAATTGCGTGCCGTGCGGCGACACAAAAAAGCCGACTTCCGGGAAGAAGTCGGCCTGTTCGTCAATCAGAATTCCCGACCCGACGCGGACGCGACAGCCGAAATTGGCCGGTCGACCGCGGTGCGGGACCACGTCAATTCCCGGCTCCTCCGCTGCCGCCGCCCATGCCGCGCATCGCACCAGGATTCTCGCGTTTCTGCCGGGCTCGTTCGCGCGACGACATCTTCTTGTCTCCGCCACCACCGTAACCAAAACCCTGGCCAGCCATCGCGTTGCCAGCTCCCATACCCATGCCCATCATCGCTCCTCCGGCGCCTCCGGACCCGCCATCGCCAAACAGGCCGTCAGCCGCTGACGTCTTCGACGTGTCCCAGGCTTCGTAGTTGTCCAGAATCATCTTAATGGCGATTCGGTCGTCGGCTTCCTGGTTGGCGCGGTCGCCAGTTGCTCTCATCGCAAGCGTTCCATCGTGCTGCAAGACGACAACCTGATCGGGGATCGGTTTTTCACCGCGAGGGATGCGACTGATTTCCTTTTCCAGGTCCGGATGATCTGATCCCGAGAGTTTCGGCCCCTCGATCGCAGCCGCCAGCAAATCCCGCGTGCGAATGTGGACGTCTTCGTCCCCTCGTGTTTCTTCTGCCAGATTGACCACCTGGCGTTTCTGGAATCCGCCAATCGGCATCCCAACCGGCACCTTCACGTCGCCCATAACAGGCATACCAGCTTCAGAATACTCGTAAAAGATCGGAAACTCCGCGCGTTCTGCTTCCCCGGTTCCCGGCCGACCGCCGTCAACGCGAGCGACGTAGTACCGGTAATCCATGGGCACATTGACGGGGGCAGTCGGTTCACTCCATTCCGACATCAGCGTCTTCTGGTCGCCGAGTTCGGGCTGAGCGAGCCGGTTGAGCGCGACGTCAAAGTTCGGATTTCGCATTTCCAGTCGAACTCGATAGCGATACGCCTTGCCGCGTTCGACGGTGAAGTCCATAAAGCGGACAAGCAGCAGGCGGTTGTCAGCCGTATAGCGGCTGCTGTCCAGTTTTCGTTTTTCTGCGTCGGTCAGCTTCTTGTTGTCACCCAATTCCTCTTCGATGTCGCTGTAGA
This sequence comes from uncultured Planctomycetaceae bacterium, assembly GCA_964531585.1. Classification (GTDB taxonomy): domain Bacteria; phylum Planctomycetota; class Planctomycetia; order Planctomycetales; family Planctomycetaceae; genus JAWKUA01. The sequence continues at coordinate 714 of CAZHET010000563.1, read as the reverse complement.
TGTCATTGAAGAACCGGTCTGCACCGCCGTAGGCACCCATCGTTGCCTGCTGAAACTGAGTCACGTCGCGAACGACGGTAGAAAATCCCTTCTGCTCCGCAGCCTGCGGCGGCAGCACAGCCCGCGCTTCATTGGCTCGTTCCAGAATCAGCTCATTCATCTTGTTGATGAGTTCCTGTTCTTCCGGGCTGAGTTCGAAGTTTTCCAAACGGTTGTGCGAAGCTTCTTCGGGACGCCAGATTCCGGCAGCACGCCGCGGCAGCGGCATTGTGATTGTCGAGCGCGTGACGGTCGGCGTCACGATGTCACGGTCGACTCCCAGCGTGTCTTCGAAGGCTTCATTAATGTCTTCAATTCGAACAGGTTCCCATTCACCAGCCCATGGATTGGGACCGTCAATCGGCTGCTGTCGTTCAATGTGCAGGTCCACATAGTCAATTAACTGCTGAGTGGCCTGAATATTTGTGGCAGGAATGTGCAGCGCATCAGCGATGGCCTTTCGCTGTTCACGCAGATCAACGACCATTCGCACGGAAGCGCCCACTGAAAGCCGCACCCGCTTGGTTACCTTTGTCCCTCCGTAGCCGCCTCCGTAGCCGTATCCGGCTCCGCCGCCCAGTCCCATCATTTCCATCATCCCGCCGCCGCCACCACCCATTCCAGCACCGTAGCCGCCATCCATGCCACCGCCCATGGCCGCCGCATAGGCGCCCA
>CAZHET010000562.1:0-4237 GCA_964531585.1 uncultured Planctomycetaceae bacterium | reverse complement strand
CCGCTCAGTCCGGTCGGCCACAGCCGGGCCAGCCGGCGACGGGAACGCCACCGGATGCCGCGAAGCCAGCCGGCGAATCCGAAGACGGCAAGAAGGATGCCGCGTCGGGAACTCCGGACGTCATCAAGCGACCTGCCGCGACTGAGCAGTCGGCTCAGCCGATCAGCGAGGAAGTCGTCCGGGAAGAGTCCGGCAAAGTTCGCTTCGACCTGCATGGTCAGCCGTGGCAACGTGTGCTGCAGTGGGTCGCCGACGAATCCAGACTGTCTCTCGACTGGCAGGAACTTCCGGGTGACTTTCTGAATCTGACCACCACGCGAGCCTATACGCTCGAAGAAGCTCGCGACCTGCTGAACCGGCACCTGCTGGCTCGCGGCTACACGATGCTGCTGGACGGCGAAATTCTGAGCGTGGTGAAGACCGCCGATGTGAATCCGGCTCTGGTTGCGCGCGCGACTCCCGATGAACTGGACGGGCTGCCCGATCATTCGATGGTGAAGGTCTCGTTCGATCTTGACTGGCTGATTGCTGATGAAGCCGTCGAAGAGCTGAAACCGCTGCTCAGCAGTGCCGGAAAGATTCATAAGCTCAGTCGTACGAATCGCCTGGAAGTCGTCGACACGGCCGGCAACCTGCGAGACATCTGGCACATCCTTCAGTCCGAACAGTCGGACGACGGTCAGGAACAGCTCGTTCGCACATTCAGGCTGAAGCACCGCCGAGCAAACGAAGTCATTGACCTGTTGTACAGCCTGCTCGGCATCGATAAGGAAGGCGGCGGTGCCGCAGGAGGTGCCGGTATGAACGGCAACATGATGCAGCAGATGCAGCAACAAATGCAGCAGCAGATGCAACAGATGCAGCAGCAGATGCAGAATGCCGGTGGCGGTGGTGGCGGAAAAAAAGAACCCGTCAAGACACGGCTGGTGCTGAACCAGCGAGAAAACATGATTCTGGCTCAGGCCGCTCCCGATCAGATGGCCATCATCCAAAAGGCCATTGAACAGATTGATGTTCCCGGAGAAGCGACGAACTCGCTGCTGCAGAACATCAGCCGGATGAAGGTGTACCGGCTGCAGACGATTAATCCGCAGACTCTGGCAGACCTGCTTCAGGAACTCGGCGATCTGGATCCCGGCACAATGCTGAAAGTCGACGACAAAAAGAAGTCCATCGTCGCCTGGGCCAGCCTCGCCGACCATCTGACGATCACGACACTCGTTGAACGGCTTGACCAGTCAGGGCGCTCGTTCGAAGTGATCCCGCTCCGCCGCCTGGACGCTGAGTACGTAGCCGGCACGATTCGCATGTTGATGGGACCGCCGGAAGAAGACGAAGGCAGTCGCAGCCGGTCGCGCAACTACGGCTACTATTTCTACGGGATGCAGCAGGAAAAAGAAAAGGAAGACGTTGGCTTCAAAGTCGACGCGGATCTGCAGGAGAATCGCCTGCTGGTGTACGCGAACAATGTTGAGATGGACGAGATCAGAGGGCTGCTGCAGAAGCTGGGTGAGCTTCCCGATCCGAACAAACGCGACGACGGGCTGCGAGTCTTCGAGCTGGCTCCAGGCGAAGATCCCGATTTGCTGCGCCGCAAGCTGCAGCAGCTTTGGCAACGCGGAAACGAACTGGAATTCGATCTTCCCGAACGCCGGCTGGAAAAAACAGACGATGCAGCCGACGACGATGCAGCCGACGAGGATGCAGCCGACGAGGATAGGAACCGTCGCGCGAAGGAACTGTCACCGTCGGTCACGGAGGGGCGAGAGTCCGGAGTCGACGTGCCAGAACACCCAGAGCAGATCGAAAACCAGGCGACCGCGATCCATGTGCCACGGGTGTCTGATCCCGTCACCGGTTCAGCGGTACGGTGGCCTTCGAGTTCCGTTGCAGCTTCGAAGGCCGTTGTCGACGTTTCGACAGGATCAGAGTCCCGTCATAGGGATGCCGACTCCGCGGATGCGTTCTTTGCAATGATCGGGTCGGACGATGCACTTGCTGCTGACCAGGACGCGGCATCGGCGGATATTCCTGCACGCCGAAATCCCACCGGTGCCCCGATCAGATTTTCGATCCTCGAAGACGGTCGCCTGATGATCAGCAGCGAAGACATCAGTGCGCTGAACGATATGGAAGACCTGATGAGACAGGTGGCCCGGCCGGCTCCGTCGTATCGCGTCTTCACGCTGAAGTACGCAACTCCATCCTGGGTGACGATCAGCCTGGAAGAGTACTTTGAAGCCGAAGCGCAGACAGAATCGTCGATGTCGTACGACCCGTGGTACGGCTATCGTCCGACGGAGAAGAAGGTCAAAGGCAATCACAGCCTGTCCCGTCGTCGGCAGCCGCAGTTCATCTACGACAACTTCACCAGCACAATTTTGGTGCGCGACGCGGACGCTCGGCAGATGCAGACCATCGAGGAACTGATCGACCTGTACGACGTGCCGGAACCCGCCGACACGCGCGCAATGCGAGTCACAAAGCTGTTCAAGCTGAATGATGCGAAGGCAGAAACCGTTGCCAATGCCGTCAAGGACGTGTTCCGCGACCTGCTGAGTTCCAACGATAAGGCTCTGCAGCAGAACGAAGGCGAACAGCGCGAAACTCGCGTGATCTCCTACTTCGACGGTGGTGGCAGCGACAGTGGAGACGACGAAAATCCAATTCGGTTCAAGGGGCTGATTTCAATCGGCATCGATCCTAACAGCAACACACTGATCGTGTCCTCCACGGCCTCACTGATGGACACAATCGGAGCCATGATCGAAGAACTCGACAAAGCGGCGCAGACGTCCTCGTCAATGCAGGTGCTGAAGCTGGGCCCGACGGTCGATATTCGGCTGATCGAAGAAAAGCTGAACCAGGCTCTGGGCACCCCGCAGCAACAGCAGCAGCAGCCGGGTAACGGCCAGAACAACGGTCAACCGATGCCCGGTGGCATCCCCGTCGGCGGCCAGCAGGGAGTAGCCGAACAGTAAACGCAGAACAACATCGCTCAGCGCTGGGCATTCTTCTGGGGAACAGGCCGGACTGCCCGCTTTGCTGTACACGGGCGTGACCCATGCCGCTCCGGCGGTTGCCGTGATGTTTGTGATTTCATTCACGTCGTTGGATGTGGGCGACTGGTTCAGGTCACACGTGGCTTTTGCGTATTGACTACCGCCCTTCGCCTTCATCCTCGCTGATCGCTCGGCGGCTCCGGTTGCTTCCTGCTTGAAGTCTTTCCGCTCTCGTATTCCGCTCTCGTTCCCAAACTCCAGTTTGGGAACGCCTGTCCCCGAAGCTCCGCTTCGCCAAAGCACGCGCAGCCGTCGTTCGCTCAACGGCGCACTGCCAGGCGATGCCGGCCGCGTGCGGTGGAATCGATACCGCACCGGCACGCAGCGAAGCAGAGCTTCGGGGATAGGGGTTCCCAGGCTGGAGCCTGGGAACCAGAGGAAGTCTTCGTCCTTCCACCCCACGATCGTGGCCATCAGCCCGTCAGGCCGTGTATGGTGCAAAATCAACGAGCTGTGTCCCCGTTTCGTTCCCCAGATTCTGGCGATCCGCTCCACAGCCAATATGCCACACCTGCCGATACCGGAGCGAATGGCATCGGCAGACTGAAAATAACCAGTGCCCATGCACCCATATAGAGGCTCAATCGCTGCTTTTCAAAGTATTCAGGCGGGAGTAGGCCTGCTACAATTGCCCACGGTCCAAAAAGAATGGCGTGTCCGAATCCCGACATTACGTATAACTTATATGCCCGCCAAGTCGTCATGGGACGCATTTCGTTTACCTCCCAGAGGGACTCTTTGTCGCTAGTCAGCAAATATGCGACGGTTGCAGATGCAAGGTGGCATGTAGACAGCATTGCCAGTGGCCAGACGATTCGCTTTCTGCACGTGCTCTGTATCAAATCAACACCTAACCCCGAGCTCAAGGCATTTTCCGCTCTCATTCCCAAACTCCAGTTTGGGAACGCCTAACCCCGAAGCTCCGCTTCGCCGAAGCACGCGCAGCCGTCGTTCGCTCAACGGCGCACTGCCAGGCGATGCCGGCCGCGTGCGGTGGAATCGATACCGCACCGGCACGCAGCGAAGCAGAGCTTCGGGGATAGGGGTTCCCAGGCTGGAGCCTGGGAACCAGGGGAACCGGGCCACCACGTTCTCCCGCCACAGCCGCCACAGCCGGCTGCCGGAACGGCTGTAGCCGTACTTGATCCGGTCAACATCGGCCGACGAGCCGTAGT
>CAZHET010000561.1:0-4240 GCA_964531585.1 uncultured Planctomycetaceae bacterium | reverse complement strand
AGAAATATCCGGTCTCCGACAACGGTCGGTGAACTGTGCCCCCGGCCGGGAATCGGTGTCTTCCACACGACGTTGTGCGTGTCGCTCCACAACGTGGTGACTGACTCGTCCGTCGCGACGTTGTTGAAAGCCGGACCGCGCCACCACGGCCAGTCGTCCGCCGCCACGGCAATCTCCGCCGCAGGAGCAATCGCGCTCGCGTCTGTGGAAACTTCCTGAACTGGCACGGCGGGCGGTCCGCAGCCAATGGCAGCCAGAAGCAGCCACGTTCCGACGGCAGATGCGCTCCTCGAAGCCGGTGTCATAAGGTTCACTTTCCAAACGTGGGCATTACCCGCAACCCGGGACGAATAACTGAACGCCGATCCTGTCGCCGCCGATCGACGGCGACTGCCGTCGTACCGGCCAGTGCCTGCGTTGCGCGAATTCGCCAGAGCCGGGCTCAGCCGCCGACAACCACAGGCGACCACAGGCGACCACAGACAACCACAGACGCACTGAAACATTGAAGAATACAGGAATCTTCGCAAACGCACGATCCGCAGACTGTCCACTTTCACCAGGAGAACTCGCTTTTCCCGGCATGTCAATCGGGCTACTCTCCGCCCGAACCGACGTAACCTCGCTCGCCTTCCGTTGCCTTTCCGCCGTCTCGTATTTGCCGACGATGCCCCTGTCACTTGCTGAATACGCTGATTCGCTTGACGAACGGGAACTGCTGTGGCCATCGGTTCCTGCTCCGGTGCCCGTCAAAGCCATCCCGTCGATCAAGCCGCTGCCGGGCATTCGAGCGGTGCTGTGGGACGTGTACGGCACGTTGCTGAGAACCCCCGACGGCCGATTCGAGCGATTTCCGCAGGACGAAGTGCGTGTGCAGATTGCTCTGGACAAGACCATCCACGAATTTCATATGTGGAATTCGATGTATCGCAAGCCCGGTCCGCCGTGGCAGTCGATGATCGGTCAGTATCGCGATTATTCCGAACGGCTGGCGATGGTCGGTGCCAGCCGAAAAGGCGATTTCACTGATGTCGACCTGGTGGATGTGTGGGAAGCGATCGTCGACCGCCTGTTCGACAAAGAATACACGTACGACACCGGCGTGTATGGTGACGTCCGTCAGCTCAGCGAAAAGATCGCGTATTTCTTCCACGGCAACCTGCAGGCGATCGAAGCGCGGGCCGGTGCTGTGCAGGTCATGACCGAACTCGCCAACATGGAAATCCAGCAGGGCTTGCTTGCCGATGGCCAGTGCTTCACGATGGTGCAGTTGTTGCGATCACTCGCGGTCCAGGGAATTCTGCCGCCGCTGCAGAGGATATTTCGGCCGGAATCGGTGCTGCTGTCACATCAACTGGGTATCAGAAAGCCATCAAAGTCCCTGTTTTCCACGGTACGTGATGAACTTCGCAGCATCGGCATCTCGCCGTTTGAAGTGCTGCACGTTAGTTGTCGCCTTCAGACTGACCTGATCCCCGCGAAGGCCGCAGGCATGAAGACCGCGCTGCTGGTCGCGGAAAAAACCGGGCTTGAAGCGCCCGTCCAAATGCTCAAGGATTCCGCCACGCGTCCCGATCGCCTGGTCACGGACCTGACTCAGATTTCCGATATTGTCGGAGGCCGCTGAGAAGTCTCGGCGTGCCGTCTCCTGTTTCCTGCTGTTGCAGAACCATTCGTGAGCTGTCCTGATGCCATCTGTTCCCCTTGTCGATATGACCGGTTTCGATTTTTCGAAGCCACTGTTTACCATTGACGACATTCGTGCGATTAACCCGCAGCGGCACGAGATGGAACAACTGACAGCGATCGTTCACGTCGACGAATCGCAGCACCTGATCGTCGGCTACAAAGATGTGACCGACCAGGAATTCTGGGTTCGCGGACATATGCCCGACTTTCCGCTGATGCCGGGTGTCGTGCAGTGTGAAAGCGCGGCGCAACTGGGTGGCTTCTACGCTCGCAAGTACGACCTGATCGGCGGCGATTACCTGGGATTCGGGGGCATGGACGCTGTGCGGTTCCGTAAGCCGATCTTTCCCGGATCACGTCTTGACCTGGTCGCAAAGGTGAACCGCGTGCGAGCCCGCAAACTCGCCCAGTTCGCTTTTCAGGGTTTCGTGAACGGTGAGCTGATGTTCGAAGGCGAAATGCTGGGTGTCACCGTCAATCGCGCAGAAGACGCCTGACAAATGCAGACCGCTCCCATCAAACCGCTCAAGCCCTGGTTTCAGGTCATTGCTGATGTCGGCGAACGGCTGGACTGGCACGAGTTCTTTGGCAATGACCGGCCCGTTCAACTGGACATCGGCTGCGGACGCGGTTTGTTTATTCACACCGCAGCGTCCGCCAATCCGCAGATCAACTACCTCGGACTGGAAATCGATTATCGGGAAGGCCGCCGCACGGCGACGCGGCTGATGAAGGCAGACCTGTCGAATGCCCGCGTGATCGGTGGCGACTGCCGCAAAGTCCTGACCGAATTGATTGACCCGCTTTCCGTCGACGCCGCTCACGTGTACTTCCCCGATCCGTGGTGGAAGAAGCGACATCACAAGCGGCGGCTGTTCACGGCCGAGTTCACTGACATGCTGGCCCGAGTTGTGCGGCCCGGCGGCGAAGTCCATTCGTGGTCTGATGTGGCGGAGTACTTCGAAATCATCACAGCACTGATGGACGGACATCCGCAGTTCGAGTCACTCGCTCCGCCGCCGCAGCGAGATCCCGACCACGATATGGACTACCAGACCAGTTTCGAACGCAAGAAACGCAAGCTGGGGCTGCCGATTTATCGCGGGCTGTGGCAGCGAGCTACTTCGCCAGTCCGAAGCTGAAGACCGTTGTGCTGTTCAGCTCCTCACCGGGCTGCAGAATCGTGGTCGGAAAGTTGTCGTGATTGACCGAATCAGGAAAGTGCTGAGTCTCCAGACACAGCGCACTCCGCAAGGCATACGTCTTGCCGCCTTTTCCGGTCTGGCCTTTCAGAAAATTGCCGGAATAAAACTGAACTCCCGGTTCCGTTGTTCGCACTGTCAGTTTGCGTCCGGACGACTGGTCCACCAGAACCGCTGCCGTTCGCAGCTTCTTGCCTGGTTGAAGTTCGTTCAGCACGAAGTTGTGGTCGAACCCCAGCGTCGCCGTGTCCGTCAGCGTTCCAATGACGCTGCCAATCTGCTTCATCTCGCCAAAGTCCAGCTCCGTCCCTGCCACAGGTTCGATCGCCCCGGTCGGAATCAACGTGTCGTCAACCGGCGTGTAGCGGTCCGCATTCAACTGCAGCATATGGTCCAGCACCGTCTTGCTGCCGGCTCCGCCAAGATTGAAGTAGCTGTGATTCGTCAGATTGACGGGAGTCGCCTTGTCAGTCGTTGCCTTGTAGCTGATCCGAATTCGGTTGGCGGACTTCGGCACGAAATAGGTCACTTCCACGTTCAACGTGCCGGGATAACCTTCTTCTCCGTCGGGGCTGGTGTAGGTGAACCGAATTCCCTGCCCCTTGTCGGTTTCGAACGGCTCAGCGTCCCAGACAACCTTGTCCAGGCTGCGCTTGACACCGCCGTGCAGGTGGTTGGGCTCGTTGTTGATTGCCAGTTCAAAGTCCTGGCCGTCCAGCGAAAATCGACCCTTTGCAATCCGGTTGCCGACACGCCCGACAATGGTTCCAAAATACTGATTGTCTTCGGATTCGTAACCCGCCACGGTGTCGAATCCCAGCACGACGTCTTCCGGGTTTCCGTCTCGGTCAGGCACGTGCAGTTCGACCAGAGTTGCTCCGCGAGTGATGAATTTGGCGACCAGCCCGGCGTCACTTTCCAGCGTATAAGCTTGCACAGTTTCCCCGTTCTTTGTTTCGCCGAAAACGCCTGGTTCCGGTTCGTCCGCCCGAACAGCCAGTGAATTCAGAATCACACTAAGACTCAGCATGAGGACGAGAGTTTTCATCGGCAGTGGCTCGGCGAACACAGGAAGGTGAGATTTATTGAAAGACGCAAACGTTGAAAGACGCAGTCTGCAGCCGCCCGGGTCGATCACGTACGAGCCCGTCGCGTGCCGCCAATTGAGCCCGGATTATGTGAGTGACCATGCTCCGAAACAAGGCAGTTGGTTCCTGAACCGTGCCGTTCGTCGCCTCCACGCCAGGTGTTCACACGCGTCCGTGAGGGCATGCGTCGGCGAACCGAAGTCTAACAGGACAGCGCCAGGTTCCGTGAGCGGCAAGGCGCTAGCCGCCGGTTTTTCCCAG
>CAZHET010000560.1:0-4262 GCA_964531585.1 uncultured Planctomycetaceae bacterium | reverse complement strand
GGCGTTTTTCAATGCAGACACCGGCGGCTAGCGCCGTGCCGCTCACATCGACGAAATCCTGCGGATGATCGGTTAATGCATCCAACATGGCGCTGTCCAGCTAAGTTACATCTGTGCGCAACCCTTCACTGCAACTTTCAAGCCATCGTACCCCGGTTCAACTCCGTCGGGCAGTTCGCGCGCGAGCTGGTCGTAGTCGAAATCGTGAGCCATATGGGTCAGAATCGTACGCCGCGGCTTCAGCCGAGTCACCGTCTTCAGAGCCTCGTCGAGGTGCATGTGAGTCGGATGCGGTTTGTATCGCAGGGCGTCGATGATCAGCGTGTCCAGGCCCATCAGCAGCGCGCGGCTTTCGGCCGGAATCGTTGACACGTCGGTGCAAAACGCGACATCGCCGATGCGAAACCCCAGCACCGGCAGCGGCCCGTGGAGGAGTCGAACAGGAAGAATTTCCAGCCCGAGCAGCGAGAACGGCCGGCCCGGAGCGATTCGTTCGAAACGCAGTCGCGGTGCGGCGAAGCGGTGAGGCAGCGTGGCGGGATCAACGAACGCGTACTGAAAAATCTGCCGGATGCTGTTCTCGACAGCTTCCTCACAATACAGCGGCACCGGTTCATCCAGGCGGAATCCGAAGATCCGCAGATCGTCCAGCCCCATGATGTGATCGGCGTGGGCGTGCGTGAACACGGCCGCGCGGATCAGCGTGGCTCCGTTTCGAATGAGCTGCAGCCGCAGTTCCGGTCCTGTGTCGATGACGAATTCGCCTTCCGGAGCGCGCACCAGAGTTCCGGATCGCAGCCGGTGGTTCTTCGGGTTGTCCGAGCGGCAGACGGCACATTCGCAGCCGACGACGGGCACACCGACGCTGGTGCCTGTGCCTGTCAGCGTCAGTTCGGCGAAAGGCGGACCGGCGGCAGCAGGTGCAACGGAAGCCGCGGCTGAGTCCTTCTGTTCGGCATCCGGGTTCGAAGGATCAGTCACAGCATACTCGGGCGGGGCCGTAATCAGCGGGCGAAGCGGCGGTAAACTAACATTCGGCGAAGGCGTTGTGCAAATCCGGCGGAGGCTCGACGCCGCGTCATCATTCGTCGCGGCATCACGCCGTCAGCCGGCGCTTCAGCCAGCGATTTCGCGGAGGCTACGGATCGCGCGGCTGGCGTCACTGCGCCCGCAGCTCCCGCAGAAACTCGCCCATTTCCCCGGCCGCGTGCTCATCGTTGACCTTCCGGGCCTCTTCAATTCCGCGTCGATAGGTTTCACAGGCGTCTTCCACGCGGCCCAGCCGCGCCAGTTGCTGGCCGGCCATCAGAAACGCGGGAACGTACGGCGGTGAATCTTCCATCAGCCCGCCGTACAGCGTGAGGCTGCTGTCATTGTCGCCTTCTTTGTCGAACTCGCTCGCCAGCATGTAGCGCAGCATCTGATCCTGTGGCTCCTTTGCCAGCATGGCCTGAAGTTTGTCTTTTCGCGACAGCGTCACTGATCCTGCCTGTTGATGTTTCGGAACCATCGGAAACCAATCCGGCTTGCAGTCTGGCAGCCGCACGCCATCATCTGCAAGTCAACACGTTGACCGTGCAACACCTGGAAGCGAGGCCCAGCCATGTTCCGAACACTTTGCTCGATTTTGCTCGCCGCGGCATCGATCACCGCATTCGCGGCCTCAGCGGCGGCCGCATCCGCAGCAGCGGCGGCCGATCCCAACGTCGTCATCATCTTCTGCGATGACATGGGTTACGGTGATCTCGGCTGTTTCGGGCATCCGACGATCGCGACGCCGAATCTTGATCGCATGGCGGCCGAAGGGCAGAAGTGGACCAGCTTCTACGTTGCCGCCTGCGTGTGTACTCCCAGCCGGGCGGCTCTGCAAACCGGACGTTATCCGATTCGCAACGGCATGTGTTCTGACAGGCGTCGAGTCCTGTTCCCGGATTCCAAAGGCGGGCTGCCCGCGACGGAAATCACCATCGCGAAAATGCTCCGGCAGAAGAACTATGCCACTCACGCGATCGGCAAATGGCATCTTGGCCACCTGCCTCCGTGTCTGCCGACGGCTCACGGTTACGACAGCTATTTCGGGATTCCGTATTCCAACGATATGGACGCCGTCCGGGATGCTCCGCACGGCCGCGATCGGTTCTGGAGTCCGAAGACCGAATACTTCAACGTGCCGCTGCTGCGGAATGAAGACGAAGTTGAACGCCCGGCGGATCAGCACACCATCACGAAGCGATACACAGAAGAAGCCGTCAGACTGATTCAGCAGAACCGCGACCGGCCGTTCTTCATCTATCTGGCGCACAACCTGCCTCACGTGCCGCTGTTCGTGTCGGAAGAATTCACCAACGTCAGCCGGCGCGGCCTGTACGGTGACGTGATCGAAGAAATCGACTGGTCCGTGGGCCGGATTCTGGACACGCTGCTCAGTGAAGGGCTGGCTGAAAACACTCTGGTCGTATTCACGTCAGACAACGGGCCGTGGCTGGTGTTCAAGACTCATGGGGGTTCGGCCGGTCTGCTGCGAGACGGCAAGGGGTCAACATGGGAAGGCGGCATGCGCGAACCGACGATCTTCTGGTGGCCGGGACGCATCGCCCCCGGAGTGATCGCCGAAATGGGCAGCACGCTGGACCTGTTGCCCACAATCGCCGCCATCACCGGAGTCGCTCCGCCGACCGACCGGACGCTGGACGGCTACGACCTGTCCCCGGTGCTGTTTGAAGGCCGGAACAGCCCGCGTTCGTCGATGTTCTACTATCACGGGCAGGAGTGCTTCGCGGTGCGCAGCGGGATGCACAAAGCTCACTTCAAAACGAAAACGTCCTACGCTGGTCAGCAGGAAGCGGAAGTTCACGACCCGCCGCTGCTGTTTCATCTGGGGCATGATCCTGGCGAGCAATTCGATATCGCCGCTGACAACGCCGACATCATCAGCAGGATCCGCAGGCTGAAGGCGGAGCACGAAGCGTCCGTCGAACCGGTGGAGAATCAGTTGGAGAAGTGAATTGCCAGTGTGACGGTCGGCCACTGTCGCGGTCGACCGCACACTTCTGCTGGCCGAGTGGACACCGAGCCGAATATCTCCAGAGAAACACGGCACTTTCGGGAAATTGAGATGTCGCCGACAATCCGGTCGCTGGAGCCCTGCCGCCGAGCTTGAAACGCATTGAACAAACACAGCGATTTCCCGATGAGCCAGAAGGACGATGAACCGTGTCGTACATCCGTGTCAGCCACCTGGTCAAACACTTCCCGGTCCGCGGAGGAATCTTCAATCGTGTCGTGAACTCCGTGCAGGCAGTGACCGATGTCAGTCTGCAGATCGAAAAAGGTGAGACGGTAGGCGTGATCGGCGAATCCGGCTGCGGCAAGTCGACTCTGGGAAAGACAATGATTCGTCTGATCGAACCGACCAGCGGCTCGATTCACTTCGAGGGTCGTGAGATCACCGGGCTAAGTCATCGTCAACTGATGCCGATACGCCGCCGCATGCAGTTCATCTTCCAGGACCCGTATTCGTCGCTGAATCCACGGATGACGGCGGGCCAGATGCTTCGCGAAGTGATCCGGTTCCACGACGTCGTACCGCGTCGACAGACGCAGGCATACATCGAAGAACTGCTGGAAACGGTGCGTCTGCGGCGGGACGCAAAGGACCGGTATCCGCATGAGTTTTCCGGTGGCCAGCGGCAACGCCTGAACATCGCCCGCGCGCTGGCGGTGAAGCCCGAGTTTCTGATCGCCGACGAACCGGTGTCAGCTCTGGACGTTTCCGTGCAGGCGCAGATTCTGAATCTGCTGATGGATCTGCGAGAACAGTTTCATCTGACGCTGCTGTTCATTTCTCACGACCTGAAAGTGGTTGAGCACTTTTGTGATCGCATGCTGGTGATGTATCTGGGAACGGTGGTTGAGCAGCTTTCCTGTGACAACATCTATCGCGACGCCCGGCATCCGTATACTCAGGCGCTGCTCAAGTCGAACCCCATCAACGATCCGGCTGACCGACGCGAACCATTCCTGCTGGAAGGCGAAGTCCCCAGCCCGGTGAATCCTCCCGCGGGCTGTCCCTTCGTGACGCGCTGCGGTATTGCCGAAGACCGCTGCCGCACGGATCGTCCGTCATTGGAAGTCGTGGCACACGAACAGCGAGTTGCGTGCTGGGCGGTGAGCGCGGCCGCAGCCACTCTGCCGGCGACGTCCGCGCGCTGAGCGGCCCAATGCTGAGCGGCCCAATGCTGAGCGGCCCAATGCTGAGCGGC
>CAZHET010000559.1:0-4300 GCA_964531585.1 uncultured Planctomycetaceae bacterium | reverse complement strand
GGCCGTGAAGAAGGCCGTGAAGAAGGCCGTGAAGAAGGCCGTGAAGAAGGCCGTGTCGCGGGGCAGATTCAGTTGCTCCAGCGGCTGCTGGGCCGCGAGGAATCGACAGTTGAGCAACTCCTGGCGGATCCGCTTGAAAAACTTCGGACTGATCTGGAAGTGCTGCAACAGGAACTCACATCCAGAACCAAGTGACGAAGTCCAGCGGTCACTTGCTGTGTCGGCCATGACTGCGGCGAGCGGTTAGTTCTGATGGAAACGCGTTTCCACTGCAGACCTGGCCAGGTTTCCGTGCCCCGACGCAGTTCGTCGCCAGCGGGATCGTTTCCTGCTCGCTGAGTAGTGCAAGGGAAACTCAAGTCGTTTGATTCCTGCCCAGAGTCGAACGCCACCAGAGCGCATCCGCTGAGACGGCGAAGCGGTGTGGGGAAGCCCCACGTCGCCTTCGGACGCGATGCCCTTGAGCGCGCTGAAGCCGTTCCGGGTGTCTTCCGTGCCGTATCAACCGGCGCCGACGATGCCGCTCGTGTCGGAGAATGCCGGAAGATGTCGGCGGGAGCTTGCCGAGTGAAATTCTCCAGGCCAGTCTACAATCCGCCCGATCGGCCGGTTGCATTCGCTCAGGTTCGAAACGACACTCCCGCTCCGCCGCTCATCGTGGTGATCTCCCAGAACCGGACCCTGGCTGCCTGCCGAAGTTATGACCCATCCCAAGCTACCGCCTTTCGACGAAGCGACCGTTCGAGCGATCGCTGAACAGTTTCCGACTCCGTTCTACCTGTATGACGAACGTGGAATTCGGGAAACATGCCGGTCACTTTATCACGCGTTCCGATGGGCTGACGGTTTCCGCAATTATTTCGCCGTCAAAGCGACACCGAATCCCCATATTCTGCAGATCACAAAGGAAGAGGGTCTGGGAGCCGACTGTTCCAGCAAAGCCGAACTGATTCTCAGCGGCAGAGTCGGCCTGTGTGGCGAGGACATCATGTTCACGTCCAACAATACGCTGGCCGACGAGTACCGCGCGGCACGGGATGCGGGAGCCATTCTGAACCTGGACGATATTACTCATATTGATTTCGTGGATGAAACGGTCGGTCTGCCGGATCTGGTGAGTTTCCGGTTTAATCCCGGCCCGGCCCGAACAGGAAATGTGATTATCGGCAAACCGGAAGAGGCCAAGTACGGCTTCACGGAACGGCAACTGTTCGAAGGCTATGCACTGCTGAAGACACGCGGCGTCAATCGCTTCGGCCTGCACACAATGGTGGCATCCAATGAACTGGATGCCAGCTTCTTTGTGGAAACGGCGAGGATGCTGTTCGACCTGGCCTCCAGAATTCGCCGGGACGTCGGCGTACGCCTCGAGTTTGTCAATCTCGGCGGTGGCATCGGAATTCCTTACAGGCCCGAGCAACAGTCCGTCGATCTGTCGTGGCTCGGCAGTCAGATTCAGTTGCTGTATGCCGAAATGATTGGCGGCACGGAACTTGACCCGCTGAAGGTCGTCATGGAAAACGGCCGGATGATCACCGGACCTCACGGCTATCTGATCACACAGGCAATTCACCAGAAACATATCTATCGAGAATACATCGGTGTGGATGCCAGCATGGCCAATTTGATGCGACCGGGGATGTACGGTGCCTATCACCACATCACAGTGATGGGAAAGGAAGACGCCGATCACGATCAGCTTGTGGATGTCGTCGGGTCGCTGTGTGAGAACAACGACAAATTCGCCATCAATCGTCCATTACCAAAGATCGAACGCGGCGATCTGCTGGCGATACATGACGCAGGAGCACACGGGCATGCAATGGGTTTTCAGTACAATGGAAAACTGCGCAGTGCAGAGCTGTTGCTTCAGGAAAACCGCGACGTGCGAATGATTCGCCGGGCCGAAACCCACGACGATCTGTTTGCCACGCTGGAGTTTGAGTAGCCATCAGCGGTTCACCTGCGCTGATTCGCCTGACTGCTGCAGATGCTGGACCCATGCGGGTGGCACATTAATCCAGATGTTGTCACGCTTGATGCGGTGGGAGGAAATGTAGCCTTCCATAATCTGATGAATCCGTGCCATCCGCTCGCGTTCGCGGCCCCATGAAACCGACTTGCGGACCGGCCGGACGTACATGTACTCGAAATAGCTGATTACACCACCTGGTTTGACCAGCTTCAGGTAGTGTTCGGCCAGTGATTCCACCAGATCCGCCGGGAAATTGGCAAACGGCAGCCCTGAAATGACAAAGTCATAGGGTTCTTCGGGCTGGAACTGCTGCAGCGGCATTTGATGCACGTGCGACATTGAGGCCGCAGCACGCCAGCGCGTTTCTGATTCGAATCGTCCGTTCAGAATGCTTACAAAGGCATCGTTCAGTTCGACGAGATCAAACGAGTCGCCGGGGCGCAGGTGGCGCACGATTTCGTCGGTGACAGCTCCTGTTCCGGGGCCGATTTCCAGAACTCGCACGGGCTGCTCGGCTCGCTGTCTCAGGTACCGCGTCATCGCGCGGGCGAGAAACCGGCTGCTTGGAGCGATCGAGCCAGTTGTTTCAAATTGCCGCCGAAACTGGCGAAAGAATTCCGCTCGTTCGCGTAAGGTCTTCAGCATCGTTGCTTCTTAATGCATCCTGGGGTTTCGGAAATCAAATGTCCGGGCCGAATGGAAAACGCCCGGCGTGCGAAACGCAACGCCGGGCGCGAAACGGTCTGGAAGTGCGAGAGGGGGGAGTCGAACCCCCACGCCGTTTAAGGCACAGGATCCTAAATCCAGCGCGTCTGCCAATTCCGCCACTCTCGCTGATCGCGTTCTGACCGTCCGTGGCAGGTCGGCCATCTGGGAACGAACGCAGACTTCCTGTTCTGGGATTATCTCGGCCGAAACGTCGATTCGCAAGCTGCGGGGAGCTTCGTTCCACGATGTCCGGGAAAGGACTGGTGCCGGACGGTGAGTCTTGTCGGGAAGAAACAAATCTCGCCCCGTAGGTTCACTGAAGCTCCAGGTCACGGTAGAAGGCCTCGGCCGGGATGGATATCTGGCCTCCGTCATTGTCGATGATGCAGGAAAATCCGGCCAGTGACGCCGGTGGACTCAACAGCGCACCGCCGCGCGAAAACCATGCCAAAGAACTGCCTGACGCCGAGACAATCGCCGAGGCGACGCGACCGTCGGCAGGATCGACCTCACGAATTACGCCGCCGACGCATGTCAGCAGGAGTGTGCCGTTTGCAGTCGGTTGGATCGACAGTATGGCTTCACTGCCTCGCCGAATGACGTTGACGGCGTCGTCGTCGCCGGACGGGTTGAGCAGATAGACGTCGCCGTGGGTGTTTCCGACGGCGAATCCCTCAGTACCCAGCGCACTCATTCCTTTCAGGTAGCCGATAATCGGGTGAGTCTTGACCGACCAGTTGTCGGTCAGGCCCCAGACGAGTGTGCGCCAACCGGTTCCGCGACCGGCGCAGCAAGTTTGCCAGGATCTCCGCGGCTTTGTCGAAGTCGCCTTCGAAACGATAAGCCCGCGCCAGCAGGATCTGCGTGTCAATGGTTCCGGCTCCGTCATAACTGAGAGCCTGATCGATGGCGGCGGCTCGCTGAATCAGTTGCAGACGGTTCGGGTTCGGTTTCAAGAGTCCGGCAATCGAGTCAAATTCGTCCAGCGAAGATCGCACAATACGGTTTCGCGTTTCCTCAGTTGCCAGCGAAGCGATCCGAGTCAGGTTTCCTGTCGATGCCAGATAGGTATAGATGTCGTCTGCGTCGCCAACACACTTCTGCTTCACGGCTTCATCCCACAGAGTGATGCCTGCAAGAGCCGGCCACATATCACCAGGCAACTGCAGCAGTTCGTAAAGAAGCGATTCCGCTTCGGCCGTCCGTTGAAGCTGCAGGAGACACATGGCCGCTTCGAACTGTGACTCCTGAGCGACTTCGCTGCTCTGGTCTGCGCTTGCGGCCCGTTGAATCTGGTACTGAGCCAGGGCATCGGCAAAGCTGGTTTCGGAATACAACTGGTCGCCGTCCTGCAGCGGAGAACCACCGGCATCGACAGTCCGGGATCAGTCGTTCCTGAGCAGATTCTGCAAGAGCTTCGTCGCGCGACCGTAGTTGAGCAATCAGATCTGTGGCAGCAATCCCGGATTCGGCAGCCAGATCGACGGAATTCAGGCGAACTTCAAACTCCTGTTCGATCTTTGCCACGGCTGCCTGCTGCCTGGCGGCGGTTGCGTCCCTGCTATACCGTGCGCGTGGAGGAATGAGATATTTCCCTGAGACGGACTTTTCAGGAGG
>CAZHET010000558.1:0-4303 GCA_964531585.1 uncultured Planctomycetaceae bacterium | reverse complement strand
CCTGAGCCTGCAGGTTGGTGCGGGCGGTGTCCAGTTCCAGGCGAATGGCACCGACTTCCGTGGCGAATTGCGCGGACGTCTGCAGCAGCATCGAGCCGAGACCCTGACCGCGGCATCCGTCGATGACGAACAGGTCGTTCAGCAGCCAGATGGGTTCCATCGAAATCGAAGAGAACAAGGGATAAAGCTGCGTGAATCCGACACCGCGACCATCGCTGACTGCCAGAAAGACGGTGGATTCGTTGTTCGTGATCCGCTGAGTCAGAAACTGCCGGGCCTTGTCCGGGTCAGACGATGCTCCGTACCAGACGCGGTAGGCGTCAAACAGCGGCGCGATGTCCGGGACGTCTGCAGCGGTGGCATGTCGAATCTCCACGTTAAGCAACGGACGGCGTCCTTTCGTGTGGTTTCGGTAGCGTATTGGCAGAATCGGGGGGCGAAGCTGCTGCCGCTCATTGTAATTGTCGTCGTGGCGAAATTGTCGAGTCAGGAAACGCTTGTTCGCAGGAGATTCGGGAAGTCGACGCTCCTGCCGAGCCGGTTAGCCCGTTGCGAATGCTGGCAGCGTTCGCAACGTGGCCGATGCTGACGGCATCGGCTGGTTTGGGAACACTCGTGGTTCAGCGGGAGCTTCGCCCTCCCGGAACCTGCGGATCACGGCACAACTGCGAATCCATTCGGAATGTGCGATGCTATGCTATCGAATGCTGCGATTTCTCCAGCAGGCGATGACCGGGCCAGCGTAGGCACGGCAGCCACCGTGTTTCGTGAAGCCCCGACTCCGGAATTCGTCAGTGATCTGCGTTTCGCATCTTTCCAAACGATTCGCCGCCGCTGATGGTCCGGACGTGCTGGCGGTGGATGACGTTTCCTTTGACGTCGGTGCAGGGGAAGTCTTCGGGCTGCTGGGGCCGAACGGAGCGGGCAAGACGACGACTTTGCGAATGATGCTGGGGCTGATGCAGCCGACAAGCGGCGACGTTACCGTCGACGGAGTTTCTGTGGCGGATGCTCCCGACCGCGTGAAGCGGCGAGTGGGCTTTGTGTCGACGAGTGTCGGCGTTTACCAGTGGCTGACTCCGCGTGAAATGCTGTCCTTCGTGGCAGATCTGTACGACGTGCCGCAGCGCCTGTGCCGCGAACGCATTGAACGGCTGGCGGATCTGCTGGACTTTCGCGGATTCATCGACCGGCGCTGCGGAGTTCTGAGCACCGGGCAGAAGCAGCGAGTCAACCTGGCTCGCGCGCTGATTCATGATCCGCCGGTCATGCTGCTGGACGAACCGACTCGCGGACTGGACATCGTCGGCAGTCAGGTCATCTTCGAATATCTGCAGCATCTTCGCGGCGAAGGGAAAGCCGTGATCATCTGCACGCACCGACTGGGCGAAGCCGAACGCTTCGGCGACCGCTTCGGGCTGCTGCATTTCGGAGCCCTGCGGTACAGCGGTACTCTGTCGGAACTGCAGGCCGAGACGGGGCAGCCCACGCTGACTCAGATGTTCATCGAACTGCTGAGCCAACCCGCACCGGAGACCGCCGCATGACTTCGGCAAATCCGGAGAATTCGGCAGAAGGCAGCACGCCGGAATCCGAAGTTAACACGGCGACCGACGGGCGTGACGCCAGCCGCGCGGGCGGCGACCTGCTGCTGGTCAGAACTTTCCGGCTGGCTCGCAAGGAACTGCGAGAAATTCTGCGGGACCGGCGCACGATTATCAGTCTGGTGCTGATGCCGCTGCTGGTGTACCCGTTGCTGGGTGTCATCATGCGCAAGGGGCTGCTGAGCGGGCTGGACGGACTCGGCAAGGTCGAAGTGCATCTGTGCGTTCAGTCCGCAGACGATGCCGCTGCTGTGCGATTTGCCTTGCAGCAGGGTGACTTCGCGCTGGCTCAGGATCCATCAACGGTCCGCAAATCCGGCGACGCGGCGGATCCCGCGCAGGCTGTTTCCGGACTGCTGAATACCGGCGATGACGGAAGCATCGACTTCCATATTCACTGGCCCGAGAATTCCTCCGAAGCCGCTGTGCGTTACCAGGTCGAAGAAGGCTTTTCCGATCTGGGAATTCTGCTGCAGATCGCTCCCCGCGACGGCAGCGCCAACAGCAACAGCCGCGGCACCACCGATGGCGGGAGCAATGGCAGCGGCAGACGAAACGGCACCCGCAGCAACAGCGGTCGAGGAAACGCACCGGAGTTTCGTCAGTGGCAACTGATTCATCGCTCCCAGTCGAAGATCAGTGACCGCGCGTTCGAAGAAGTTACTCGCCGGCTGGACGCCGTCAACCAGAGCTATGTGGACTTTCTGCTGCGCCAGAATGGATTGTCGCCGAGAAAGCCGGCTCAGTACACGGCAGTTGAAGTGGAAGGGCAGGGAACGGGCGGCTATTCGCTGATTACATTCATCCCGCTGGTCCTGGTGTTGATGACGATGACCGGAGCCGTCTATCCGGCCATCGATCTGACGGCTGGCGAACGTGAACGAGGCACGATGGAGATTCTGGTGGCGGCCCCGGTGTCACGCATGACGCTGCTGGCCGGCAAGTTTCTGGCCGTCCTGGTTGTGGCTCTGCTGACCGCATCGGTCAACATGCTTTCGATGTTTGCCACGCTGTTTTCGCTGGGACTGGAAGAAGCCGTGCTTGGCGATGCGGGCTGGAAGGTGATTCCTCTGATCGTCGTGATGATGATTGTGTTCGCCGCGTTTTTTTCCGCGGTGCTGCTGAGCCTGACAAGTGTGGCTCGCAGTTTTAAGGAGGCTCAGGCTTATCTGATTCCGCTGATGCTGGTGTCGCTGACTCCGGGAGTGTTCAGCCTGATGCCAAATCTGAAGATGAACACGCTGCTGGCGGTGACTCCGCTGGCCAACACGGTACTGCTGGGACGCGATCTGCTGCAGGGTTACTTCGATCCGGTGATGTTCGCCGTCGTACTGATTTCGACGACGGTGTACGGCCTGCTGGCCCTGTCGCTGGCGGCGCGCATTTTCGGTTCTGACGCGGTGCTGTACGGCAGCGGCGGGTCGTGGTCGGATTTGATCCGGCGGCCCGAGCAGCCGCAGAAGGTCGCTCCGATCTATGTCGTGTGGACTGCTCTGGCGCTTGTGTTCCCGTTGTTCCTGATTGCCAATTCTCTGCCAGCCCGGCTGAATGCGTCGATGACGCTGCGATTTCTGGCGACGATTCCGGTGGCCGTTGGCATCTTTCTGCTGGTGCCGTTCTTGCTGCTGAGACTGACGCGGGTCGCGCCACTGACAGGATTCGCTCTGGCCCTGCCGCGCTGGCCGATGGTTGTGGTTGCGGTGCTGCTGGGACTGTCGCTGTGGCCGTTCATCTACGAAGTCAATCTGCTGCTGTCCGGCTCTGAACAGATTGAACGTCTGAAGGAACTGTACGCTCGCCTGGAGATCGACCTCGACGCCGTCCCGCTGCTTGTCAAACTGCTGTGCCTGGCAGTGATACCAGCAATGACCGAGGAGTTCTTTTTCCGCGGTTTCCTGCAGAACACACTGCGTACTCGGTTCTCCGCATCGGCTGCCATCGTCAGCAGCGCTTTGTTGTTTGGCCTGTTTCACGTCATCGTCCGTGACGCGTTGTTCTTTGAACGTTTCATTCCCACGATGCTGATGGGGCTGGTGCTGGGCATCGTGTTCGAAAAGTCCGCCAGTGTGCTTCCCGGAATGCTGCTGCATGTGCTGCACAATGGTCTGCTGATCACGATTTCGCAGTTCGAGGATCGCCTGCAGGAAATGGGGATCGGCACGGCCGAACGGCAGCATCTTCCCGTCGCCTGGATTGTCGCCGCTGCGGTACCGGTGGTGATCGCGAGTGTGATCCTGTGGCGGCATCGTCGTGCCACAACGGATAAGCAGCCTGGCGTGTGAGCGACGCAGCCTGCGGTTCTGTCACAGGTCGTCGGGAAGTTCCGGCGTCGCGCCGCGCTGAGTACAAACGAACGCGGCCACGCGAGCGGCCCGGTCCAGAATCGCCGCTGAAGCGTCACCGGCCAGCAGACCCAGAGTCATCGCCGCCGTAAATGCGTCGCCAGCTCCAACCGTGTCGACGACCGAAGTGGCCACGCCCGGATGTTCCAGAATCTCTCCCGCCCGATACAGCATCGCCCCGTCTGATCCGCGAGTCACGGCGACCACCTGCAGTTCAAGCTGCTGTGCCAACTGCCGGACGACATCAGCGTCAGATCCCGCAGCATCGTACAGCTTCGCCACAACGGGCAGTTCGTCTTCGTTCAGCTTCAGCACGTTTGCCAGTTCCAGCGATTCACGAATCACGTCGTCGCTGAA
>CAZHET010000557.1:0-4310 GCA_964531585.1 uncultured Planctomycetaceae bacterium | reverse complement strand
CATTCGTGCGGAATTCATGAACTGCATTCGGGGCGACAAGCAGCATGATCGGAGCGGAAGTGATCAGATCATTTAGCGGTGGGTTGCCCGGGTTCCGGCGGACTGTTCCGTGCCGCCAGTGGTCGCAGCCAGCCCTGATTCGAACGATCTCGTCCAGAACCGGGGAATGGCGAGTGGCAAAAAAGAGCAGGAGTACGGCCTGACCGACGATCAAGAGAAACGGCAACCGGGTCCGCGTGAAAACTCGCCGGACCACGGCGATGCCTGCGTCAGCTGCGGCATCCAATGTCCTCAGGCACCTCATGGGACACTCTGAAACAAGGCGGCGATCACTCTCAGCGCGCCTTTGCCATCAGCAGCCTCGACGACGTTCCCGTCCTGAATCACAAACACGGCAGGCGTTGACACAAACGGTGCGTCCCCGGGCCATGAAACCACTGCTTCACCAGAAACATCAAGTGAGACTTCGTCAAACTGAAACGGCCAGCGTTCGCCGTCGGCAACAAAGACTGCGGTTCGTTCGTCCGCGCGGTGTCGCGTCGGTTGTGGGAAATGCCGCTCGATCAATTCGTGACAGCGTTCGCAGTCGCGAGCCGCCACCACCAGTAACCAATTGCCGTTCAACAATTCACCCAACTCCGAATGATACAAATCACCGAGCGGCCAGGGGCGGCCGATCAGTTCATCCGGGTTCAGGGCTTCGAGCGACTCTGACCGAATACTCATTTCGTGCCATCCGGCAGCAGCCATGGATGCACACAGGCCAACCGCCGCGGCACGTGGAATCATGCGGCTCATTCCGCTTCCCCATACCGCGTGCCGGACCGGCCGGAACCAGATTGCGAGTGACAGAACGATCATGTCCAGCGTCAGCGTCACTCGGGAATCGATTGCCTCCGCGAAGCAGTTGCAGTCCTGACCGGTGCCCAGAGCATACCCGGAAATGAAGGCGAACACTGTGAACGTTCCCAGTGTCAGCAACCAGGTTCCGAACAGTGGCCCGGTCACCAGGTAAAGTGCGGCACCGGCTTCGAAGCCAATCGTCGCCAGCAACAGCGGTTTCGACGACAGCAAGCCGTCCGTCACAAGAATCTGCGTGCTGTTCAACGCCTTCAGGACTGCGGCCGCGACGAGAACGCCGGCAATCAGTCGCCGAAGGCTATGCCAGCAGACATCGCGGTTGGCATTCGGCATCGAACGATTGCCTCTCGTCTCGTTCAGAACGCATCGGACGAACGCCGAAGTGAATCATCCGAGTGCGGCAACCACGTCCGACAACACGGCCCCACTATAGATTCCGGCATCCGGGCAGAAGTGGCATCTGCCAAGTTCCCGGTTCATCGCCGACTGTCAGTTGGTTCACCGCGTTTCCGGCTTACGCCCCGGAGCAGAAACCACAGGAAAAGAAACCCAAGCCCCGACAGCCCAAATACCCACTTCATGCTGTCCGCTCGCGGAGAACGCCGCCGACCGACATCGACGAGATTGGCAATTTCAAATAACGATTCGTCGGGTGGATCGAAGCTTAGGTCTTTCACAATCACAACTTCGCGCAAATACGGTTCCCAAGGAGACTCGCCACCCAGATATCCCTGTTCTCGACTAAATCGCTCAATTGTCACTCCTGCCAGCCGCGGCACCGTCTTGGTAAACGGCTCATATTCACAACGTTGCTTCGTTAGGGTCTGATGTCCGCTTGAACTCCAACCAGTCACAACTCCATCCTGCAGCACACAATTGTAATCCCTGAGAAAGCGCAATGTACGAGTACAAGGAGCCAGTCCAGCAGGAATCAAGTCGGGGTAGAGCGGGGTAATCTCTTGCGTCACAACGATTAAACGCTCACCGCGGTTATTCTGACCGTCCGTCACCGAAAGCAAAGATGATTCCGTTTCGTTAGCAAACAAGACCTGATCGACGGGCTGCAAATGAAATGAATAGGCAGCCTCGGCGTACCAACTGTAGCTTTGGCAGCTCTCGGTGACTTGGGCCTCGCCATGTTCTGTGATGAAGTGCTTGCTTGTGGCTGGATCCAAGCGAAGGTGCCAACCTTCGCGCCCGTTCATCAGAAAAATACCACTCTGTATCTGGCCCACTACATTCGTACTCGTGCCATCTGCCCGGAACAGGTGTGCGCCACGACGATATAATCTCATCTGGGTATTGAGTTCTTCGGTCTCATGAGCGTTCCGATCGATTCTGAGCGTGCGTTTCCGCACCTCTACCGTGTACGAGTTATATTGAGTTTTCGTCTTCGCAATTTGCCGCGACAATTCGCTCATCAACGTGCGGTCGCCTGCCACATCTTCCACATAACTATCACCTTGTAATGGCGCTGCGTTCATCCGCACGTCGCAAGCTAGTACGAAGACGGCGATCGACACGACAATGCGACACATGCCCGCTGGCCAACCCAGCCTGTGGCTCGCTAATTGCTTGGTCGCTCGCTGATACAAAACTTCAGGCATCGGGCGAGCCCTCCCAGCAGCACAATTGTCCGGCCATTGGAGTGTTTGTCACTATAAATTAAAGTTCCCGTGCGTGTGGCAGAGGCAGCTGAACTTGCCAGACACCATGCCATCGTGACATAAACATGTTACTGCAGGTGATGCTGTGGCTTTCTTTGTGCAGTTGTCATCGCGGTGGTCACATTTGCCGTTGGTCGCGTTGAACGAACAGAATGGATCCGTGGCCACTATCTTGGTACACGAAGCTGACGCACATGACCCATTGGCGGCGGCGCCCGAGCCACAACCCCCGATGAATAGGCATACGCAAAGGACAGAAAGAGCAAGGCACGACTCTCGGACAAAAGGTCGAAACATCGGTTAATCTCCTAGAATACACGAACGAACCAGCGCACGTTGACGAATGCCAAAAGAGCCTGATGCTGCTCTGTTAGCGCAATGAGGTGACACCGTACTCTCATTCGCGGAATCAAGCTGAGCAGTTGGCGCGGGGGCGACTTCCCACTGGAAGCTGAGTCGACAGGGCAGTTCTGTCCAATCATTTGACCAGATCATGGCGTGCTTCTGCATTCGCCCAAAATTGTCACCTGCGGTAATCTGAAACTGAATCTTGGCTGATTCACCAGAATAGATAGGTGTTTTTGGGAATGAAGTGACCGCAATACATGCGTCGCAGCTTCCCTTCACTGTGGTCAATCGCAGTCTGCCAGAACCGATATTTTGTACAGTCACAGAGACGTTCGCTGTATGCCCCGGATTAATCGCACCGATGTCAACCCGCTCAGGGGCAAGCCTGATCACGGGCTGCATGTATATGTTGACGCCCAGCAACCGCGATGCGAAATGCACCGCACTAAACAATGCAAATATCACAGATAGCAGTAACGCTACGAGGCGTGCATTGGTCGCAGCCCCAGGGTTATCGGCGCGAACCATCACATTCCCTCTATGGATCCTGGGAGTTGATATATTCCTCGACATCCTGAACGCACACAATCGTCGACTCAGACGTACAGCCCGAGTCTATACATCCCGTGCAGCATGCACATGTCTCGGCGTCACCATATGAACCGTCTTCGCAACACAAGCTGTCTTCATCGATGCATGTCCCGTGGCAGTCCTTCATCCCCGACCCGCACCCACCACCCGGAAGGCCGGCGAGAGCAGACGGCGGGGCGGGAGCCAGCGCCACCAGCAAGCACCCGATCCCGAGATACAGCAGCGACGCCTGCCATAACTGGTCATTCAGTGTCGCGCGTCGAATGATCATCTGAACCATCATGCACCTCCTTCTGAAAAGCGGGTCACGGTGTGCCGAAACGAATTGTTCCGACGAGTCGAACTTCGACTGGACGCGATTCGGCGTCCAGAATCAGTAACACAGACCGGTCGAACGGGTCGCCAGCTTCCCCGATGGACGGTGCCACGACTATGGAAAACTCGCCGACAGCATACGGCGGGATCTCCAGCGGCAGTCCGCTGGCAACCGCGCAGCCGCAGTCGGTTTTCGCCCCAATAATCGCCAGCGGGGACCCGAGCAGATTTTGAATGCTGATCGCACAGGTTTTAGAATCACCGACGGTCAGGGTTCCCAAATCTATCTCTTGCCGAACCGGGCGAGCAGCGAATCCACGGACCCGATCCATCGCCGCGGAAACACTTCCGTACACGGCGACGGCCGTCACAGTGGCGACGGTAAACACGATCAACGGTGCGATCGAGCGCACCAGCCACGATCGCCACTGAACAGATGGAAATTCAACCATCATGGTGCCGCACCCCTTTCGGATCAGGGTGACAGGAAAGACACAACCATCGTCCATGACCACGTCGGCCGGTCAG
>CAZHET010000556.1:0-4316 GCA_964531585.1 uncultured Planctomycetaceae bacterium | reverse complement strand
CCAAACCCGCATCCGCATCCTCAGAATCCAACTCGCACCGCTTCAACGGGATGCATTCTCTGCCGCAAACGGTCTCGATGACCGCAAGTGACTGCCACAAGGGATTCCCAACTCTGGCGCAATGTCCCGCAGCTCGCGGGTGATCGTGTATTCTCGGCCGGATGGACTCTGCGGAGCTGCGATCAACACAAGCAATCGAAAGGTCCTGGACAATGACATCATTCAACGTACCGGCTATTGCGAGGGATGGCGATGAACATGGTCGGGCATTACCGACCTTGCTGCGAAAAGTGGAGGTGTGCCGAATGCTGGGAGGCGTGACCGCCAGGCACGTTGAAAACCTCGTGCGTTCGGGCCGGATGCCCGAGCCGGTGTATCTCGGGCGCATTCCCAGATGGCGACTGGCCGAACTTATGGACTGGATTGAAGCCGGCTGCCCGGTCGTGGACTCCGACAGGCTTGCTCGATGGGATACTGCGAAGGCAACATCTTCGAGCCGGGCGTGGAAGGCATGATGGCTCGGACGTAGGATGGTGTCACGAGTCGCTGTCTCAGATCAATGGTGCAGGAGAAGCGTGCATGGCAACGGTATCCACAAATGCGAAGACGCATCGCAAGCGGCTGATTTTTAAGATGCCGCACGGCGGGCGGCAGGCAATCCATCTCGGTAACATCAGGAAGCAGATAGCCCGCGAGATCGGCGAGCATGTTGACCACCTGGTGCGCTGCATTCAAACCGGCGAAGAACCGAAGCGGCGGACGGTTGAATGGGTGGTTGGCATTCAGGCAGACTGGCCGGAGTTGGCTGCCAGGCTGACGACACTCGGACTACTGAATAACGGTGCCAGGGCTGATGAGGTCTTCGCTGATTTTGTCGATGAGTACATTCTCAGCCGCAAGGATGTAAAGCCGGGAACGACGAAGGTCTGGAAGCAGACGGCGACCAAGATTCGAGCGTTTTTCGAGCGTCGTACGCTGAAGAATCTGACGAAGAAAGACGGCAAGGACTTCGACCGCTGGCTGAAGACACCGAAGGCTCTTGGTGGCGCGGGGCACAAGGCCTCGGCGGCCGGCAAACATCTGTCCTTCGCTCGCGGTTTCCTGAATGAAGCGGTCGATGCCGAAATTATCGCCGCTAATCCGTTTCGCAAAGTGAAAGCGGATCGCACCATCGACAAGTCGCGTCAACGCTTTGTCGCGGCCGAGACGATCGAAAAAGTCATTTCGCTGGCGCCGGATGCAGAGATGCGGGCCATCATTGCCCTGTCACGCTGGGGCGGTTTGAGGACCCCGTCAGAGCCGTTTGCTCTCCAGTGGCGGCACATTGACTGGGAGCGACGAAGAATTAACGTGCAGGCCCCGAAAACAGAAAAGGTCGGCAAGCCAACGCGGGAGATTCCACTGTTTCCGGAACTCGTACCGTATCTGCTTGACCTTCAGGAGACGGCCGACGACGTCTCGCCGGATGCCTTCATCATTGCCAGGCGGCGGCTGACGACTGATGCGAATATCCGGCGTCGGATGATGCACCTGGTCGCCAAGGCCGGATTCGAGACCTGGCCAAAGATCTTCCACAATCTTCGCGCATCGCGTCAGACGGAGCTGGAAGAACGATTTCCGCGAAAGACGGTGTGTGAGTGGATGGGCAACAGTGAAGACATTGCTGACCGGCACTATCTTCAGGTCATGGATTCGCACTTTGATGACGCGTCTTCAGGCGCGACGCGCAATCCGACGCGCAACGGAGAAGAAAGCAGGCGAACAGCCGCGAAAACCGCGAAGCGACTGATTGAAGGAACGATCGGCAATCGCCCTTCTTTTCCTGTCGATTCGCAGTCTTTCGCAACTGTTACTAAGGGTGCCTATTCCACTACCACGGAAGCGGATGGGAATCGAACCCACCAGACGCCATTGCTGACATCTCAACGGTTTTGAAGACCGCGGCGGTCACCAGACTCGCGAACGCTTCCAGACGGACGACGATTGTCGACCATGCAACCCACGACCAGTGACATTCCGCTGATCAGTGTTCCAGGCGCGTGATCGGCGAAAAAGCAACGGTCGACGACCGGTTGTGGCAGGAACGTAGCGACCTGCCTGGCCACGTCAACTCAACGTCCCTTCCGGGCCGATTGCCCGTCATCGATGACGGACTGTCTCTGTCGCCGAACCGTGGGTTGATCAACAGGCGATCTTCCGCCGCGCTTGTCGTGGGAGTGTCAGGATATGCGGGCGGAGTCGCCGGCTGACTGGAGTCGTGCTTCATCAGCGGACACAGGGCCAAGCCTGTTCGCACGGATTATCGGGTCGTTTGTCACACGTCAGTTCTGCCGCCACAATAGTCGCCGTCGACCAGTAAGCCATCCGGCGGACTGCCACGTTCCTGCAGTTCGAGATCGCCACAGGAGTTTTCCCCGTGTCCGCGCCGACAACACCAGAGACCGCTTCACCAAAATCCGCAGCGACAATAGCCGCAGCCACGGGCTCTGTCGCCGCCACGATTCGCGTCAAACACATCGATCACGTGACGCTGATTGTCAGAGACGTCGAAGTCAGCCGGCGATTCTATGTCGGTCTGCTGGGCATGAGCGAAGTGCCGCGGCCGAATTTCGACTTCGCCGGAGCGTGGTTTCAGGCCGGAGCCACGCTGATTCATCTGATTGAACAACACGACCGCAGCGGCCCGGCGGGTTATCCGGATGACGTGCTGGTGAAAAGCAGCCGCAACCATCACTTTGCGTTCGAAGTCGACGACGCCCGCGCCGCCGCCCGGTTGCTGAAGGATCAGGGAATCGTCCTCGTTGACGACGCAAAGCTGCGGCCCGACGGTGCGGTTCAGGTCTTCCTGACAGATCCCGACGGGCATGTCGTTGAACTTTGCACGTCAATTCCAGCTCCGTGAACCGTCACGGGGCGAGCAGCCCGGTCGTCGGCCGACGGACAAACAGCACCGATCCGCTGCACACCACAGATTCGCCACCAGCCCGGATGAAGCAACAGCCATGGTGAAAGAATATATCATCACGATGACCGCCGCGAACCGGGTCGGGATTCTGTCCGCAGTCACGAAAGCGATGGCGGAACTGGACGGCGATCTTCGCGAAGCCAGCCAGACCGTCGTCCGCGGCTTCTTCACGATGATCTTTTCGGCGGAGTTTCCGGAACACCTCGCCTGCGACGTCATCCGCGACCACCTGCAGGATGCCTGTCGACCGTTCGGAATCGACGTCGGCCTGAAGGATCCGGCGAACGAACGCCTTCGTGAGCAGGTGAACGGCTCATCGAGGCTGTACTCGTTGCGGCTGGGCGGGCTGAACCAGCCGGGAGTGCTGCGGCAACTGTCCTCGGTGATTGCTATGCATCGCATCGACATCGCCGGGATGCATGCCATTCGCACAGGTGACAAGGCCGGCTTCGAGATGGTTATGAAGATCTCCGTTCCCGCCGAGTTCGACGTAGACGCTTTTCTGCGCGAACTGCATGCGGTGGGTGAGCCGTTTCAGATGACGGCCGATCTGTCCGACTACCCCGTCCACTGATGGCTGATATCTGGCAGCCTCACGGGCCAGAGTGCGGATGACTGGCAGCCTGTGAGTGTCAGCATTCTCCGACGGTGACTGTGAACACACTGAGTGCGTCGCGATTCGGCACGTTGCAGGATGAACGACGACGAAGTAAAA
The DNA here is from genome assembly GCA_964531585.1 of uncultured Planctomycetaceae bacterium. Lineage (GTDB taxonomy): Bacteria > Planctomycetota > Planctomycetia > Planctomycetales > Planctomycetaceae > JAWKUA01. The sequence continues at coordinate 636 of CAZHET010000556.1, read as the reverse complement.
GCGTCAGGCGGCAGGCGTCGTCCGCGACGGAGTGGGAATCTGAAGCATTCACTGCAGCATCTGTCAGATTGCCGCGAATCCCGTCCAACTGCCGGGTAATTCCCTCGCAGTACCGATTGAGCTGCCGGCGCCACTGATCGAGTTCTGCAAGCGAGCGATGTGCGGGCACCAATGCGGCCCCTGAAGCTGCCCTGGGGGCGCCGTGAGAAGGCAATCCGGCGGCGTCCTGCGGTCTGTTGGCGGAGACCGGTGAGCGGCTCATTTGGCATTCCTGAGAAGTGGCGAGCGGGATGCGGCCATCTCCGGCGGGACAAGTGCCGGATGATGCGTGAATCGTTCTTCGTCGGAACAGAGTCGGCAAATTGACTGAAGTTCGCATCTTTTGCGACCGCCGCGACTCCTGCTGACTCGCCAAAGATCGCCCTTCTTCAAATTCTCCTCACCCGAAGAACCGGCCTGCGCGCTTAAAAGCGAAGACTCCCGCAAACCGTCAACAACGACGTGCCGGGTCTTTCACGACGCTCGCACAGCGGAGACGCCCACAGAGAAATCCCGTCCGGAGTTCACTCGAACGTCGCTGGAAAGCCACAGCCTCTCCGGCTATGCTTCGCACTGCTGCACCCCTAGCTCAATTGG
>CAZHET010000555.1:0-4317 GCA_964531585.1 uncultured Planctomycetaceae bacterium | reverse complement strand
GCGATGCTGCCGTCTTTGATCGGCATCGGTTCATTCGTGACGTGTTCCTTCCAGAGTTCGGCAAGATTGACCTGATCCATGGTCGCCATGGGAAACACGGCCGCCTCGTGTGCCAGGAAAGCCTGATTGATGTAGGTGCCGGCCTGCTGCAGCATCAGCGGCTTATTGACCTGTTCGGCAACTCCGGCGATTTGGATCGCATGTCCAATCGGCGCATGTCCGGCCATGTACCCGTCTGCCGATCCGTTCACGATGAAGTCCACAGGCGCGTGGTGCGCGACGATTGGAAAGTCATACTTGTCACAGAAGTGACGCCAGTCTTCGGGCTTCTCAGTGCTGATGGGATCTTCAATCCGCCCAACAATCGGAAATTCCCTCAGCGCGTCAAGCACAGGCTCAATGGCTTCTCGATGTGAGTTTACGTTGAAGTCGTAGTGAACTTTGAAATCTGCAGGAGCGACCGCCTGCATGGCTCGCGTCTGATCGACAACATTCTGGGTTTCGTCGATGTGATACTTCAGCCATTTGTAGCCCAGCGATGCGGCGTGTTTCACCTCCTGGGCCATCTTCTCGGGAGCAAACGACGCGGTCCAGGCTGCGACGGGCATTCGATCGCGCACTTTTTCACCGATCAGTTTCCAGGACGGAATCTCGAGATACTTCCCCATCAGGTCGTACATGGCCATGTTGAACGGCAGATCCGAGCGTGCACCAAGCCCGTCAAAGGGACTCATGCCGATGTATTTGCGACGCTGTGCATCCGTGACGTCGTAAACGCCCCACGACTGTCCGGCACCGACCAGACCAATGTCGGTCTTGACCAGAAGGACGGTGTTCGCCTGGATGCGATGGCCGTGATATCGAAACAGATCCGTCGCATTGAAATCGTGATAGGGCAAATAGATTTCGTAGCGTTCGATGTCCGTGATCCGCAGCCTGTCACGGACTCTTTCCGCCGCCGCCAGCCAGCGATTGCATCTGAGCTGCGGCGCCAGGAACGCAGCGCCGGCCCCCGCAAGACTCGCCAAAAACTTTCGACGCTGATGCATCCGGTTCTCCTGCACAGTCATGTTCCTGTTCTTCCGCGACAAAATGTCAGGGCAGGAAAGAATCTCGTTTAGCCCGCCGCAACTTGTGATGGACGTTTCAATATCTTTGCAACAATCTGACCGGGCTGGTCATCGAGCAGACTGCTGACACCTGTCGGGCGGCGAATGGAAAGCCGTTCGTTGTTCAGACCGAACAGATACATCAGAGTCGCATGATAATCAAAGTGGTTCACGATATCCGCGACAGCTTTATGGCCCAGTTCATCCGTCTCGCCGTGGATGCACCCGCCTTTGATTCCGCCTCCAGCCAGCCACATGCTGAAGCCGTAAGTATTGTGATCACGTCCGATGTTCTTTTCGTTCTGAATCACCGGAAGACGGCCCATTTCGCCCCCCCAATGAACCAGCGTTGAATCGAGAAGCCCGCGCTGTTTCAGATCCTGCACGAGCGCTGCCGCCGGTTGATCGGTTCGACTGCAGATGTCCGGCAGCGCCTGGACAATACCACCGTGATGATCCCATGTCTGGTTGCCCGTATGCAACTGCACGAAGCGAACGCCACGTTCCACAAGCCGACGCGCGATCAGACAGCGAGTCCCGTACTCCTGCGTCACCTTGTTATCGATGCCGTAGAGCCTGTGAGTCGCCTCGGACTCGCCGGAAATATCCATGGCCTCACTGGCCGCCACCTGCATACCAGCAGCCAGTTCATAGCTCTGCATCCGCGCGGAAAGATCGTGTTCTCCCGGATGCCGTGCAAGATGGGACTCATTAACGCGTCGCAGATAACCGAGCATCCGCTTCTGGTCAGCACCACTCAAAGAGGCCGGGGCGTCCAGATTCAGAATGCGTGGTTCCTGAGATCGGACAACGGTGCCCTGATAAATGGAAGGCAGCCAGCCGTTCTGCCAGTTTTCGACGCCAAGTACCGGAAGACCGGACGGATCGGTGAGCACCAGAAAGGATGGCAGACTGGCGCGATCGCTGCCAAGGCCGTACGACATCCATGAACCCAGCGATGGCCTTCCCGCCTGTTGTCGACCTGTGTTCAGTGCGTTGATGGATTCTCCGTGATTGTTGACGCCGGTATGCATCGATCGGATCAGACAAATGTCGTCGGCCACGGAACCAAGATGCGGCACGAGTTCACTCAGATCCATGCCACAGTCGCCGTGTTTTCGAAATCGCCACGGACAGCCGAACAGTTTACTGCTGGCTTCACCGGCGTTGTCGTATTTGATGTCGCCTGTAAATGACTGCAGGTGTCGCCGGTTGAGTTCCGGTTTCGGGTCGAACAGATCGATGTGACTCGGACCGCCCTGCATGAACATCGAAATCATGGCCGTCGCCTGAGGCTTCGCGACGGGCGGCTTCGGAGTGAGATCGAAGGTCAATGGTTCCAGCTGCGGCATGGGCGGTGAGGCATTCAGTTCCTGCTGTCTCAACCAGGCAAACGCGAGGCTGCTGAGCCCCCAAACCTGCTGCCCTAACCAGTGCCGTCGTGTGCTAGTCAACATAGAGGAACCCATTCGAACTCAACAACGCATGGCACAAATGATTCAGCGACGCAGACTGGTTGCCTGCAGTCACTTCCGGTGTTGTCAGAAACTCAACGGCCGACAGTACGTCACTCTCTTTCGGTGTATTGTTGAACACAAGGCGCCAGGCGAGCTTCGCCTGAGCCACAGGATCTGCGACGGCCGATTCACGAATTCGATTTGCGAGGGATTCCGACTGCTGAACGATGAACGGATTGTTCATCATCAGCAGTGATTGTGGCGAGTTCGTGGATGCGTTTCGTTTTTCACAGTTGGGGGTCATTCTCGGCAGGTCGAACGGTTCCAGAATCCCCAGAGGCATCGACCGTCGAACCTGCACGTAAATGCTGCGCCGGAATTCCGCATCTCCCAGAGGCTCAACTTTGCCGGTCGGGCGACCCGCCGAATCGCGAGTATCCACCGCAAGCACAATCTGTCCAACGTCATCGGGACTTACCGGAACAGGAGGTCCGAACGACGCTTCGACCAGCCTGCCGCTCACCGCGAGCACGGCGTCACGCAGTGTTTCAGCTTCAAGTCGCCGGACATTCATTCTTCCCAGCAGTCGGTTGTCGCCGTCGACGGCATCAAGTTCCGCACGACGCACGGATGACTGTCGATACGCCGTGGATGTCACGATCATGCGATGCAGCCGCTTGAGTGTCCAGCCTTCGTCCATGAAGTCGCGTGCCAGCCAGTCGAGCAGTTCCGGATGCGAAGGCCGCTCGCCCCTGATCCCGAAATCTCCTGGAGTCGACACCAGCCCCTGTCCAAAATGCTGCAGCCAGAATCGATTCACCAGTACGCGCGCCACCAGTGGATGTTCTCCGCTGGTCAAATGCTGAGCGTACCTGAGACGGCGTCCCGTCGTGGGAATGTCCTCCGCGTCGACCGGCAACGTCATTCCGTTCGAATTCAGCACGGACAGCTCACCGGGCGCAATTTCCTGTCGGGGTTGCTGATAATCGCCGCGCGAAAACAGGTTTGTGACGGGAACCTGGCCCGGTACTTCGTCCAGACACATCACATAGTCATCGGAGGGTCGCTTCTTTTTTGTCTCCTCGGTGAGGCCATCCCACTTGCTGTTGAATTCCGTCAGGCGATCAGGCAGATACAGATAGACGGAGCCGCGATCCACATTGAGAAACGGATATTCCTTAATCAATTGTTCCTGTTCCGGCGTCCGTTTGTCGGCCGCCGTATCCCGCGCCAGGCGAGCCAGTGGCTGCAATTCGGCAGGAAGTTTCAGGAGTTCGCGCTCGAACGTTTCGCTGACAATCCTGTCGAGTTCTTCGGTGCGATTCTTTGCGACATCGGCAAGCTCCGCATCGACGGCAGCGGCAGCGGCACGAGTCTCCGCAGACCAGAGTGACACGAGGCGTGCGTTCGGAGCACGCCAGTGCTGTACGTCATAGGCCGGTTCAAAGATCGCACGCAGCCGATAGTAGTCCGCCTGGCTGATTGGGTCGTAGCGATGTGCGTGACACTGTGCACAGCCGACGGTGAGCCCCAGCAACGCCGTCGATGCGACCTTGATTGCTTCCGCCATCACGTCGTTTCGAGCAGTGTTCTGATCCACACTTCCGTCAGCGGTTCCATCCGGACACATTCGCAGGAAGCCGGTGGCGATCAGTCGATCGGCGTGGTCCGGTGTCAAATCCTGGTAAGGTGGCGTCAACAGTTCATCACCCGCAAGCTGTTCCGTCAGAAACTCATTCCAGGGCTTGTCG